>DASSMU010000073.1:0-10016 GCA_035701465.1 Solirubrobacterales bacterium
GCGCCGCCCAGGACTCCGGCCCATCCCCAACCCTCAACTCCTCGATCGTCACCCCCACGCCCCCAACCTACTTCCGGTGCGCCTTATCTCCCCATAGCGGGGATAAAGCGCACCGGAACGCTGCGGATGGCCTCGCCGGCACGGATCAACGGCCCTTGTCGGGCAGCAGGATCGAGAAGTGGCCGAAGTCGGCGCTGCGCACGGGCTCGCCGAAGAAGCCTTCCGATGCTGTCAGCGAGACTTCGCCGGCAGCCACGGCCTCGGCGGCGTCGGCCAGTTCGCCGAGGAAGGCGGGCGGCACCGTGGGACGGAGGCAGTGGGCGGTGTAGACGGTGCGCAGCGAGCCGCTCAGCTCGTCGGCGAGGCGGCGGGTGGAGGTGAGGAAGTCGCCGAAGTCCGCTCCCGGCTCGTAGACCAGGTGGGGGCCGTAGTAGGCCTGGTCCTGCGCCCAGAGGATCCCTTCCCGCTCGTCGAGCAGGCAGATGTGGTCGGGGGCGTGGCCGGGGGTGTGGAGCACGCGCAGGACGCGGTCGCCGAGGTCGATCTCCTCGCCCTCGGCGAGCAGCCGGGTCGGCGGCGGCGGCTCGATCCGCCAGCCGCGCGCGGCGATCCCCTCCGCGGGCCAGGGCCGCATCTCCTCGTCGGGCCCGATCAGGAAGAAGCCGCCCTCGCGATCGGCCGCCAGCAACCGCCCGTACTCCTCCGTCATCGCCGGCAGCAGATCGGGGTAGGCGCTCAGCTGGCTCGGCTCGCAGCCGGCCTCGATCCACTGCGGCCCGAGCTCGTGCATCGCCGTCTCGGCGAAGAGGTCGTTGCCGCCGACGTGGTCGAAGTGGACGTGCGAGTTGACCACCGTCGGCTGCTGCGGGCAGACCGTCGCCACGGCCGCCGAGATGTCGGCGAGCCCGAGCCCCGTGTCGAGCAGCAGCGCCCGCTCGCTGCCTCGGATCAACCAGCTGTTGACGTGCCCGGGCTCCCCGACCAGCCAGACCCCGGGCTCCAGCGGCGCCACCCGGAACCACGACTCGGCCCGGGCGGCGAACCTCTTCCCCGCGCCGCTCACCCCTTCGGCTGCGGCACGATCCTGATGTAGGGGCGGGGCGACTCCCAGCCGTCCGGGTAGGTCTCCTTCGCTTCGTCGTCGGAGACCGAGCCGGCGATGATCACGTCCTCGCCCTGCTGCCAGTTGGCCGGCGTCGCGACCTTGTGCTTCGCGGTCAGCTGCAGCGAGTCGACCACGCGCAGGACCTCGTCGAAGTTGCGTCCCGTCGTCATCGGGTAGACGAGGATCAGTTTGATCTTCTTGTCGGGGCCGATGACGAAGACGTTGCGGACCGTCTGGTTGTCGGCCGGGGTGCGGTCCGCCGGGTCGCCGCTGACGTCCCCGGGCAGCATGTCGTAGAGCTTGGAGACCTTGTAGTCGACGTCGGCGATGATCGGGTAGTTGGGCGCGGTGCCCTGCGTCTCCTCGATGTCGGACGCCCAGGCCTCGTGCTTGTCGGAGGGGTCGACCGAGAGGCCGATGATCTTCACGCCCCGCTTGTCGAACTCGGGCTTGATCGAGGCCATGTAGCCGAGCTCGGTGGTGCAGACAGGCGTGAAGTCCTTCGGGTGCGAGAACAGCACCGCCCACGAGTCGCCGATCCAGTCGTGGAAGCTGATCCTGCCCTCCGTCGTGTCGGCCTCGAAATCCGGGGCGACGTCTCCAAGCTTCAGCATCGTGGTTCCTCCATTGCGTCGGTGGCGGTGTGCATCGTCAGGATGATTGAACATCATCGCCGCGCTCGCCGGGAACCCCGCTCGGCCAGTAGCCTGCCGCGGAGATGGTGACCGCGGAGGAGATCGGGGAGGTCGGCGCCTTCGCGGCCCTCGACACGGCCGAGCGGGAGCAGCTCTCGCGGGTGGCGGCGGACATCGGCCTCGTGGCGGGCGAATACGCGGCCAACGAAGGGGACGAGCGGGCGATCTTCGCCGTGCTCGACGGTCGCATCGAGGCGACCAAGTCCGTCGACGGGGTCGAGCGCGTCGTCGGCGAGCGCCTCCCCGGGGACGTCTTCGGCGAGGTGCCGATCGTGCTGGGGACAGTGTTCCCGGTCGGCTTCCGCGCGGCGGAGAAAACGCGCGTGATGCGAATCGAGCCCCACGACTACCACGCCGTCGCGGCCGTGGTGCCGGACCTCGGCAAGGAGATCGGCAAGCTCGCCGGGCACCGGATGGGCGGCTCGCGGGGCCTGGAGGGCATCGCGGCAGACCCGCCGCCGCCGCGGGCGATCGTGCTCGGGCACCGCTGGGACGCGGCCTGCGCCGAGCTGCGGCGCTTCCTCGACCGCAACCAGATCAGCTTCACCTGGCTCACGCCCGAGACGCCGGACGCGGCCGAGCGCTGGGGAGGGCCGCTGCCGGCCGAGGAGGACTGGCCGGCGATACGGATCGTCGACGGCAAGACCGTGGTCCGGCCGCAGCTGCGCCGTGTGGCCGAGTTGCTCGACGTCGAGACAGAGCCGGGCGCCGCGGAGTACGACACGGTGATCGTCGGCGCCGGACCGGCCGGCCTCGCCGCGGCCGTGTACGGGGCTTCGGAGGGCCTGCGCACGCTCGTGGTCGAGCGGGAGGCGCCCGGCGGCCAGGCCGGCACCTCCTCGCGGATCGAGAACTACCTCGGCTTCCCCTCGGGCGTCTCCGGGGATGAGCTGGCGAGCCGGGCGCTGCAGCAGGCGCGACGGCTCGGGGCAGAGATCCTCGTCACCCGCTCGATCGACCGGATCGACACCGCCAACCGCGAACTGCACCTGGACGCCGGCGACGTGATCCGCGCGCGGACGATCATCCTCGCCTGCGGCGTGACCTGGCGGCACCTGCCGATCGAGGGGTTCGACCGCCTCACCGGCAAGGGCGTCTTCTACGGCGCCGCCCGCAGCGAGGCGCCGAACACGCACGGCCTCGACGTTCACATCGTCGGCGCCGGCAACTCGGCCGGCCAGGCCGCCCTCTTCTTCTCCACCCACGCGCGCAGCGTGACGATCCTCGCCCGCGGCGAGAGGCTCGAGAAAAGCATGTCGCGCTACCTCGTCGACCAACTCGCGACCCGGTCGAACATCGAGGTGATGTTCGGGACCGAAGTCGAGGCCGTGCACGGCGAGAGCTCGCTGGAGGCGATCGAGATCTCCGCGGGAGAGGAGACGACCCGGCTCGACTCGGGCGGCCTCTTCATCTTCATCGGGGCCGACGCGGAGACCGCCTGGCTTCCCCCCGAGATCGCGCTCGACCGGCGCGGCTTCGTGCTCACGGGGCCCGACGTGGGCTCGACGGAGCACTGGACGGCGGATCGCGATCCCTACCTGCTGGAGACGAGCGTCCCCGGCATCTTCGCCTGCGGCGACGTCCGTTTCGGCCCGGTCAAGCGCGTAGCCGCCGCCGTAGGCGAGGGCAGCATGGCCATAGCCTTCGTCCACCAGTACCTCAAGGAATTGGAGTCCCCCGCCTAAACCAGGGCCGACGGGCCGAAATCACCCCCTATAGGTCCGGATTTCGTCCCGTCGGCGGGGAGTTCAGGGGGTGTCGAGGAGCTCTCCGAGGGTTTTGGCGCTGATTGCCGATTGGGGGTGTTCGGCTACTACGTCTGTGCCGGGGCGGGCCTGCTCGTCGCGGCGCTTGATCAGGAGCCACTGGGGCTTCTCGCCCGGTCGGGTGCGCTGCAGGGCGAAGCCGCCGCGCAGCTTCTCCCCGTGCAGGACGAACACCGCGTGGCCGCGCTCCAGCGCCTCCGGCCAGGGCACCCGACCACCCTGCTCGTAGTGGCCGCGGTCCCAGACGATCACGGCGCCGCCCTCGGTCGGGCCCTCGAATGAGTTGTGCGCCAGGTCGTGGTCCTCAACCTGCACCGCGAGCCGCTTCACCGCGGGGTCCATCGAGGGGCCCTTGGGGACGGCCCACGACCGCATCACACCGTCCACCTCCAGCCGCAGGTCGAAGTGACGCGCGGTCGCCTGGTGCTCCTGGACGACGAAGACGCCGGCGCTGACGCCGCGCACCGCGAACTGCTCGTGGCCCTCGACCTTGACCGGCTCGACCGTCACCTCGTCAACCCGCGCACCGCGCGGCCCCTCGCGCAGGAAGGCGACCAGCTCCTCGACGGCACTCTCCGGCCCCTCGGCGTGGACGAGGACGCTACCGTCCTCCCCGTTCCGCACCCAGCCCATCGCACCGAGCTGCCGCGCCGCCCCACCGTGGCATCCCGGTACCCGACGCCCTGCACCCGGCCACGGACGACCACCCGCACCGCGATCCCCTCTTTGCCATCTCCTCGTGCCAGGGGTCAAAGCTATCGATCGATCGAATCGTCCGGCCGGGCGTCGAATATCGACGCATGAAGCCGCTCCGCATCGCCGCCTCTGAGGCCTCGGGGGTCATCCTCGCGACGACAGACGCCCACAAGAGGTTGCGCGACCGGCTGATCGTGATCGGCGTCGCGACGCTCGGGATCGACCTGATCTGCGCAATCGCGGCCTTCCTACTGGAGCGCGATGCCCACCGGACCGAGATCAAAACGTTCGGGAGCGCGCTGTTTTGGACGTCGACGCAGCTGCTGACCGTCTCGTCTCAGCTGAGGAACCCGATCACCGCCGGAGGGCGCGTGCTCGACGTCTTCATGGAGGCCTACGCGATCACGGTCATCGCCGCGCTCGCGGGCTCGATTGGAGCGTTCCTCCACAAGCGCGGCCTGGAAGCCGACGAATCGCCCGGGCCCTCGGGCGGGGCGAACCTTCAGGCGCGCTGACCCAGGGCCTCGGCGATCTCGGCGATGGCCGCTTTCTCCGAATCGCTGACCGGCTGGCCGTCCTCCTCGCTCTTGGCACCGGCCACCCGCTCGGCGAGCGAGACGACGAAACGCCGGTAGTCGTCCGACTCCTGCGGGGTCGCCTTCTGGGCCAGCAGCGCGACCGCGTCGCGAATGCGCTGCAGGCCGTGCTCCTTCAGCTCCTCCGGCGAGTGGGCCCGGGTGCGATCGACCTCGGGCTTGTGCGAGACGATCTCGTCGAGCAGCTCGGACTCGCCATGCTCCTTGCGCGCCTCGGTGTAGGCCTTGGCCATGGCGAGGATCTCGCGAAAGCTGCCGCCGCGCTGCGCGGTGGAGACGATCAACCCGGCGCTCGTCGGGCCCTCCAGGACCGTGTCCCACTCCTCGGCGGTGAAGTCGGCCTTTCCAGTCATCGAGCCCTCCTACCCGCTCAGGGTACCGCGGGCCGGTTCGAGAGCGGCTGGTAGGCGCGACACGGCTCCCCCCGCAGGCCCGGGCAGGGCGGCAGGCCGGTGGGGACGCTCAGGTTGGGCACGACCGGCAGCAACAGGTTCGAGGGGGTTCCTTCGCCGTAGGCGACCGCCACCTGCGCAGCGCCTTCCGGTTCGGTTTGGTCGAAGGCCCAGATCGGCTGGGTGCCGTTCGGGGCGGCGATCGTCACCCGGATTCGCGAGCCGGCGCGATAGACGTGGCCCTCGTAGTAGAGCGGGATCGTCACTTCCACGAACTGGTTGGCCGGCAGCGGGGAGACGTCGGATTCGCGCAGGCCCAACACCGGCTCCAGCGGAGTGCTCTTTTCGGCGTCGAGCTTGCGCTCGTTGCCTCGCAGCCAACCGTTCTGGACGAAGGTCTCCTTGCCGTCGGGCCTGACCTCGCTGACCGTCGCCTGCAGGTCGACGTTGGGAGTCGAGGAGCGGACCCAGACGTTCACGGCACCGGCCCCGATCACCGCCGTGTTCGCGGTCAGCGGGGCAGTGAGGTAGGAGACGGCGCTCCCCGGCGGGCTCTGTTCCCAGTGGTATTCGGGCGTGGCGGTCCAGAGGCCGCCGGAGCCGGCGGCGGTGTCACCGATGAAATCGGTCCCCGGCAGGGCGTTCGCGTCCCAGCTGAATTCGTCGGCATGCGACCCGGCCGGCGGGCCGGCGCTGAGGCTGCCGCCAGGGGCGAGGTACCAGGACTTCGCCTGGGTGCCCGGGACCGGAAATTCGCCGTAGGACTGTTCGAAGCCGGGGTAGGGCCGGCCCGGCGAGAGGCCGCCGGCGCCGCTGTCGAAGAGAACCCGAACCGGTTTCAGTTTTTCGAAGGCGCTCAGCGCCAGGCTGTAGGTCGGCTGCAGCTGGACGGGATCCGGCGGCAGCGTGACCGCGGGTATTCCCATCGCTTCCTGGTAGATCAGCGGCGCAGCGGCACGGATCGCCGCGGAGCCGAGGTTCGGCGCCTGTTTCGCGACGTAGAGCTCGAGGAAGTCGTAGAGGCGGTTGAAGGTCGCCGGGTCGAGCGAGTCGACGTGGGTGCCGTTGGTGAAGGTGAACCACTTTCTTTTCGTCCCGGTGAAGTGCTCGGCGAGGTCGGGACAGTGCCCACCGGTCTGCTCGTCGGTCCACTGGCAGGCCATGAAGGTCGGCACGTCGATCTTGTCGACGAAGGTGATGGGAGAGAGCGGATCGGCGACTTCGGGCTTGTAGTGGCTGTTTTCTTCGATCTTCTTGAGGAGGTCGACCGCTTCGGGGTGCAGGGCCTGGTTGCCGGCGCAGATCTGGTCGCCTTCCTGGATCCGTTTGTCGGCCCATTCCTGGCCGCTGGCGGGACCTGCCGCTTCGGCGTCGTGCACCCGCTCCTTGGCCCATTCGAGCGCGAAGCCGGTGTTGAGAATGCCGCCCGGGTAGAGCGTCGTCTGCGTGTTGTCGATCACCGACAGCGGCGAGATCGCGGCCAGGTCCGGCGGCCGGGTGGCGGCAGTGAAGAGTTGGCTGATCCCGCCGTAGGAGATCCCCATCATCCCGACCTTGCCGTGCGCGACCCACGGCTGGTGCGCGATCGTCTCCACCACGTCATACCCGTCGAGGTTCTGCAGCGGCTCGAAGAAGTCGAAGGCGCCGCCCGAGCACCCGGTGCCCCGCATGTTGACGTCGACAACCGTGAACCCCATCAGGTTGGCGATGATCGAGATCCCGTTTTCGGGCCCGGCCGGATTGGCATACCCGTACCCCGAGTACTCGATCAACGTAGGCGTCGGCCCGCTGGGCAGGGGCGGCAGTTCGACCCCGGGAAGAACTTTCGTCGCGTCCTGCGGCGGATGCACGTCGATCGCCAGCTTGGTCCCGTCACGAGTGGTCAGGTAGCCATACCCGCTCGACGGGATCGACTGGTTGTAGATGTCTGTGCTGGGAGGCGCGGACTGCGTAGTCAGGACCCGCAGCGGCGGCGATTCCGCCCCTCCGGACGCGACCCTGTTTCCCTCACCCGGCACGACTTCACGGAACAGAACCCCGCCGAACCCGTCAGCGTTCTTCGCAGCGACCTCATGCCCTTCGCCGTCATAGAGAGAGACCGTCGCGCCCGGTGCGAGCCCCGTCGCGTAGACCTGTTCGACGCTTCCATGCGCATCGAACGGAGGGGCTTCCGCAGCCCCAGCGGACCCGGGCAGCAGCAGCGCCACCAGCCCACACCCAAACGCCGTCCGCGACGCGATCCAACGCCATCCGCCAAGAACGCCTCTTCTACCCATAATTAGGTAGTTCTTACCACAATCCACGAAGCCTCAAACGGCACGGTGCGACCCCGGGCTCCGCCGAGCCGGGGTCGCACCGAAACCTCCTAGTCCTCGAGGGTGATCTTGACCTTCGACCCCGGGGCGAGGATCTTGCCCGGCTTTGGGTTCTGCTTGGTGACCTTGCCGGTTTTCGCAGTGGCGCCATGGAGCTTCTTGACATTGCCCAACTTGCAACCGCCTTTGCGGAGGCTTGTCTTCGCCGCTTTCAATTTCTTGCGCTTCAGCTGGGGAACCTTGCAACCTGTGTAAGCGAAGGTCTGGGCGCTGGTGGCGCTGCCGGCCGCGGTGGTGACGGTCACTTGGACCTTGCTCAGCGTTTTGCTTGGCGGGGCAACTGCCGTGATCTGCCCTTCTGAGTCCGCTTTGAAGGTGGCGGGCGCCGAGCCAAAGCTGACGCTGGTGACGCCGGCGAAATTCCCTCCGGTGATCACCACGCTGGCTCCCTTGATCGAGCCACTTGCCGGAGCGATCGCGCTGATCGTCGGTGGCGGAAGCAAGGTCGCTGAGATGTTGAGTCGGTCTTTCGAATAGGTTTCCTGAATCGCGAAGGAGCTGCCGACAGGTGCGTTTCCTTCTCCCCAGCTGATCTGGTCGCCCGCAAGCCCGGGTTCAAACCCGCAGTCGGAGTGGACGCCGGCAGGCAGAAAGATGCCGAGGATGTCACCGGCTTGAACCGGGATGTTGACTGAGAAGGTGTTTAGTCCTGAAGCCAGCGCGCGAGGCCCATCCTGACCGACGACCAGGAAGGTTCCGACGCCTATCGGGCGATACACCTTCATGCCGAGTATCTGACCAGGGGTCGCCCCCACCTGGGTGCTCCATGAGGTGATCACGCCAGAGCTCGGGGCGATGTAGCTGTTTCCTGAACCCACCGAGGTCTGCAGTTCGTCATATGCCGACCCGTATGCGCAGTTGTAGGCCGTGCCCGCTGGCGCCAGCTGACCCAGCGTGATCTGTGCGCTCGCAGAAGCGCTCATGGCAAACAGGATCGAAATCCCGCACACCACGACCAGCGCGATACGAACTCCCCAAAGACGCTTCATCTCTTCCCTTCGTTCGCGGCTTCCAATTCGTTGGAACCCTAACGCCGGCGTCGTCGGAATCGAGCGCGGGAAGGCCGTAGTCCTTGCCTGCATCCAACAGGAGGCGTGGCACGCAATGCCAATCTCACCGGATAAACGGCTTTGGCCCCAGGGCCATTGTCGATTCGTTGGCCGAGCATCGAGAATACGGACCATGAACGCCGAAGCCACCATACGCGGTGCCGCCGCGGCAGATGCTGAGGCAATCTGCGCGATCTACAACGCAGCGCTCGCCGAGCGGGGCTCGACCTTCGAGACCGCGCCGCGATCCGCGGCGGACTTCGACGGCCGGATCGACGACGCGCGCTTCCCGCTGCTGGTGGGCGTCGCCGGCAAGGACGTTCTCGGCTGGGCCGGACTCGCCCCCTACAGCCCCCGCCAGTGCTATGAGGGCATCGGCGAGGCGAGCGTCTATGTCGACGCCAGGGCGAGAGGACGGGGGGTTGGCACAGCCCTCGCCGAAGCTCTCGCCGCCACAGCCGAAGAGCGCGGCTTCCACAAGCTGACCGGCAAGCTCTTCACCGACAACGTCGCGAGCATCCGCTTGGTCGAGCGCTGCGGCTTCGATTCGGTCGGCGTACACCAGCGCCACGGACAGCTCGACGGCACCTGGCGAGACGTCCTGGTCGTCGAGCGACTGCTCGGATCAACGTAGGCTCCGTATAACCGGAGCCCCCAAAGCGACCGGTCGAGGGATGGACGACCGGGAGCACTCAGCGCAGTAGAACCCGGCAGCGCTTCAACAGCTGCTCGAGGGTTTTCGGGCGCAAGCTGCCGAGCCGGCGACTGAGGCGCTCGTGTGAGATCGAGCGAAGTTGCTCGGGCATCGCGAAGCCTTCCTCTTTCATCCCAGCCTCAGATGCAGGAATTGCCAAGTGCAGGTTGCTGCCAAAGTCAGTCCGGGTGAGCGGGACCGCCAGGGAAAGCCCGAGGCTCGTTTGGTTCAACTGGTCGACCGAGACGATCACGAAGGGGCGGGCCTTGGCCTTGGCCTGCTCCCTGCCCCGGGTCGGGTCAGAGTCTGCCCAGTAGACATCGCCCTGCTGGGGCTTTGGCCTTACCACTCGGGAGCCGGAGCCTCGAAGCCGGACTCGATCTCTTCGCTCTCTACGCGATAGGCAGACAGGGCTCTGGGGTCAGCGGCGATCCTCTCGAATCCGACCACAACCTCGGCAAGCATCGCGTCCTCGTCGGCGGCACTGACCAGCTTTGCAACCACCTCGCCGGCGGGCTCGCCGCGGCGAGCAGCCAATGAATTCAGCCGGTCGCGAGTCTCGACCGGAACTCGGATGGTGGTGGTATCCGTGGCGGCCATGTAGATGAACAGTCTACACCACTTTTTCCGCGGGGTAGGTCCCCGGCG
>DASSMU010000074.1:0-10670 GCA_035701465.1 Solirubrobacterales bacterium
GCGGCTCCTGCCGCGCGTTTTGGGGAGGGGCGCCCGGCCCCCTTCCCGGAGTCAACCTGGATGGACGCCGTCGATGTTCGCCCGCAGCCACTCGGCTAGAAAAGGCTCAGAGATCTGGTAGGCGCCGGCTTCGCCGGTTACGACTTCACGCTTCGTCAGGGCGGACAGCGCCTTCTGAACGTTGGTGGCGGGCGGGAGGTCGTGACGATCCCGATAGGCGCCAGAGAACGGGTGGCCCGATTCGCGGGCCAGCGCACGCAGGACCTGCTTCTGCGCTGCGGAGGCACCTTCCCAGAGCAGGCTGAAGTGGGCATGCTCAGAGCGCAGCACGCCGCTCAGTGCCAACCCCAGTTGCGCCTCCGAAGCGACCTCTCCCGGAGTGGTCTGCTCCCAGAGGAAGTAGCAGAGCTCCTGGGTGGCGTAGGGGTGGCCGCCGGTGCGAGCGAGCAGGTCCTCGACGACCGCCGGATCGACGTCCTTGCCCGTGACATCGAAGCGTTCCATTACGAAGGCGGAAAAGGGGGCAGCATCGATCATCCCCAGCTCGACCGACTTGGCGCTGCGCCAGAAAGGCTCGTTGGCGTCGTTGAATATCCGCTCCATGATGTGCTGCTTGCTCCCCAGATAGATATGGGCGACCTCGGACTGGCGTTGAAAGACGGAGCGCAGCAGCTTCGGCAAACCCGGATCGATCTCGACGATCTCCTGAAACTCGTCGATGATCAGGGCGATGCGGCGATTGCGGCTCCCGCCCAACTCGGCTGGCAGCTCCAGCAGCCTCTCCAGCGTGGCGTCGATATCCGCCTGCTTGCGAGCAACGCCAAAGCCGAAGGAGAGCGAACCGTCGTCCGGGTTGACGTTGATCGTCGGTTGCACCTGAAGCCCCCGGAACGGCGCCAGTGCTCGATCGCGGACGCGCTCGACGGGCGAGGCGATCTGCTCGTGAATCGAACGCGCCAGTGCCGAGGCCAAGCTCTCCTTGCTCGGCGTGGTCATCAGATCGACCTGGGCGACAAGGATTCCCTCACTCGCCAGCTGTGCCGCGGCGCGCCATATCAGCGAGGACTTGCCGCACCGGCGGGGAGCGAAGATGACGACGTCCTGGCCGTTGCGGACGTCTCTGGTCAGCTCCTCGAGCTCGAATTCGCGGTCGGCAAATCCGGCATCCAGGGCGAGGGCGCCAAAGCTGAACGGGTTGACCGGGTTCGCAGATTTCATATACCAATAGGTATTGTACCTAAACGTATGAAGACAAAATATGCCTCTCAGTTCATATACTTCTAGGTATTATGCCTAAAAGTATAAGTCACTCGGCAAGCCGCTCCCGTATAAGTCCGTGTCGGCCATGACTCTCCCCCTTCTGTGAACTTCATCGAGGACGTGATGGAACGCTCCCCCGCATCGCGACCGGGGATCGTTGCCGTTGATGCCGAGGGAAGGCGACGGGACTGGCACTTCGGCGAACTGATTGCTCGTTCGGCGGGACTCTCCGGGGCTTTCGCGGCACGTGGCGTTAAGCGCGGGGACGTGGTGATGATGCTGGTGGGGAATCGGATCGAGTGGGTGCTGGCGTTGCTTGCCTGCTGGCGGATGGGGGCGGTGGCGTTGCCTTGCAGCACGCAGTTGCGGCGCCATGACCTTGAGGTGCGGGTGGCGGCTGCCGATCCGAAGCTCTGCGTTGGCGAAGAGGCGTTGCTTGCTGAGCTGCCCGGCGGGGTCGCGACTATGAGCATGGGTGAGATCGCCGTCGTCCTCGACGAGGATCGGCCGCAGGAGACGCCGGCGCCGGTTGAAGAGATGGGCGCCGAGGACCCGGCTTTGATCGTCTTCACTTCAGGCACGACCGGAGAGCCGCGAGGCGTCGTTCATGCCTATCGCTACCTGGAGGGACAGCGGGCCCAGGCCGAGCACTGGCTTGGCTCGCGCAAGGGGGAGCTGGTCTGGTGCACTACCGCGACCGGCTGGTCCAAGTCGGCACGCAACGTCTTCCTTGCCCCCTGGCTGACGGGTGCCGCCGCGGTAATCCACGAGGGCCGCTTCGACCCCGCCGAGCGACTCGACATAGCCGAGGGGTTGGGCGTCAACGTGCTCTGCCAGGCGCCCACCGAGTACCGGATGCTGGCCAAGCGCACCGCGCTGCGCCCGCTGCCCGCGCTGCGCCGCATGGTCTCGGCCGGTGAGCCGCTGGAGGCCGAGACAATCGCGGCGTTCCGAGAGGCGATGGGCCTCGAGCCGGCCGACGGCTACGGCCAGACCGAGACCGGGCACATCAGCGGCAACCTCGCCGGCGACCCGGTTCGGCCGGGGTCGATGGGCAGGCCGCTGCCGGGTCTGGAGACACGGATCGTCGAGGGCGAGCTGCAATTGCGCGCGGCCTCCTCTCCCACTTTCTTCTCGCGCTACCTTGACGGCGAGCGCTTCGAGGGCGAATGGTGGCAGACAGGCGATCTCGTTCGGGAAGACGACGACGGCTATCTCCACTTCGAAGGCCGCAGCGACGACATCATCCTCTCCTCCGGCTACCGGATCGGCCCCTTCGAGGTCGAGTCGGCACTGCTCTCCCACCCAGCCGTCGCCGAGGTCGCCGCAGTCGCCGCCCCCGACCCCGAGCGCGGCGCCGTGGTCCGAGCGATAGTCGTGCCACGCGGCCGCGAGCCAAGCGACGAGCTAGCCCGCGAGCTGCAGGAGCACTGCAAGCGCGAGACCGCCCCCTACAAGTTCCCCCGCATCGTCGAGTTCGCCGAAGAGCTGCCGAAGACGACGAGCGGCAAGATCAGGCGGGCGGAGCTGCGGCAAAACTAGGCGTCCCGCCTCCTATCCGCTGGAGGTGTTGAGCGCGACGACAACGACCGAACCGTCGGGGTTGCGGAAGGCGGTGGTTTCGACCGCCCGGTCAACGGTATGGGTCGACAGAATGCGTTCAGCACCGCGTTTGACGAACTTCGAGAGCTGAGCCCAGTAGTAATAGTCCTCGCTGCGAGTCCATTTGCCCGTTTCCCGATCGACGGCGAGCATGCCGCGGCAAGTTTGGCAGCCGCCTTGGGTTGACAGAACGGGCTTGCCATCGGTGCCCTGGATGAGACTCCAGTACAGCGAAGTGCGCGCCCAGTTGTTCATCGGTCCGATGAGGTCATCCTGCACCTCGCTGACGAGATTCTGTGCGGTGTTAGGGTGGTTGTAGAAGCCGGAGCACTCGGTGAAGTACACGTCGACACCGGGGAACAGTTCATGAAACTCGCTCTGTGCCTCGGGCCCGACGGGGTCAGCTTCGTAGCAATGATATCCCACAGCAGAGATCGTGCCTTCGGCTAGTTCGACGGCTTCTTGCGGGTAGTACGTGGTAGCGGAACCATTCTCGGACCAGTTGTGGTCCCAAGCGAGGATACCGGTGGCCCCGAAGCCGTTGGCGTCCAGCAGCGGGCGCAGTTCGTCGGCCAGGTGTGCCTGATCAACCGGTTTCATGAGCATCGTCGGGTAGTGCGTGTTGCAGTTGTGTGGCTCGTTCTGCAGGGACACCATGCTGACCGGCAATCCACGGTCGCGATACGCCAACAGAAACTTCAAGAAATAGTGCGCGTAGGCGGGATATGCCTCTGGCTTGAGGAAGGGAAGGCTTCCTGTGCAGTCGTTGGGGATGAAGTGCTCGCCGATCTTCATCCAGCCCGGAGCACTCCACGGCGTGGCCATCAGCTCGAGCTCTGGATTTGCGGCCCTGGCCTGCCGAAGGGCAGGGATCACGTCAGCTTCGTCGTGAGCGACCGTAAAATGTTCGAGGTCATAGTCACTGGTCTGCCCGACCGGCAGCGGATCGTAGTTGTAGGCATCAGTGGACAGGTCGGTGGCGCCCATGGGGACACGGACCTGGTTCAGGTGGGCGCCAGACCCGGAGAACAGCGCATTGACCATCTGCGCGCGCCGTCCTGCGGGCTCTTTTGCCAGTAGCGACGCTGCTGCCTGGGTCATGGCACCACCAAAGCCCTCGATCGTCTGAAAGCGTGTCGCTGGGTCGACCTCGACGACCGGCGTGCCGTCGTCGGGAGCCGCTCCCACGGCCAGGCCTGGCTGGGGCGCCAGACGCTGAGTCAGACGGGGGCCTGACGCTGCGGTCAGCCACTCATGGGCCACCGATTCGCTCGGCGTCCACGTGTATGTGGCCACCGATGTGGCCGGCAAAAGGGTCGTCAGCGCATTTCCGCCGATATCGATGTAAAAGCGGTTTTCAGCACAGCCTGAGCGATTGACAGACTGGTCCTCGACAGTGTCCGCCAACAGCCTGTCCTGTCCTTCCCCGCAGTCGAAATAGAGGTCCGCCTGGCCGTCTCGCGCACGAATGATGTCATCACCTGGTTCGCCGCTGTACCAGTCGGGTCCTTCGCGGCCGTCAAGCGTGTCCTGTCCTTCACCTCCGGAGAGATAGTCTTCGCCTAACCCACCCTTGAGCGTATCCTTCCCTGCTTCTCCCAGGATGTAATTAGTGCTGTTGCTGGGGGAGCCTGCGATGTAATCGTCACCAGGGCCAGCATCGATCGCCGCTTCCCCAATGGGTGATGTTGCAGCCGGCACATTGATCGTGTCGTCTCCTGGGCCGGCGTTAGCATTGAAAAACCCGCTGATACTGCCGGGGGCGCCCCTGAAAGTATCGTCGCCATCGCCAAGACTTAGGTTGACTTCACCGTCGTTATCTGAGCCGCGCGTTACGACAGTATCGTTTCCCGGGCTCCCGCTGAAGTTCAGCTCGTTGAAGCTCTTTGCTTCGAGCGCAGTCGGTGCTTCGGTATTCGCGTTGATGTCACCACCAACGGTGGCTGTGACGTGGTTTGTGCCGCCATGGAAAATGATGTTGAGATCATGGCCCGCAATGACTGTGGCGCTATCATTGGAGCCACCTTCGAGATCGACCTCGCCGGTGACGTCGACCGATACCCTGTCGGTGCCTTCCCCTGTGCTGACGTACACATCACCGGCGCCTGAATCACCAATTCGATCATCCCCGGAGCCGCCATCTATCGCGTCGAAGGCGCCTTCTGAGCTGCCGTTGCCGTTGAGGGTATCTGCGCCAGGACTTGACAGGATCACATCTCCACCGGCCCCGGCATCCACGAGGTCATCCCCTGTCTCAGGCAATCCGCCATCCGGCTGATCAGGACAAATGATGTCGTCGCCTCCCAACCCGGAGATCCTGTCGTTTCCGCCGAAGCCGACGATCACGTCCGGGCCGGTAGTGCCGGAAAGCCCGTCCTTGCCGGGGGTTCCCAAGATTGTCGCCAGCTGACCGCCGCACGTCACGGTCGCTTGAGCTGAGGCACTCCCGCAGCCTGCGGCCAACACCAACCCGATCCCCACGACAATCAATTGGCGATACCGACTCAGCATCCGGTGCCTCCTAGTTCCGCCCCGTTCCCGGAGGCCTCGCCACGTCCATCGCCCTCGCTCGCTTGCATGCAACACGGGAGCCTGCCCATATGAACGATCCCCGGGAAACGATTTTGCCTTGTTGCCCTTGATCGTAAAGGTCGGATAACTCAAATGTCGCCGGCGGTGAAGGAGCGGGCGGGCCTCGATCGCCACATCCCCGTCTCGGTGCAGATCAAGCCCCATTTGTCCGGCGGAGCTACGCTTGATGCGGTGGACCAAATCGACCGCAAGCGGATCGCGGCGCTGACCGAGGCCCAGCAGGAGCGATTCCGCAACAACACCGGCGCCTCGGCGAAGACCTTCCAGCGTGCGGTCAAGGTGATGCCAAACGGCGTCCCTTCCTCATTCCAGGAGAACGACCCCTGGCCGATCTACATCGAGCGCGGCAGGGGAAGCCGGGTATGGGACGTCGACGGCAACGAGTACACCGACTTCCACAACGGCTTCGGCGTGATGTGCATCGGCCACGCCAACCCGACCGTCGGCGCCGCGGTCAAGGCCCGGATCGACGAAGGCACCCACTTCGCCGCCCCCACCGACGGCTCGATCGCCGTCGCCGAGGAGCTGGCGCGGCGCTTCGGCCTGCCCCAGTGGCGCTTCAACAACTCCGGCACCGAGGCGACGATGGACGCCGTCCACCTCGCCCGCGGCGCCACCGGCCGCGACACGATCCTCAAGATCGAGGGCTCCTACCACGGCCACCACGACACCGTGATGGTCTCGGTCTACCCGCCGCTGGAGGCGCTCGGCGCCCGTGACGACCCGGTCAGCGTGCCCTACGGCGGCGGCGTCCCCGAGGCGATGACGGCGCTCACCCGCGCCGTCCCCTTCAACGACGCCGGAGCCCTGCAGAGCGTGCTGGAGAAGATCGGCGAGCAGGTCGCCGGGCTGATCATGGAGCCGGCGATGATGAACATCAACATCATCCCGCCGCGCGAGGGCTACCTGGAGCGGGTCCGCGAGCTGACCGCCGAGCACGGTGTGAAGCTGATTTTCGACGAGGTCAAGACGGGCGCCACGATCTCACCCGGCGGCGCCACCGCCCGCTTCGGCGTCGTCCCCGACATGATCACCCTGGCCAAGGCCAGCTGCGGCGGCTACCCTGGCGGGGCGATCGGGATGAGCGAGGAGCTGGCCGCGATCGTCGCCGACGGCACGGTCAAGCAGTACGGCACCTTCAACGGCAACCCGCTGGTGATGGCGGCGGCCGAGGCGACCCTGACCGAAGTGCTCACCGACGACGTCTACGAGCGCTTCGAGGCGACCAACCGGCGCCTGCTCGACGGCTGCCAGCAGATCGTCGACGGCTACGACCTCCCCGCCTACACCGAGGGCATGGGCGCCAAGGGCTGCGTGATCTTCTCGCCGGCCCGGATGCACGAGTACCGCGACTACCTCTCCGACGTCGACGACGACCTCTCGACCCTGGCCTGGCTCTACCACATGAACCACGGCATCTTCATGACGCCGGGCGTAGAGGAGGAGTGGACGCTCTCGATCGCCCACGGCGACGAGGACCTGCAGCGCTACCTCGACGCCTTCGAGTCCTTCGCCCGCGACGTAACGGCATAACTCTCGGCCGACGGGACGAAATCCGGACCGTGGCTCCGGATTTCGTCCCGTCGGCGCATGCTCGTTAGGCGGCCAGGGCCTCGTCCACGTCCACGGGACGGCCGAGGTGGTAGCCCTGGGCCATGTCTACGCCGTATTCGCGCAGCATCTTCGCGGTGACGTCGTCCTGGACGAACTCGGCGATCGTCGTCTTGCCCAGCCCGCGGGCGATCTGCACGATCGCCTGGACCGTCAGCTGGTCGGCATCGCTGTTGGGCATGTCGCGGATGAACGAGCCGTCGATCTTGATCAGGTCGAAGGGGATCTGCTTCAGGTAGTGGAAGGGGCCGAAGCCGGCGCCGTAGTCGTCGATCGCCACCTGGCAGCCGAACTCGGTGAGGCGGTCGGCGAAGCCCCCCGCCGCCTCGTAGTCGTGGACGCGCGCCGTCTCGGTGATCTCGAAGGTGCAGCGGGCCGGGTCGGCCTCGCCTTCGTCGAGCCGCCGCTCGATGAATTCGAGCACCGAGAGGTCGGCGACCGAGGCGCCGGAGAGATTGACGTGGAGGGAGACCGGGCTGCCCTCGCGCTCGCGCGAGGCGAGCAGCTCCAGGGCACGGACGACGACCCAGCGGTCGAGCTCCTGGACCATGCCGGAGCGCTCCGCCGCCTCGATGAAGGACGCGGCGGGGAGAAGCTCGCCGTTCTCGCCGGTCATCCGCAGCAGCAGCTCGTAGCGCTCGATCCCGCCCGAGGCGAGGCTGCGGATCGGCTGGGTGTGGAGGCTGAGGCGGTCGTGGGTGAGCGCGTCGCGGATCCGCGCGGTCGTGGTCTGGCGGCGCTGGAGGCGGCGCCCCGGCTCGCGAGGGTCCTGGAAAAGGGCGATCTGGTTGCGCCCGTCGGACTTGGCCTGGTACATCGCCTGGTCGGCGGCAAGCAGAACCGCCTCGGCGCTGACCTCGCGCTCGCCACCGAACATCGTGATCCCGACGCTGATCGTGGCGCTCTCGGCATCGGGCACCGGCATGGCGCTCTCGGCGACCTGGGCGCGAAGGTCCTCACCCAGCTGCAGCGCTCCGGCGGTGTCGCTCTGCGGCATCAAGACGGCGAACTCGTCGCCGGAAAGCCGGGCGACGATGTCAGTTGCGCGCACCCGCTCGCGCATGATCGCCGCGATCAGGCGGATCAGGTTGTCGCCGGCGTGGTGGCCGTGCGCGTCGTTGACCGCCTTGAGGCCGTCGATGTCGATGATCATCACCGCTCCCTGACCGCCGTAGCGGGCGCTGAAGGAGACGTACTGGTCGAGCTCGGCGCGGAAGCGGCGGCGGTCGAGCAGCCCGGTCAGCGAGTCGTGGTCGGCGAGATAGCGAAGCTGCGACTCGGTCCTTTCGGCCTGCGCCAGAGCCTCGGCGACGACCTTTCGATCCTCCGGGCCGAGCTTGGCGAGGACCGACTCGATCGCGGGATCGCTTTTGGTGGAGGGCTCTTCTTTGGTCACTCAGTGAAGTTAGAACTTTCGACGACCGATCGGATCGCCGCTTACGCACGCGTACCAAAATTACGTCCAAGTATCGGCTACCCCGAACCACTAAAAGTGGGCGTCCAAGGGTCCACGGGTAGGGTCAGGCCATGACCAATCGGCTAGCGCGCGAGACCAGCCCCTACCTGCTCCAGCACCGCGACAACCCGGTCGACTGGTACCCGTGGGGAGAGGATGCGCTCTCCCGCGCGCGCGACGAGGACCGGCCGATCCTGCTCTCGGTCGGCTACTCGGCCTGCCACTGGTGCCACGTGATGGAGCGCGAGTCCTTCGAGGACGCCGAGACGGCGGCCTACATGAACGAGCATTTCGTCAACGTCAAGGTCGACCGCGAGGAGCGCCCCGACGTCGACGCCCTCTACATGGAGGCGGTGCAGACGATCAGTGGCCAGGGCGGCTGGCCGATGACGGTCTTCCTCGACCCCGAGGGCGTGCCCTTCTACGGCGGCACCTACTTCCCGCCCGACGAGGGCCGCGGGATGCCGAGCTTCCGGATGGTGATGGAAGCCGTCGTCGACGCCTTCGAGCGCAGGCGCGAGGAGATCGGCGAGCGCGCGCCGGAGATGCGAGCGCGGCTTGGAGCGATCGGGCAGATCGAGCCGTCCGGGGCGTCCCCGGAGGCGAAGACGCTGGAGGAGGCCGTCGAGCGGCTGCTGATGGCAGCCGACGCCGAGCGCGGCGGCTTCGGCGGCGCACCCAAGTTCCCGCCCGCCTCGGCGCTGGAGCTGCTGCTCGCCCGCGGCGAGCACGAGACGGTCGAGCGAACCCTCGACGCGATGATGGCCGGTGGCATCTACGACCATATCGGCGGCGGCTTCGCCCGCTACTCGGTCGACGCCGCCTGGCAGGTCCCCCACTTCGAGAAGATGCTCTACGACAACGCCCTGCTCGCCCGGGCCTATCTGCACGGCTGGCAGGCGCTCGGCCACGAGCGCTACCGGCGGGTATGCGAGAAGACGCTCGACTGGGCGCTGCGCGAGATGCGCGGCCCCGAGGGCGGCTTCTACTCCGCGCTCGACGCCGACTCCGAGGGCGAGGAGGGCCGCTTCTACGTCTGGACGCCGGAGGAAATCCGCCAGGTCCTCTCCGGAGAGACCACGGACGCCGCGAACCGCATCGACTTCTCCACCCAGCAGATAGAGAAGTTGATGCAGTTCTACGGGGTCAGCGAGGGCGGGAACTTCGAGGGACGGAACATCCTGCACCTCTCCGGGGGTGTGGACGCCGACGGGTCGGAGGAACTCGAAGAGATGCGCCGCGCCCTTTACGAGGCCCGCACCAAGCGTGTCTGGCCCGGCCTCGACGACAAGCGCCTCGCCTCCTGGAACGCCCTGATGATCGCCGCCCTCGCCGAGGCCGGCGCTGTGCTGGAGCGCGAGGACTACCTCGACGCCGCCCGCGCCTGCGCCGACTTCATCTGGGAGGAAATGCGCGACTCCGACGGCAACCTCCTCCGCACCTACAAGGACGGACGCGCGCACCTAAACGCCTACCTCGAGGACCACGCCTACCTGCTCGAGGCCCTGCTAACCCTCTACGAAGCGACCTTCGAGCAGCGGTGGTTCGAGCGCGCCCGAGAGCTGGCCGAGACGACGATCTCCCGCTTCGGCGACCCCGAGCGCGGCGGCTTCTTCTCCACCTCCGACGACCACGAATCCCTGATCGCCCGCCGCAAGGAGATCGGCGACCACCCGATCCCCTCCGGCAACAGCTCAGCGGCAATGGGCCTACTCCGCCTATCGGCCCTGACCGGCAACCGCAGCTACGAGCAACAAGCCGAATCCGTCTTCCACCTCTTCGCCAAACCGGCAACCCAACACCCAGAGTCCTTCGCCCACCTCCTAAGAGCGATCGACTTCCACCTCTCCCCCACCAAGGAGGTCGCCTTGATCGGCGACGACCTCTCGGCCCTTGCAAAGGTAGTCCGCTCGAAGCACCGCCCCCACCTCGTCCTGGCGGGAGGCCCAGAAGGCACCGAAACCCCCGACCTCCTCCAGTCCAGACCAACCGTCGACAACAAGCCCACCGCCTACGTCTGCGAGCACTTCACCTGCCAGGCCCCCACCACCGACCCGAAGCACCTCAGCGACCTTCTCTAACGCCTTCGTCCCAAGCCCTGCCAAGGCCTCTCTGAGCGGTACAGGGAGGGAGGGCGCCCTCTCCAGGG
>DASSMU010000075.1:0-4655 GCA_035701465.1 Solirubrobacterales bacterium
CTCGATGCAGGTCGCCTCCGCGCCGAAGCCGGAGCTGGCCCCCGGGCTGGCCGCGCGGCTGCCCGGCCTGCGCGGACCACTGAAGCTGGCCGAGGCGCTGGCGGTGCTGCCGCTGGTACGGCGACAGCTGCCGGCGGCTCGGCTTCCCTTCGAGGATCGGCGCGTGCTGTTGGCGATCGGGACGACGCTGCTCGCGACCGCGGCGCTGCGCAGGCGCTTCGGCAGTTCCGCCCTGCGCGAGGGCGCCGTGCAGGCGATCGGCGCCGTGCCCGCGATGGTGGCGCTGCTCGACCGTGACCTCGCTGCCTACCACGGTGTCGAGCACAAGGCGATCGCCGCCTACGAGCAGGGAATCGACGATCCGGCGGGCGTCCCCAAGGAGCACGATCGCTGCGGGTCGAACCTGCTCGCGCCGATGATGCTGCTCTCGGCCGGCGGCACGGTGCTGCTCGAGCGTCTCGTCGACCGGCCCGGCCCGGCGGCGCGCGCCGCGGTCGGGCTCGGCGGCGCCTCGATCGCGGTCGAGATGTTCGCCTGGAGCGACCGCCACCACGGCGACCCGCTGGCGGAGGCCTTTCACACGCCGGGGCGGGAGATCCAGCGCCTGATCGCGACCAAGGAGCCGACCCCCGAGCAGCTCCAGGTCGGCGTCGCGGCGCTGGCCGAGATCCTCCGCGCCGAGAACGCCGCGTAGACTGCCGCCTCGTGTTCGGACGCATCGACCACATCGGCGTCGCCGTCGAGGACCTCGACGCCGGCATCGCTCTCTACGAAAAGAGCTTCGAGATGGAGCTCGCGCATCGCGAGACGGTCGAGGAGCAGGGCGTCGAGGCGGTCCTGCTCGACGTCGGCGAGGGTCACGTCGAGCTGCTGGCTCCGCTCGGTCCCGACACCCCGGTCGGCAAGTACCTCGCCCGCAAGGGCCCGGGCCTGCACCACGTCGCCTACGCGGTCGGCGACATCGACGCGACGCTGGAGAGCCTGGCGGCCGCCGGGATCGAGCTGATCGACAGCGAGCCGCGGGTCGGGATCCGCGACAGTCGCGTGGCCTTCCTGCACCCGCGCTCGACCGGCGGCGTGCTGACAGAGATCGTCGAACCGGCAGAAGGAGGGCACTGATGGCAGACGCTCCGCAGAAGGTGGAGATCGGCTTCGAGGGCGGCCAGGTGATCTCGGCCCGCCTCGGCGAGGACGAGTTGAAGGACCTGCGCAAGCAGGTGGAGAAGGGCGGCTGGCACGACATCAGGACCGAAGACGGGACGATCGCGATCTACGCCGGCAAGGTCTGCTTCCTGCGGATCGATTCGGGCGAGCACAAGGTCGGCTTCTCCCTCAATCGCCCGGACTGATGCGAGCTCGCAGGCTCCTCGGCGCTGCCGCCCTGGCGACACTGGGAGCGGCGCTCTGGTGGCGCAAGAACCCTTCGGCTTGCCCCTACGGCCAGCGCTTCTGGGTCGAGGCCCCGCACCCGATCATCACCCACGACCGTCTGCGCTCGGTCCTCCGCCCCGAGCCGGGAGAGCGCATCCTCGAGATCGGCCCCGGCACCGGCTACTACACCCTCGACATGGCTGAGTGGGTCGGCCCCGAGGGCAAGGTCGAGATCTTCGACCTGCAGCAGGAGTTCCTCGACCACACCGTCGGGCGGGCAACGGAGCGAGGCCTGGCCAACGTGGTCCCGACCCAGGGCGATGCCACGGCACTTCCCTACGAGGACGACTCGGTGGATGCAACGGTCCTCACCGCGGTCCTTGGCGAGATTCCCGATCCGGTCGTCGCCCTCCGCGAGATCGTTCGGGTTCTGAAGCCCACCGGCCGCCTCTTGGTGGGCGAGCTGTTCGGCGATCCCCACTTCACGACCCAAGCAAGCCTCAAACGCCAGGCAACCGAAGCCGGTCTCACCTGGGAGACCCACTCCGGTAACTGGTTTGGCTACTTCGCCCGGCTCGCACCTGGAAGCTGAGGCGGGTCGATTTCAGCTAGCGATCAGGTCAGGGCGGTCCAGAGGCGGTTCTCCGCCTCGTCGACCTTGCGAGCTGCGGCGTCGATCTCGCGCCAGAGGGCCGGATCGGGGTCATCCTGCTCACTGGCGGCATGGAAGGCCGTTGCCAGGTCGGTCCAACGCGCTGCCGCCTCGGCGGCCAGCGGCGCCTCGGGGCGGCCCGCCTCTTCCAGGAAGCGGGAGTACATGAGGCGGAAGGCGCCGCCGCCGGTGCCGCGGCGCTCGATCACCTGGTAGCCGAAGCGGGCGCACCACTGCCAGTCCTCAGTCGCCTCGGGCCAGCTGCCTGCCTCCGCGGCGAGGCGCTCCACGGCGCCGAGGCCGGAGAACTCGCGGAACTCGGACTCGACCATCGCCTTGGCGGCGCGCTCGATCGCTGCTGGGATCGCGGCGCGGAGCTGGTCCTGGCTGACCGGGCCGGAGGCGGTGAACATGTGGCCGGCCAGGGGGTAGGCGGGGTGCTGGCTGTGGCGCGCCTTGTCGAGGTCCTCCAGGCGCGTCGTTGTTTGCAGCTGCTCGAAGCCGGTGTCGGAGAGGTGGGCGAACTCGTCGTCGTAGCCGGCCAGGACCACGGCGTGGCCGGGGAAATGAGCCGAGTTGCCGTAGTGGTCGAGGTAGTAGAGGTCGGTGAGCAGGAGGGTCGGGTTGCCGGCGTCGACCTCGGCCCGGGCCGCCTCCCAGGCGCCGTCGTCTCCCTCGCCGAAGGTGCGCAGCTCCAGCGCGGCCCCGGTCAGCTCGCTGAAGTTCTCCTCGAGCCGCGCCGTGCGGCCGTTGAACCAGCGGCTCGGCGAGGCGTCCTCTAGGGCCACGTAGTAGAAGCAGGCGCCGGCGCCTAGGCCGAAGGCCATCTCCTCGCTGATCTGGGCGCCGTGGAAGCCGAGCAGGTTGCGCAGGGCGGTCGAGCCGCAGTGGTGGCCGGGGGTGTGGGTGTAGCCGGGGACCGAGGGCATCGAGTGCGGATTATCCTGCTTCGCCGATGGAGGGCGCCGACCTCAAGCTGCTGCGAGCAATGCGAACACGCGGGCACACGCCTGGCCTGGAGAGAGCTGCGAAAGCTCTTGGGAAGGCTGGGAACAACGGGGGGATCTGGGTTGTGCTCTGTCTCCTTGTGCTTGCAGCTACCGATTCGAATGGGGAAGCTTGGTTCATCTGTGCGCTGCTGGCGCCGATCGCGATTGCGCTCAATTACGTGGTCAAGCTGATCGTCAAGCGGCCGCGGCCGGTGCTGGAGGGGTTGCCGCCGCTGGGTGGGGCGCCCAGCTCGCTGAGCTTTCCCTCGGCTCACGCGACCTCTTCGTTTGCGGTGGCTACTGCGATGACTCGGGTCGATCCTCTTGGTGCGCTTGCCTTCGTGCTGGCGTTCGCACTGGCCCTTGGTCGTCCCTATCTCGGCATGCACTACCCGTCCGACGTCCTGGCCGGCGCCCTGTTCGGCGTCGCCCTGGGCCTGATCGTGCCGCTCTCGCTGTGAAGGTCGGGATCGTCGGGTTGCCCAACGCGGGCAAGTCGACGCTCTTCAACGCGCTGACCAGCGGCGGCGCCCAGACCGGCGACTACCCGTTCACGACGATCGAGCCCAACGTGGCGATCGCAGAGGTTCCCGACGAGCGGCTGGAGCGGATCGCCGAGACGGTCCGCAGCTCGAAGCTGGAACCGGCGACGATCGCTTTCCATGACATCGCCGGCCTGGTCAAGGGGGCCTCGGAGGGGGAGGGGCTCGGCAACCAGTTCCTCGCCTCGATCCGCGAGACCGACGCGATCTGCCACGTCGTCCGCTGCCACGCCGACTCCGGCGTGCCGCACCCCGACGGCCGCGTCGACCCGCTCGCCGACATCGAGACGATCGAGACCGAGCTGGTTATCTCCGACTATGAGCAGGCCGAGCGACGCCTGCACCGGGTCGGCAAGGGGGCGAAGTCCGGCGACGCCGAGGCGATCGCCGAGCGCGACTGGCTGGAGCAGGTCGTCGCGGCGCTGGCCGAGGGCAAGCCCGCCCGCTCGGTCCCCGTTCCCGACGCCGCCGCCCACGGCCCTCGCAACCTGCAGGCGCTGACCTCGAAGCCGATCCTCTACGTCGCCAACGTCGACGAGGGCGATGCCGAGGCGCCGGAGGCCGTTGTCGCCCACGCGAAGTCAGTCGGCGCCGGCGTGGTCGCGGTCAGCGCCCGGATCGAGGGCGAGCTGGCCGAGCTCGACCCGGACGAAGCCGAGGAGATGCGCGAGTCCTACGGGGTCGAGGGCTCCGGCCTCGCCCGCCTCGTCCGCGCCGCCTACGAGCTGCTCGAGCTGATCACCTTCTTCACCGCCGGCGAGGACAAGGAGGCGGTCGCCCGGCCGCTGGCCCGCGGCTCGACCGCCTGGGAGGCGGCGGGGACGATCCACACCGAGATCCAAGACGCCTTCGTCAAGGCCGAGGCGATCGGCTGGCAGGAGCTGGTCGAGTGCGGCGGCTACGCGCCCGCCCGCGACAGGGGCCTGCTACGGGTCGAGGGCCGCGACTACGTCGTGCAGGACGGCGACGTGATCACGATCAAGGTTTAGAGTGAACTGACTCCAAGTTCCCCCGACACTTTTGGGGGATCGATTGCCCTTCGAAGCGAGACAGCCCCCGACCTCGCTGGGTCGGGGGCTGTCTGCGCTGCGACTCTGGCTC
>DASSMU010000076.1:0-9363 GCA_035701465.1 Solirubrobacterales bacterium
TCGGCACCTCCCATGATTGGGGTGTCGGCCGCGGGGCCATCCCGCGGCCCAGTCCCCGCACCGTCATGCGCGGGGTGCCGACCTACCTACCGCTGGAGTCGGTCAGCACTCCATACGGTCTTGGCCTGCTTGGTCCGGCGCTCGCCAGCCGCACACGCGGGTTTCGCCAGTCCCTCCTAGAATCGCCATCTGATGTCCTCCCCCGAGCGGATCTACAGCGGTTCCGTCCGCGTCTTCTCGCTCGTCTTCGTCGTTCTCGGCCTGGCGCTTCTGGTGAGCACCTTCGCCAGGGGCGGCGGCCCGCTTTCGGTCGGGGCGCTGCTCGGCGTCGCCTTCCTTGCGGTCGGGCTCGGGCGGCTCTGGATCTCGGCGCGAACGTGAGCGAGTCCGAGAAGCCTCAGAAGCAGCGTCTGGATCCGCTCCTGCGGCGCGGCCTCGGCGTCCCCGGCCTCTTCGTAGCCGTCTACTCGGCCGTTGGCTTCTCGATCTACTTCGCGCTCGGCGTCGTCGCCGACCGCGGCCTCGGCCTCACCCCGCTGATCTTCCTCATCGCGGGCCTGCTCTTCGTGCTGACCACGCTCAGTTACGTCGAGGGCGGGGCGATGTTCCGCGAGCGTGGCGGCTCCTCGAGCTTCGCCCGCCACGCCTTCAACGAGTTGATCGCCTTCATCGCCGGCTGGGCGATCCTGATCGACTACCTGATCGTCGCCGCCCTGGCGGCGATCTCGGTTCCCCACTACCTGGAGCCGATCTCCTCCGACCTCTCCGAGGCTGGCTGGGAGATCGGCGTCGCCGGAGCGGTGATCGTCGCGGCCTGCGTGCTCAACGTCCTTAACATCACCGGCCGCGGCAGGGAGCGGCCGCTGGCCGTGCTCGCCCTCGCCGACATCGCCCTGCAGATGGCGGTGATCGTGGTCGGCCTGCTGGCCGTGCTTCACCCAGATCGCCTTACCGAACAGGTCCACCTCTTCACCAGCCCGAGCTTCCGCGACATCGTCTACTCGGCCGTGGTCGCGATGCTTGCCTACGCTGGGATCGAGGCCGCCTCGGACCTCGCCCCCGACATCGACGTCCACCCCAAAGATCTGAAGCGGATCGTCTCGCTGGGCGCCTTTGCGGTGCCGCTCGTCTACGCCGGCATGGCGGCGATCGCCCTGATGGCGGTGCCGGTCGTCGCCGGTCCGCACGGGCCCGAAACCGCGCTCGGCCACGAATTCGTCGAGGCGCCGGTGCTCGGCGTGGTCTCCGCCTATCACCCCGTCTGGGTTTCGCACGTGATGCGCTGGATGGTCGCTCTCGTTGCCACGCCGGTGCTGTTCTGGGCGGCAACGACGGCACTGCTCGGCGTCTCCCGCCATATCTACACGCTGGCGATCAACCGCCAGATTCCGAGTTGGCTGGGCAAGCTGAACAGCCGTCACGCGACCCCGCACGTGGCGATCGCGATCTCCGGCGTGATCGCGATCGGCCTGGTCGCGCCGACCGACGTCAAGCTGCTGGCCGGCATCTACGCCTTCGGCGCGACCCTGGCGATAACGATCGCCCAGCTCTCGATCGTGCGCCTGCGGGTCACCGAGCCGGAGCGCCCACGGCCGTTCCGGGTGCCGTTCGACATCCCCTGGCGCGGAGCTCGCCTGCCGGTCCCGGCGATCTTTGCTGCCGTCGTCAGCGGCCTCGCCTTCATCAGCGTGCTCGCCTACCACGACCGCGCCCGCTGGGTCGGCGGAGGCTGGATGCTGTTCGGCCTGGTCTTCTACGTCGTCTACCGCAAGGTCTTCGAGGGGACGACCCTGACCAAGCGCGTCTCGGTGACGGAGAAGGCGCTGACCAAGCAGGTTCCCGAAGTCGCCTTCCGCAACATCCTCGTGCCCGTTTTCGGCACCAAGCTCGACGACGACATCGTCGCCACCGCCGGCCGGCTCGCCGCGGCCGAGCAGGAGGAGTCCGGCGAAGACGTGGGCGAGACGCGGCTCCACCTCGTCTATGCGATCGAGGTCCCGCTGGCCCTTCCGCTCGACGCCGAGCTGCCACCCGAGGTGGAGGAGGAGGCACGGCGGGCGCTGAAGCGGGCCGGCGACGTGGGGGAGGAGTACGAGGACGTGAGGGTGGAGGGGGAGATCGTGCGCGCCCGCGACATCGGCGCCGGCATCGTCGAGGCGGCGCGGCTGCGCGGCGCCGAGGCGATCGTGATCGGCGGCGAGCCGCCGAGCAAGATCAAGGGCGGGGCAACGCTGGGCGGGATCGGCGCCGCCAAGCCGGCAGAGATCGGCGCCGCGACCGAGTACGTGCTGAAGAAGGCGCCATGCCGGGTGCTTCTAACAGCCCCTCCCGAGACACCTTCGGAGGCATCGTCCGAGCCACTGACCGAGCCGATCGCGGCGGACTAGTATCCAGCCCGTGGTGATGCCTTGTTCATTCTGATCGTCGGTTGCGGCCGGGTCGGCTCTTCCGTCGCTCGCGCGATGCTGCGCGAGGGGCACGAAGTCTCCTGTCTCGACGAGGACCCCGAGTCCCACGCGCGGCTCGAGGTCGGACTCGACAAGGGCTGGGAGGATCTTGGTGGCCAGTTCACGGTCGGTGCCGGACTGGAGACCGACGCCCTCGTCGCCGCCGGGATCGAGAATGCCGACGCCTTCATCGCCTCGACCGACGGCGACAACACGAACATCGTGATCGCCCAGATCGCCCAGCGCCGTTACGAAGTGCCTACGGTGATCGCCCGAATCCTCGACCCGCTGCGCGCCGAGTGGTACGAGCGCCAGGGCCTTCGCACGGTCTGCCCGACCCGGGTCGCGATCGACATGCTGGAGAGCGCCGTCCGCGAGGGTGCGCCCCGCGGTGGCGCCGGTCCCTCGGACGGCTCGGCGGAAGCCGCGTAGGGAGGGACGGGTCGCATGTACATCATCGTCGTAGGCGCGGGGAAGGTGGGCTGGAACCTGGCCCGCGAGCTGCTCGAAAAGGACCACGAGGTGACCGTGATCGAGAGCAACCGGCGCCGCTACCTGACCGTCGAGCAGGAGCTGGAGCACAACGTCTCCTATGGCGACGCCTCCGAGCTCTGGGTGCTGGAGCGGGCCGGGATCCAGCGCGCCGACATGGTGATCGCGGTCACCGGCGACGATGAGGACAACATGCTGATCTGCCAGGTCGCGCGCGAGAAGTACGCCGTCGAGCGAATCATCGCCCGCGTTAACAACCCGCGCAACAAGTCCCACTTCGACCTGCTCGGGATCAAGCCCTCGGTCTCAGCCACCGACCTGATCCTGCGCCTGCTCGAGCACGAGGTGCCCGAGTACGGCCTCGTCCACCTGCTCGACCTGCAGGAGGAGCAACTGGAGATCATCGAGATGCTGCTGGGCAAGGACTCCGGCGTTACCGGCCGCCGCGTCGGCGACCTCGAGATGCCCGAAGGCAGCCTGCTGATCTCGATCCTGCGTAACGGCAAGGGCTTCGTCCCCGGGCCCGAGACCGTGCTCGAGGCCGGCGACGAGGTGCTTGCGGTACTCGACCCGGGCCACGAGGAGCAGCTGAAGACCCTCTTCGGGCCCGGCGGCAACGGCACGGGCAACGGTGGCTGACCGGGCGGTTGACTTCCTTCTCGTCGGCGGCGGCATGGCCTCCGCCCACTGCGCGGCGGAGTTGCGCCGGCGCGGGGCCGACGGCTCGGTGCTGCTGGCGGGCCGCGAGCCGGAACCGCCCTACGAACGCCCACCGCTCTCCAACGAGTACCTGCGCGGCGAGGCCGAGCGCGCCGACGCCTACGTCAACCCGCCCTCCTGGTACGAGGAGAATGGCGTCGAGTTGCTGAGCGGGACAAGCGTGATGTCGCTCGATCCAGAGGCGCGCACGGCGAAGCTGCAGGGCGGTGACGAGCTTCGCTTTGGCAAGGCGCTGATCGCCACCGGGGCAGTGGTCAACATCCTCCGCGTCGAGGGCGCCGAGAACGAGGGTGTCCACTACCTGCGCGCTTTCGGCAACTCCGACGCGATCCGAGCCGACGCCGAGGCGGCCGAGCACGTCGTCCTGATCGGCGGCAGCTACATCGGCGCCGAGGTTGCCGCCTCGCTGACGGCGCGCGGGACCAAGTGCACGATCGTGACGATGGAGGACGTGGCGCTCTCGCGCAGCTTCGGCGAGGACGCCGGGCGCTGGTTCCACGAGCTGCTCGAGTCGAAGGGTGTGACCGTGCACGGCGGCGAGGAGCTCGAGGCATACGAGGGCGACGGCCGGGTCAAGGCCGTGCTGACCAAGAGCGGGCTGGCGATCGAGTGCGATGCGGTCGTCGTCGGTGCCGGCGTGCGCCCGGATGCGATGCTGGCCGAGCGCGCCGGCCTCGAGGTCGACGACGGGATCGTCTGCGACTCGAAGCTGCAGACGTCGGCCGAGGGCATATACGCCGCGGGCGACTGCTGCTCCTATGACAGCGTCGTCCACGGCCGCCGCCTGCGGGTCGAGCACTGGGACGTGGCGATGCAGCAGGGGATGCACGCCGCCGCCAACATGCTCGGCGAGGACGCCGACTACGAGGTCGTGCCCTACTTCTTCAGCGACCTCGCCGACTGGGCCGGCCTCGAGTACGTCGGCCCGGCCCGGGATTGGGACGAGGAGATCTGGCGCGGCGATCGCGACGATGGTGAGTTCTCCGTCTGGTACCTGAAGGACGGCCGCGTCGCCGGCGCCCTCAGCGTCGAGCGCTCCGAAGACCTGGCCGAGGCTCGTCGCCTCCTCGCGGATCGCGTCGACGTTTCGGGGGTCAAGGATCTAATCGCCGACTCCGGCAGCGATCTCTCGACGATCGCCTGACGTATCCGACATTGACCACACCCCAGTGGGGTCAATGTCGGATACGGCGAGTGGATATCCTCGGGACGTTCTCATTGCGGCCTGGTGTAATGGCAGCACGCCTCGCTCTGGACGAGGTAGTCGGGGTTCGAGTCCCTGGGCCGCAGTTTTGTGGGTTTTGGCGGCCGGGGCCTCGGGGGTCCTTCCCCAGGCCGCTTCGCGGGAGTTCCTGGGGAAGGACCCCCGAGGCCCCGGCGAGTACCCCCTGCGCGTCCCAGGGATACCGAGGTTGAGGAGCTTGAAGTGTCCGGCTGAGCCGTCTCGTCGCTCTGGTAGCTTCGCCCTCGCATGAGACTCCCTTGGACCTTGATCGTCGCTCTGGTTGGCGCTGCGCTGCTCGTCGGCTGCGGCGGGGGCGGAAGTGGCTCGACCGAATCGACTGCCACGACTACGGCGACGACTACGGCGCTGACGAAAGCGGAGTTGATCGAACAGGGCGATGCGATCTGCGCCGAGGTCAACGCCGCCGTCGGCACGGTCGGGGCGAGCAGCGCCGAAACGAGCAGTCCGGCCGCCCAGGCAGCCGACCTCTACAGCGGCATGGTGGCCAGCCTCAAAAACCTCGGGACGCCGCAGGAAGCCGCCGGGTATCCCGAATTCACCGCCGCCGCCGACGAACTCGCGACGACCGAGGGCGAAGTCAAACTCGCCTCCGAGCGCGGCGATACCGCCGGTCTCGAAGCGGCCGAATCGAAAGCATCGGCCGCGCTCTCCTCGTTCCAGGAAGCAGCGCAGGAATACGGCTTCAAAGAATGCGGCGAAGGCCCCAGCGTTCCGACCGCGACCGCTCCCGAAGGCACGGGATCGGCGGAAGCGCCTGAAGAATCCGAAGCCGAAGCGGTCGAACCGGAAGCCGAAGCCGAACCGGCGCCCGAAGTTACCCCCGAAACCGGCGGTGCTGGAGGCGCCACGGAAGGCGGAGGCACCACGGGCGGCGGTGGAGGCGGCGGTACGACCGGCGGCGAATCCGGCGGCATCGGCCCGGGGTAAGCGCCTTAGCCGACGCGTGCTCCGTTTCGTCTCCATATGACGCCAAAGGGAGCACGCGTCTCTCTTCAGGCAGCCGAAGAGTCGCGCCAGGCGCCGTAAAGGCTGGCGTAGGGGCCGCCGATCTCGATCAGCTCGTCGTGGGTGCCGGCCTCGGCGATGCGACCGCCTTCCAGCACGACGATCTTGCCGGCGCGGCGGATCGTCGAGAGGCGGTGGGCGATGACGATCGCGGTGCGGCCGGCGAGCAGCCGCTCCAGGCCCCGCTCGATCGTCTTCTCGGTGCGGACGTCGACGTTCGAGGTCGCCTCGTCGAGGATCAGGATGCGGGGTTCGGCCAGCAGCGCGCGGGCGAAGGCGACGAGCTGGCGCTGCCCGGAGGAGAGCTGCACGCCGCGCTCGCCGACCTGGGTCTCGATCCCTTCCGGCAGCGCCGCGACGAACTCGGTTGCGCCGACCGCCGCGGCCGCCTCTTCGATCTCCTCCAGCGTCGCCTCGGGGCGGCCGAAGGCGATGTTCTCGCGCACCGTGCCGGAGAAGAGGAAGCCCTCCTGCGGCACGATTCCCAGCTGCCGTCGCAACGCCTGCTGGCGCACGCCGCGCAGGTCGTGGCCATCGACCAGCACCGTTCCGCGCTGCGGGTCGTAGAAGCGCGCGACCAGCTTGGCGAAGGTCGACTTGCCCGCGCCGGTGGCCCCGACCAGCGCCAGCGTCTGCCCGGGCGGCACGTGCAGGTCGACCTCTTGCAGCGCCCAGTCCTCGTCCCCGTCCGAGTAGGAGAACCAGACGCCCTGCATCTCGATCTCGCCTCGCAGCGTGCCGGGGTCGATCGCATCCGGGGCGTCGACCATGTCCGGCGCCGTGTCGAGCAGGTCGAAGATCTTGTCTAGCGCCGCCATCCCCTGCTGGTAGGTGGTGTAGAGCTGGGAGAGCTGCTGGATCGGTTCGAAGAAGACCTGCAGGTAGCCGACGAAGGCGACGATCAGGCCGATTTCGATCGTTTTGTCGATCGCCTGGCTGCCGCCATAGAGCAGGATCACGGCGGTGCCGACAGCCGCCAGCAGTTCGACTCCGGGGAAGTAGGAGGCGTTGAGGAAGACCGTTCGCATGTTGGCTTCGCGGTTGGCTTCGTTCAGCTCGGTCATCGCCGCCGCGTGGCGGGGCTCCTGGCCGAAGCTGCGCACCACTCGCACGCCGCTCAGGGTCTCCTGCAGGTAGGCGGTGATCGCGGCGATCCGCTCGCGGGTTTCGCGGTAGGCGCCATGGGAGACGATGCGGAAGGCGACGCTGGCGACGGCGAGCAGGGGGAAGGTGAGGAAGACGACGAGAGCCAGCTTGGCGTCGAGGACGAGCAGGATCACGACCACGCCGACCAGGGTCAGCGTGCTGGAGAACATCGTCACGACGCCTTCGGTGACGAGCTGGTTCAGCGCCTCGATGTCGTTGGTCATCCGCGAAATCAGCACCCCAGGGCTGCGGCGAGTGAAGAAGCCGATCGACATCGCCTGCAGGTGGGTGAAGACGCGCTCGCGCAGGTCCTGCAGCGCCCGCGTCCCGACCCAGCCGACGAGGTACGTCTGCGCGGCCGTGGAGGCCGCGTAGAGGGCGGCGACGACGACGAAAGCGGCGACGATCCAATCCAGCGCAGATACGTCTCCGGTGAGGATCCCGGCGTCGATCGCCTGCTTGGCGAGGTAGGGGGGAGCGAGTCCCGCCCCGGTGGCGACGAGAACAGCGAAGAGCATCAGCATGGCGCGGCCCCGGTAGGGGCGCAGCAGGCCGATCATCCAGCGCACCTTGCGAGCGCGCTGGTCCTGGCCGCGGATCAGCCGCCAGACCGAGGCGAAGAGCAGGTAGATCTCGCGGAAGCGGTTGCGTTCCTCGCTCATAGGATCATCCCGCTCACAGTCGCGCCATCTCCTCGCGCTGCTCGAGGTCGTGCTGCAGGAAGACCGTGTCGGCGAGCCCGTGCTCGGCGATCTCGCGGTAGAAGCTGCAACCCTCGAGCAGCTCCTCGTGGGTGCCGCGATCGACGATTCGCCCTCCATCCATGACGACGATCTCGTCGGCGAGCGAGACGGTCGAGAGGCGGTGGGCGATGATAAAGGTTGTGCGGCCGGCCATCGCCTCGCGCAGCCCCTCCTTGATTGCCGCCTCCGTGGTCGCGTCGACCGATGAGGTCGCGTCGTCGAGGATCAGGATGCGCGGGTCTGCGACCAGGGCCCGCGCGATCGCCAGCCGCTGACGCTGGCCGCCCGAGAGGGTCAGCCCGCGCTCGCCGACCACGGTCTCGTAGCCGCCGGGCAGGTCGCGGATGAACTCGTCGGCCTGGGCCCGGCGCGCCGCCACTTCGATCTCATCGCGGCTGGCCTCGGGCCGCGCGTAGGCGATGTTGTCGGCGACGCTGGCACTGAAGAGGAAGCTGTCGTCGGCGACGAAGGCGACCTCGGAGCGAAGCGAGGTGACGTCGACCTCGCGTACATCGACACCGTCGACCAGGACCGAGCCCTCGCTCGGGTCATACAGCCGCGCGACGAGCGCCACCAGGCTTGTCTTTCCCGACCCCGACGGCCCGACCAGAGCCACCGTGCTGCCCGCCGCCACCTTGAGGTCGACCCCGACCAGAGCCGCATCCGACTTTGACCCCCCTCTGGTGTGGTCAATGTCGGATGCGTCAGTGCGGGGGGCGTCGTAGCGCAGCGTCACCCCGCGCAGCTCGACACGGCCGCCACCCGCCGGCAGCCCCGGCGCGCTGGGAGGGCTCTCGATCCGTGGCTCGCGGTCGAGGATTTCGAAGAGACGGTTGCCGGAGGCGATCGCCCGCTGCGCCATCCCCAGGGTCATGCCGAGCATCCGCATCGGCCCGGCCAGCATCGCCACATAGGTGTAGAAGGCGGTGAAGCTGCCGAGGCTGAGGTTGCCGGCGATCACCTCGCGGCCGCCGACCAGCAGCACCAGGGCGATGCCGATCTGTGGCAGCAGCCCGATCAGCGGCGAGAAGGTCGCCTGCAGGCGGGTCGAGTAGATGCTCTGGTCGAAGACCCGGGTGACGGCGCGCTGGAAGCGGTGCAACTGGTGCTCCTCGCGGGCGAAGGCCTTGACGATTCGGATGCCGGAGATGTTCTCCTCGGCTTCCGCCGTCAGCTCGGCGATTCGCTGCTGGACCTCCTGTACTGCCGGCCGGGAGACCCGGTTGTAGCGGGAGGCGGCGTAGACGACGAACGGTGCCGGCAGCAGCGCGATCAGAGCCAGGAAGGGGTTGATCACGATCATTACCGCGCTGGCGAGGGTGATCGTCAAAAGGTTCTGGGTGATGAAGATCAGCCCGTAGCCGAGGAAGAAGCGGATGGACTGCAGGTCGACGGTCGCCCGCGACATCAGCTGTCCGGTCTGCTGGGAGTCGAAGAAGCTCAACTCGAGCCGTTGCAGATGCGCGTAGAAGCGCTGGCGAAGGTCAAATTCGACCGCCAGCGAGACTTTGCCGGCGACCAGCCGCCGCACCACCGTCAGCCCCAGCCGCAGGATCCCGGCCCC
>DASSMU010000077.1:0-13263 GCA_035701465.1 Solirubrobacterales bacterium
CCGTGCTGGGGCAGAAGGTGCCTTTGGTCTTATGGACCGTCTGTCCCTGAATCGAGACTTCCCCGTTCGCCGCGGTCGATAATAATAAGCCCTTGGCGGTGCCGGCGAGTCCTTTGCCGTTGTAGTAGCAGTTGATGCCGATGCAGTTGACGTGGACTTCGCCTTCGCCGACCACGCTGCCGACTTCGTGCCCTGACTTTTCGACTTCGATGCCAGAGGAGGCGCTTTGTTCGGTGACGGTGCAGCCGGAGCCGCAGCTAGAGTAGGTGAAGTTGCCTTCGATTTCCAGCTGACCTGCTTCGCCATGCCCGACTACTTCGCCTAAGAATAAGACGTTGCATTCAATTTTGGGACTGGCTAACAGGATCGCTTTGCCAACCGAGGTTTCGTGGATGTGGGTGATCGGCGAGGCGCAGTTTGCTTCGTCATTTGCGCACAGATTAGTTTCCGCCGCCGCCGAGCTGGCGCCGACGAAGGCCATCGCCATCAACGCTGCAAGCGCGGCGAGGCCGAGCATCTTGAGTGATTTCACTGTGATTCTCCCTTACTAGATTTGCGCCCGGGCGAGTGTCCGGACGTCCCGCTCCTTTATACGACCGCATTTGCGGCAAGGCAAATTATTCGGAAAATTTGCCGACAAAATTGGGGGGCCTGGGGCCAGCGACACGTGTTTTGCCTGCAAATCACAGGATGAGGATTTTCCGAGTGCGCGAAACCGCGCGTTCTCGGTTCCGCGCACACTCCGCCGCGCGCGCCGAGAATCGCTCAGGCATCGTTGAGCGATAACTGCTATTCTGGCGCCGGAATGAAGGGGGGAATCTTGAACGCGCGGGGGATTTTTGGGCTGGCAGCGGCACTGGCGGTGCTGCTCGTCGCTACGGGATGCGGCAGCTCGGACAGCAGCGCGGTGACGGTCGAAACCGGATCGCTCTCCAAGGCCGAGTTCATCGCAAAGGCCGACGCGATCTGCAAAGCGGCCCGCAGCGAATTCCTCGCCAAGTACCAGCAATTCATCGCGGCGCACCAGTCGGAGTTCGAACACCGGCAGAACGAAGCGGCGGTGCTCGGTGAAGTGCTCGAATCGGTTCTCGGGCCCAATATCGAAGGGCAGATCGAACAGATCGGCAAGCTCGGCGCCCCCAGCAGCTATGCGCCCCAGGTCGAAGCCTTCCTCGAAGCGCTGCAGACGCGGATCGACGAAGCGCATGGAGATCCAACCGGGCTGACGGCGACGGCGACCCCCTTCGAAAAGGCAGAAGACGCGGCGAAGCGGGCGGGGATGAAGGGCTGCTCGGAAAGCTTCAGCTGACGTTGGCGTCCGCGCTGCCGGGGGCCTCAGCCACCCCGGTAGCCTTCTCTGGGCGATGGCCGAGCGCGATTTCATAGCCGCTACCCGTGAGCGCGTCGTCGTCTTCGACGGCGGCATGGGCGCGACCCTGGAGCAGTTCGAGCTTACGCAGGAGGACTACGGCGGACTGGAGGGCAAGTGCCACGAGGCGCTGGTGCTGAATCGGCCCGACGTGATCGAGGGCGTGCATGCCTCGATGATCGAGGTCGGTGCCGAGGTGATCGAGACCGACAGCTTCCAGGGCTCGCGGCTGAAGCTCGAAGAGTGGGGGCTCGGTGAGCACACGCTGGAGATCAACCTCAAGGCGGCCGAGATCGCCCGTAAGGCGGCGGGGCCGGATCGCTTCGTCGCCGGCTCGATCGGCCCGACCGGCTTCCTGCCCGCCTCGACCGACCCGACCCTCGGCGACATCTCCTTCGCCCGCTTGGTCGAGGTCTTCGCCGAGCAGGCACGCGGCCTGGTCGAAGGCGGCGCCGACCTGATCATCGTCGAGACCGCGCAGGACATCCTCGAGGTCAAGGCGGCGATCTTCGGCGCCCGTGAGGCCTTTGCCGCGATCGGCCGCAGACTGCCGATCCAGACCAGCGTCTCCCTCCTGCCCCAGGGCGGCAAGATGCTGCTCGGCACCGACATCCAGGCCGTGCTGACCACGCTGGTGGCGCTCGACGTCGACGTAATCGGCCTCAACTGCTCGACCGGGCCCGAGGACATGCGTGACGCTATCCGCTTCCTCGGTGAGAACAGCCCGCTGCCCGTCCACTGCATCCCCAACGCCGGCCTGCCATTGCAGGGCCCCGATGGCGAGACGATCTTCCCCGAAGAGCCCGAGCCCCTGGCGGCGACGCTGGGTGAGTTCGTCGAGCGCTACGGAGTCGGCATTGTCGGCGGCTGCTGCGGGACGACACCGGAGCACATCGCCGCGATCCGCGAGCGGGTCGAGGGCCGTGTCCCGGACCCCCGCCCAGCGCCGGGTCCCCCCCAGGTCTCCTCGATGATGACCTCCACCCCGCTCGTGCAGGAACCCCGCCCGACGCTGGTCGGTGAGCGGGTCAACTCGCAGGGCTCGCGCAAGGCCAAGGAGCTGCTGCTCGCCGACGACTATGACGGCCTGGTCCAGGTTGCCGAAGACCAGGTCGAAGGCGGCGCTCACGTGCTCGACGTCTGCGTGGCGCTGACCGAGCGCCAGGACGAGGACGAGCAGATGGCTGCGGTGGTGAAGCGGATCTCGCTGACCCAGCCGGCGCCAATCCAGATCGACTCGACCGAGCCGGAGGTGATCCGCGCCGCCCTGGAGCAGATCCCCGGCCGGGCGATCGTCAACTCGATCAACCTCGAGGCCGGCCGCGACAAGGCCGACGTCGTCGCGCCGCTGGCGAAGGAACACGGGGCGGCGCTGATCGCGCTGACGATCGACGAGGTCGGGATGGCGAAGACGGCCGAGCGCAAGGTCGAGATCGCCAAGCGGATCCGCGACCTCGCCTGCGGCGAGCACGGCCTCGATCCCGAGACGCTGATCTTCGACGCCCTCACCTTCACCCTGACCACGGGCGACGAGGAGTGGAAGCCCTCGGCGGTGGAGACGATCGAGGGCATCCGCCGGATCAAGGCCGAGCTCCCCGGCGTGAAGACGTCGCTCGGCGTCTCCAACGTCTCCTTCGGCGTCTCGCCGCGACCGCGCGCGGTCCTCAACTCGGTCTTCCTGCACCACTGCGTCGAGGCCGGGCTCGACCTGGCGATGGTCAACCCCAACCACATCACCCCCTACAGCGAGATCCCCGACGAGGAGCGCGAGCTGACCGATGACCTCGTCTTCAACCGCCGCGACGACGCGCTGGAGCGCTTCATCGCCCACTTCGAGTCCAAGGGCGAGGAGGCGGCCGAAGAGGCCGGCGACCCGACCGAGGGGATGGAGCCAGAGGAAGCCCTGCACTGGCACATCCTGCGCCGCAAGAAGGACGGGGTCGAGGAGTGGATCGACCGCTCAGTGGAGAAGATCGGCGCAGTGCCGACGCTGAACGAGGTGCTGCTGCCGGCGATGAAGGAGGTCGGCGACAAGTTCGGCGCCGGCGAACTGATCCTGCCCTTCGTCCTGCAGTCGGCCGAAGTGATGAAGCGCGCCGTCGCCCAGCTGGAGAACTACCTCGACCGGATCGAGGGCCACACCAAGGGCAAGGTGGTGATCGCCACCGTCTTCGGCGACGTGCACGACATCGGCAAGTCGCTGGTCAACACGATCCTCACCAACAACGGCTACACCGTGATCGACCTCGGCAAGCAGGTCCCGGTCGAGGCGATCATCGAGGCCGCGGTCGAGAACGAGGCCGACGCGATCGGCCTCTCCGCCCTGCTCGTCTCCACCTCCAAGCAGATGCCGATCTGCGTCCAGGAGCTGCACCAGCGCAGGCTCGGCTTCCCGGTGCTGATCGGCGGCGCCGCGATCAACCGCGACTTCGGCCGCCGCACGCTCTATCCCGGCGGCAAGGAGTCCGACGACGTCTACGAGCCCGGCGTCTTCTACTGCAAGGACGCCTTCCAGGGCCTCGACACGATGGACGCCCTGGTCGACGAGCGGGCGCGGGCGGCGCTGGTCGAGCGGATCCGGGCCGAGGCCCAGGAGCTGCGCGAGAAGCCAACCAAGGTCGACACCGGCCCCCCGACCAGCGATGACAGCGCCCGCTCGGCCGCCCGCGCCGACGTGCCGGTCCCCGAGCCGCCCTTCTGGGGCGGGCGCGAGGTCGACGTCGACCTCGACGAGGTCTACCCCCACCTCGACCGCCACGTCCTCTTCAAGCTGCACTGGGGCGGGCGCGGCGTCAAGGGCGAGGCCTGGCGCGAACTGGTCGAGGGCAACGGCGAGGAGGAGGGCTTCGCGCCGCGCCTGGAGCGGATGTGGCACGAGCAGGACTACCTGCACCCGCGAGCGCGGCTCGGCTACTTCCCCTGCAACGCCGAGGGCAACGAGCTGATCGTCTTCGACCCCGAGGACGGCGAGCGTGAGCTCGAGCGCCTCGTCTTTCCGCGCCAGCCCGCCCACGACCGCATCTGCCTGGCTGACTTCTACCGCCCGCTCTCCTCTGGCGAACGCGACGTCGTCGCCCTGCAGGGCGTCACCGTCGGGCCGCAGGTGACCGAGCTGATCGAGCGGCTCGAGCGTGAAGGCGAGTTCGCCGAGCAGCTCTTCGTCCATGGCCTCGGCGTCCAGGCAGCCGAGGGCCTGGCCGAGTGGCTGCACTCCGAGGTGCGGCGCGAGCTCGGCATCGCCCTCGACCAGGGCCGCCGCTACTCCTGGGGCTACCCCGCCTGCCCCGACCAATCCGAGCACGAGAAGATCTGGCGCCTGCTCGATCTCGAGCAGATCGACATGACCCTCTCCGACGGCTACGCCGTCCTGCCCGAGCAGTCAACCGTGGCGATCGTCGCCCATCATCCCCAGGCCGTCTACTTCGGGATGAAATCGGGCTTCATCCCCGAGGGCCCGGCGCCGGACGAGACGATTGCCGGCGTCGAGCGCGGGGGCGTGCGTTAGCGGCTGATGTAGGTCGGGACTAACGGGGTGGTCGTGAGGTCTAATTTGGCTTCTTTCGGACAGAATGTACCTTTGACGGCGTGCGCCGGCTGCGCCGAGATCACGACTTCGCCGTTGGCCGGGGTCGAGATCGATGCGCCCTTGGCCACTCCCTGCCCAAGCAAACCGTCGTAGTGACAGTTAATCCCAATGCAATTTACGTGCACGCTTACCGAGAGTTCGCCGATCAGGGCCGCTTCTTCGAGGCCCACCCTGCGCATCGCGGTGACAGCACTGCCTTCTTCTGTCACGGTGCAACCCGACCCACAGCTCGAATAGGTGAAGTTGCCTTCCTGCACCAGAAGCGCGCCGTTGCCCGCGACGACTTCGCCTAAGAATAAGACGTTGCATTCGATTTTGGGTTCGGCTAACAGGATCGCCTTGCCGACCGAGGTTTCGTGCACGTGCGACAGATAGTTGCCCGGACATTCTTCTTCTTCCAGCGCTTTGTCGCAGAGGTCGATCGTTCCCGCCGACGCAGTCGAGGCGCCGAAGGCCAGCGCCATCGAGGTCGCCAACACCATGAGGACGAGGGTCCAAATCGGTTTCATCATCTCTCCTTCCCGACGATTCCCGTCGAGATCGATTTTGATCTGCGCCCGGGCTCCGGGCTCATATAACGGATCGCAAAATCCAGACTATTAAGTCTGGATTTACAGTTACCGCACGTTCCAGGGTAGGCTTGCCTCGCCGCCCTGCCTGGCCCGGGCCGCGAACCTGCCGCCGGCATCCACCCGGGCGACGAAGACCCGGCTCGGCCCGGCCACCGGGTGCGCGATGGGCACCCAGCCGTTCCCGCTGCGGCGCTCGACTACCAGCCGGCCGGGCGAGGGTGCCTTGCCCCAGAGGAGGATCCGTCCGTGCCTGCCGCGGATCGCGACGAAGGGGAAGCGGAAGGCGCGGTAGGCGGGCTTGGGCCGACCTTCGCGGAAGAAGAGGCCGCTCTGCTGGGTCGCGCCGAAGCCCGCCGCCCCCGGGGCCTGGTCGCGTAGGTACCACCAGATGACGGTGCTGACGCCCTGCTGCCAGAGCTCGAAGAGGGACTTGGTTACGAAGCGGGCGTGGCGGCGGAGGGGCACGCCGGCGGGGTCCGGCGGGCTCGAGTCCCACCAGATCTCTGTCGCCCAGAACGGCTTCGGCCGGGCGGGCAGGGCGCGCCCGGTGGCGACGGCCTTGCGCACGATCGGCGTCAGGCGGCCGATGTCCGGCGTCGAGACGTCGAGCGGGCTGAAGGCGCTGGTGCTCGGGCCGAGGACGCCGATCGGGTTGTGGGCGGCGATGTCGAAGTGGGCCGGATCGGGACAGCCGACGGGCCACAGCTTCTCCCCCCGCAGGCAGAGCAGCGAGCGCCAGAACCAGACCGGCGGGATGCGGCTGCCGCCGGCGAACCGGTCCCCGAAGGGCGAGAGGCCACCGACGATGACGCTCGCCCCGGGGTCGGAGCTGTGGATCCCCGCGTAGGCGGCGTTGAGCATTTCCCGGTAGTGCAGGGGGGCCACCAGCTTGCGGCCTTCCCAGAGTGGGGTCAGATGGAAAGAGAGGTTCTGCTCCGACCAGATCTCGAAGTAGCGCACGCGGGGGAGCACCCCGGCGCCGGGGTTGGCGGGATCGACGAAGCTGCCCGAGTACCGCGCCGCGAGCGCCCGGGAGAACAGCCCCAGCTCTTCCGGCTGCGGCAGCCAGGTGCCGCCCGGCGCCACGGCCAGGCTCGGTCGGTTCGGCCCTTCCGCCCAGCGCGGCGCGAACTCGATGTTCAGCAGCGGCCGCAGGCCGTGCGCGACGGCACTGCGCACGGCGCTGTCGAGCGATTCCCAGTCATAGGCCGGGTCGGCCGGGTCGGCCGGGTCGAAGCTGGCAGGGCGGGTGCGCGGCGCGATCGCCGACCAGGAGACGCCCAGCAAAACGAGGTCCGCTCGCGCGCTGCTCGCCCTGGCGTCCCATTCATCGCGCAGCGCCGCGTCGGGGCTGCTCAGCGCCGGGTCCGTTACCCCGAGCGCTAGACCGCGCGGCTGGGCCGTGGCCGGCGTGGCGTCAGCGGCCAGGGCCAGACCCAGGCCTAGGAGGGCGAGGAGGACGGCTGCCCGCCTCACCTTCGCGCGGGGCGTCGCCGGTGGGAGGCCGCGACCGCGATCGCGGCGGCTGCCGTGGTGACCAAGATCAGCGGGAACAGGGCGCCGAGCCCCTTCTCCCCGGGCACGCGCACCGTCGACGCGGGCAACGGTGCCGGGCGCCGCGATCCAGCACCGCCTGCCTCCCTGCCCGGCGCGGTCCTGGCGACGGCGATCGCCAGCGCCTCACCGGTCGCGCCTCGCCGCAGCAGCGCTTGTTCGGCGCCATCGCTCAGCGCGCCTTCGCGCGCGTCCTTCTTCGAGACCGGCGCGCGCGGGCCCGCCGGCCCCGGCAGGGTCTCGAAGTACTGGTCTGCCTCGGAGTTGCCGGGCGGGGCGATGACTCGGGCCGCGCTAGCGGCCGGCAGCGGCGCGGCCAGCGCGAGCAGCACGGCGAGTGTCGCTGTTTTCCCCATCGCCCTCATACCTGTAACACGGTGGAGAAGCGGTCGGAGCAGTGCCGATCCGTCCCTCTCCGGAGAGAGTATCTCGCCTCGGTATCGCATGTAGAGTGGCGCTCGCCGCTCATGATCGTCTCGCACCAGCACCGCTTCATCTTCCTCAAGACCAAGAAGACGGCCGGCACGAGCGTCGAGGTGTTCCTCTCGGGGATCGCGGGCCCCGACGCGATCGTCACGCCCGAATATCCGCAGGAGCCCGGTCACGTGCCGCGGAACTTCCGCGGCGGCTGGAACTACAACTTCCTCCCCGCGATGCTCGCCGACCCGGGCCTGCCGGGGTCGTTCCTGCGGCACCCGCGCGGCAGGCTGGGGCTGTACCGCCACTACTGGAACCACATGCCGGCCTGGCTCGCCCGGGCGAAGCTGGGCGAGGAGATCTGGAACAACTACTTCAAGTTCTGCTTCGAGCGGAACCCCTGGGACAAGGTCGTCTCGCTGTACTGGTGGTACATGCGGGACAACGGCTGGTTTGAGCGAACGACGGGCACTCCCCCCTCCCTCGACGAGTTCATCGACGACCCGCGTGGCCTGGGGAGCTCGGACTGGCACCTGTACGCGATCGACGACGAGATAGCGGTCGACGCGGTGGGCAGATACGAGAGCCTGGTCGGCGACCTGCGCTCCATGCTCGAGAGGGTCGGGGTGACGACGGAGGTCGAGCTGCCCCGGGCGAAGTCGAGCTACCGCAAGCGCGACGACTCCGAACGTCTCTCCAGGCAGAGCACCGAGCGCATCGGCCAGCTGTTCCGCCGGGAGATCGAGGCCTTCGGCTACGAATGCCCACCAGAGCTGCTGGCGCCCTAGAGATGCGGCTCGCCAACCGAGACTGGGCCGGGGCGGCCACCTGGCTGCTGAGCGCCGCGCTGGTCCTCTATCTAGCGCTGAACAACGGCGGCTACGACCCGATCCCCCGTGACCAGATCGGCATCGCGATCTGGTGGGCACTGCTGCTCGGCGTCGCGGTCAAAGCGCTGCCCGTGCCGGGTCGCACCCCCGCCGCCCGTGTCGTCCTCGGCTTGCTGCTCGGCTTCGCCGTCTGGACCGCGCTCTCGCTGAGCTGGACCCAGAGCGCCGAGCGCACCGCCACCGAGCTCGCCCGGGTCGCTACCTACCTGGGGGTATTCGCGCTGGGGATCTGCCTGGTGACGCGCCGGCGGGCCGGCGCCAGGCAGGTGCTGCACGGCGTCACCGCCGGCCTCGCCGCGGTCGCAGCGCTGGGAGTCCTCTCCCGCCTCCACATGGCCTGGTTCCCCGCCAACGAACTGGGCAAGGTGCTGCCCGGCATCGAAATCGAGCGTCGGCTCGCCTATCCGCTCAACTACTCCAGCGCCATGGGAGCCCTGGCCGGGATGACCCTGCCCCTCCTGCTCGCCGCGACCGCCTCAGCGCGCACCCTCGCCGCCCAGGCGCTCGCCGCGGCGGCGATCCCGATCGCCGGCCTTGCCCTCTACCTCGCTACCTCGGGCACCGGCGTCGCCGTTGCCACCGTGGCGATGCTCGCCTTCCTCGCCCTCGCCCCCGACCGGCTGCCGAAGCTCCTCACCCTCGCCGTGGGCGCCGGCGGCGCGGCGCTGCTCGCGGCGGCGGTCGCCCATCGCGAGGCGCTCGCCCACGGCCTGCCCAGCGCCGCCGCGGAACGGCAGGGAACCGAGGTGATCTGGATCGCCCTGGGAATCTGCGCGGTCGTCGCCCTGGTCCATGCCGGCATCGGGCTCGCCGTACGCCGCCTGCGCCGCCCAGGCCTGCTCCGGATCAGCCGCAAAGTGGCGCTGATCGCGACCGCGGCGGTCTTCGTCGTGGCGATCCCGATCGCGGTCGGCGCCGGGCTGCCGCACGAGGTGTCGCACCGCTGGCAGGACTTCAAGGGTCAGAAAGGCGAATCGGCGAGCGGCCCCAGCTCGCCCTCCTCGATCCTCGACTCCAGCAGCAGCGGCCGCTACCAGTTCTGGGAAGCGGCGGTGGAAGCGAGCGAAACCGCGACCTTCAAGGGGATCGGTCCCGGGACCTTCGAGTTCTGGTGGACCAGCCACGGCTCCTACAACGGCTTCGTCCGCAACGCCCACTCGCTCTACCTGGAGAACCTCGCCGAGCTGGGGGTCGTCGGCTTCCTCCTGATCGCGGGCTTCGTCCTGGCCGCGCTCGGCATCGGCGCCGCGCGATCGCTGCGGGCGCCCCCTGAGCAGCGCCTGCTGCTGGCCGCCGCCACCGCCGGGGCGGCCGGCTTCGCCACCGCCGCCGCCCTGGACTGGGTCTGGCAACTGGCGGCGCTGTCGGTCGCCTTCATGCTGCTGGCGGCCGTCGCGGTGAGCGGGTACTCGATGCCGGAACCGACCCGGCGGCGGCGGCGCACCTACCGGCGAAACCGCAACCGCCTGCGCCGGGTCGGCGTCGTCGCCGTCGCCATCGCGGCCCTGGTCGCGATCTGGTTCCCGCTCCGCGGTGCCACGGCCCTGCGGCAGAGCCAGATCGATGCCGCGCATGGGGACCTCACCGCCGCCCTCGACCAGGCACACGAGGCGGCTGACGCGCAGCCCTACGCGGCCTCCCCCCTGCTCCAGGAAGCGCTGCTGTTCGAGCAGCAGAGCGACCTCCGCGCCGCCGCCTCGGCAGCGGCGGCCGCAACTCGCAAGGAGAGCACCGACTGGCGTACCTGGCTGATCCTCGCCAGGATCGAAGCCGAGCGGGGACGTGTCGCGAGCGCCCTCCGCGCCTACCGCCGCGCGCAGGCGCTGAACCCCAGGTACACGCTCTTCGTCGGGTGAGCCCGGTGCGCATCCTCCTGCTCTCCTACTGCTTCCCCCCGGTGCCGCTGATCGAGGCCCAGGTGGCGGCCAAGGTCAGCGGCCACCTCGGCGCCTCGGTCGACGTGATCGCCGCCGAGGCGGGGCTTTGGCGGCTGCCGCCGGACCACAGCCTCGACCCCTACGTCGAGCAGGCCTTCGGCTCGGTGGAGCGGGTCGGCCGCCGCGGCGTGCCGACGCTGCTGCGGGCACAGGGACGGGTTCCCTTCGTCAGCCAGCGACCGGACGCGCTTACCTTCCTCAACCGCCGCGTGCTGGCGAAGCTGCGGGGGCGCCGGCTCGACGACTACGACCTGCTGGTGACCCGGGGGCAGTTCCACTCGATCCACCTCGTGCCCCTGCGCCTGCGCCGCCGACCGCCCTGGGTCGCGCACTTCAGCGATCCCTGGGTCGGCAACCCGAGCCGGGGGGACACGGCCCTCGTGCGCCGGATCAACGAGCGCCGCGAGGCGCGCGTGGTCGAGGCCGCGGACCGGCTCGTCTTCACCTCGGCGACGGCGGCCGAGTTCACCGTCGCGCCCTACCCGGAGAGTGTCCGGGCGAAGACCCGCCACGTCCCGCACTGCTTCATGCCGGAGCTGTTCGAGCGTGAGCCCGCGGCCGCGGCGGCCGCCGCGGCCGCGGGGCGAAGCGATCCCCGCCTGCTCGCCCGCCACGTCGGCAACCTGCGTTGGAACCGCCACCCGGATCCCCTCTTCCGGGCACTGCTGGAGCTGGAGCGGACGCGGCCCGGTGCCTTCGCCGAACTGCGCGTCGACCTGCTTGGCCTGATCGGCCAACAGATGCTCGAGACCGAGGCCGCTCGCGCCCTCCCGGCCGGCCTGGTCGAGGTCTCGGCGCCGGTCGACTACCGCTCCTCGCTGCTGGCGATGCGCGACTCCGACCTCTTGCTGGTGACCGAGTCCGAGGCCCGGCGCAGCGTCGACCTGCACGCCAAGATCGTCGACTACACGGGAGCAGGCGTGCCGATCGTCGGCATCGTCCCACCCGGTCCCACGGCCGAGCTGATCGCCGCCCTCGGCGGCTGGCACGGCCACCCTGGCCGGCCGCAGGAGGGAGCCCGTGCGCTGCAGGCGGGAATCGAGGAGGCGCGGTGGCGGCGGGGTCGACCGGAACTCTGGGGAGACGCAACGGTCCGCGCCCGCTACAGCGCCGAGACCGTCGGCAACGAGCTCGCCCAGATCTACCGTGAGGCCGCGGCCGTTGACTAGACGGCTTCCGGTGCGCTTTATGCCAGCTATGGGCACATAAAGCGCACCGGAAGGGCCGGGTCTGCTCAAGCGGACCAGAGTGTCGCGAGCGGCCGGGCCTCCAGCCGGTCGCCGAACGGGAGGCGTTCTCCTCCCGGGTAGAGCACCACGCCTCGGACGAAGCGCTCGCCGAGCCGGTCGCGCAGCATGGCGAGGTGCTTGAAGTCCCCGTCGCGGACCGTCGACCCCGCCTTCACCTCGACGCCGACAACCCGGCCGTCGGCGGCCTCCAGCACGAAATCGACCTCGGCGCCCTGAGCGGTGCGCATGTGAAGCAACGAGGCCCGCGCCGCGGACGCGGAGATCTGCTTCGCCAGCTCCATCCCGACGAAGCACTCGAGGACGATCCCGAGCAGCGATTCGTCGGCGGCGAGTCGCTCCCGGTCGGCTCGCAGCAGGTGCGTGAGCAGGGCGGAGTCCGAGATCAGGAGCTTCGGCGCCTTCGTGATCTGCTTGACGCGGTTCGTGTGCCAGGCCGGCAGGCGGCGGACCAGGAAGACGTGTTCGATCAGGGTCAGGTAGCGATCCAGCGAGGTCCGCGGGATTCCCACCGCGCTGCTCACATCGGTCTTGTTCAGCGGGGCGCGGACGCGCGCGGCGAGCGATGCGAGCACCGCCGGGACCTCCGCGAGGCGCTCGATGTTCGCGAGGTCGCGAAGGTCGCGCTGCACGATCGCGGTCAGGTAGGCGGCCAGCCACTCCTCGCGGCGCCCGGCATCGCGCGCCACCGCCTCGGGGAAGCCGCCTCGCACGATGCGCTCGACCAGCTCCCGGCGGGACGTGGCTGGGGTGGCTGGGGCGGAGCCGTCGAGCAGCTGCTCGACGATCGTGCCTCCAACGCCCTCGATCTCAGCCTGGGAGAACGGCCACAGCGTATGGACCTCGACCCGCCCGGCGAGGGACTCGGAAACCTTCGGCAGGAGCATCACCTGCGCCGAGCCGGTGAGGATGAACCGCCCGGGGCGCCGGTCGCGGTCGATTGCCGCCTTGATCGGAAGGAGCAGGTCGGGCGCACGCTGGATCTCGTCGATGACCAGCGGGTCCTCGGCGCTCTCGATCAGGCCGACCGGGTCGCGGCGGGCCGCTTCGAGGGTGCGCAGGTCGTCGAGGGTGATGTAGCGCGCCGGGTGCGGTCCGGCGGCGAGCCCCTGTACCAGCGTGGTCTTGCCGGCCTGGCGCGGCCCGACGAGCATCAGCGCGGGGGTATCGCCGAGGGCGGCGAGGAGGCGGGGCTCGATCGCGCGCTGAATCGTCTCAAGGCTCACTATGTGGTCATTATATGACCATCAAGTGGACGATCTATGCCCAAGGGACCCCTTCCGGTGCGCTTTATGTGGTCATAGCCGGCATAAAGCGCACCGGAAGGACCTCGGCGCTGTGGGCGGGGATAACCTCTAGGGTTGGCGGGATGGTGCGCTGGCCCGACTTCTTCCTCGTCGGCGCGCCCAAGTGCGCCACCGGGACGATCTATGAGCTGCTCGGACGCCAGCCGCAGCTGTTCCTGGCGCCGAAGGACGTTCACTTCTTCGCTCCCGACCTCGCCACCACCCAGCCCCCCCTCTCCGCCGCCGAGTACGAGGCCCGTTTCAAGGCCGCCCCGGCGGGCGCGATGCTCGGCGACTCCGCGGTCGGATACCTCTGCTCGGAGCTGGCGGCGGGGGAAATCCATGCGCGCCGGCCCGACGCCAAGATCGTGATCGCGCTGCGCAACCCGCTGGACGCGATCCCCT
>DASSMU010000078.1:0-5478 GCA_035701465.1 Solirubrobacterales bacterium
TTGCTCAACATGGGCAGCCAGGCGATCGAATCGCCGGAAGGCATGGCTTACGACAGCGTCACCGGCAGGCTCTTCGTGGCCGACGAAACCGGGAAAGGGCAAATCCTCGCGATCAACCTCGACGGCAGCGGCGCCGCTCCGCTCACGGCTCCTGGCGCGCCGATCGAAGAACCCGAAGGTGTCGCGGTCGACCCGGTGTCGAGGACGATCTACTGGGAGAACGTCGATGGCAAAGGGTCGATCGCTTGGGCCAAGCTCGACGGTAGCGCTGGCGGCCTACTCAACCTCACCGGCGCGACCCTGAATGGTCCGTGTTGCCGTATCGCCATCGATCCGGTCGGCGGACGGGTCTACTGGGCAAACACCGGCGCCGGTACGAGCACCATCGCTTTCGCGAATCTCAATAACACCGGCGGCGGTGGCGAACTCAACCTGGCCGGTAGCACGGTCGAACCGGGAGGCGAAGGTCTCGCCGTCGACGACGCGACCGGTCGTCTGTACTTCCTTGGTGGCACCAACGAAATCGGCTACGCCAACCTCGACGGTACCGGTGGAGGGAACGTGTCTTCGGGCGGTGCGGTGATCAAAAGCCCCTGGGGGATCGCCCTCGACCCGTCGATCAACCGCCTCTACTGGGCCAACGAGGGCAACGCGAAAGGCGAAGGGACTAACGCCTTCGGCTTCGTCAACCCCAGCGACGGGTCCGCCGGCAACATCAGCGTGGCCAACACCTTGGCGGCGGGTCCGCAGGACCCGATCATCCTGAAGAGCCCGAGCGGGACGGAAGCGCCGAAGGCGACCAGATCGACGAAATCGCGCTCGCAACTGTTGTGCTCGACCGGGGGCTGGGCCGCCGACTACGCCGGCTCCTTCGTCTACCGGGCTCCCCACACGCTCGCCTACCAGTGGACGCGCAACGGGAAGGCGGTCGCGGGTGCCACCGGGACCACTCTCAACGCCAAATCGGCGGGCGAATACGCCTGCATCGTGACGGCGTCGAACCAGGCAGGCTCCGCGAGCCAGACCAGCGCGGCCGTCAACGTGAAAGCGGCCAAGGTCAAGCTGACCACGAAGAAGAAGGCCACGACCGGCCCCGGTGGAGTGGCGAAGTTCAAGGTCAAGGCCGTCAACCAGGGGGATCTCAAGTCCAAGAGCGCCCGCGTCTGCGTCAAGGTTGCCAAGAAGGACAAGTCCGACCTGAAGGCGCCTAAGTGCAAGTCGCTGGGTGCGCTCAAAGGTCGCGGAAAGCGGACGGCGACGCTGAAGGTCAAGGTCGGTCGGTCGGCCGCCGGCAACTACAAACTGACCTTCTTGGTCCGCGGCACTGCCGGTACTTCGGCTAAGGCGAAGGTCTTGGTCAAGTAGGGGTCTTTTCGTCAAACAAGCGTTTGGGGGGACGGGCCACCTCTCTCAAAACGCGCGGCAGAGCCGCGCTTGAGTGTTTTGAGAGAGGTGGCCCGTCCCCCTTCAGATTTCGAGCGCTTGTGAAGGACCCCCGCGCCCCAGGGCGGCCCGGCCCTCTTCACGGGTTTCCATACTTTCGGAGGCGTAACATCTGTGCTACGGTACGACAAGGCTCATGGCGTCCAGAAAGCTAGATATCAGCCACCATGACCGGCGACTAGCGCGGCGGCTTGAACAGGATCCTGATTTCCGGGTTGAGTTCGAGCGGCAACGGCGGGAGATTGCGCAGATCGATTCAGTTGTCCGTGAGCTGGATGAATTGCGCGAGCGCGCTGGGTTGTCCAAGGCAGAGCTGGCTCGGGCGATCGGCAAGACCCCATCGAGCATCAGGCGCTTCTTTACGGCGAGCGTGAATCCGGAGTTGAAGACGGTTGCGGCTGTCGCGGATGCTCTAGGGGCAGAGGTAAGGGTTGTCTCAGGTGCCTAGCCGCAGACAAAACATTGCCGATATCACTAGCCTAGAACAGGATATGGCGTGGGGGATCGTCTACTTCGAAACAGAAGATGGAAAGGTGCCAGCCGAGGAATTCCTCGATAGCTGCCCGACGAAGATCGAGGCTCGTTTCTCTGCCGTCTTGGAGGCAGTTCGCGAAGCACCTCCTCCACGCTTTAGTGGAGGTGGGTACTGGGAGGCAATGCATGGCGACATGGGCGGGTTCTACGAGATTCGTTTGACTGGTCCTGGGCGGCGTCAGTACAGGCTCTTTTGCATCCTTGACAGCGCTGATGATGAAGGGCTTCGGAAACGTGGGTTGATCAGCCCCAAATCGCGATCATTGACGGGATGGTCAAGGACTCGGGCGAGAAGTTCTCGGATCGCGACTATGGCAGGGTAAGGCGGCTAAGGGCTGAATATTGCAGGTGCTTCCCCCGACGCATTGCGGTTGACTAGCTAGCAGCGCTCGGGCGGACAGAAGCAATAGTCCACGGCAGCGGTCGCTCCGCGCCCTACCCTCATCAACACATGTACGACAAGGCCAAGATCTGGGTCGAGGGGGGAACAGGCGGGAACGGTTGCATCAGCTTTCGCCGGGAGGCTCATGTGCCTCGGGGTGGGCCCGATGGCGGCGATGGTGGGCATGGCGGGGATGTGGTTCTTGTTTGCGATGCGTCGAAGCGGGACCTGGGGGCTTTGAAGGGGAGCAAGCACTTTCGCGGGGGGCGCGGGAAGCATGGGGAAGGGTCGAACCGTCACGGTGGTCGGGGGGAGGAGCGGGAGATCTTGGTTCCGGCGGGGACTCAGGCCGAGACTGTGGACGGGAGCCGGGTCGATCTGATTGAAGTTGGACAGCGGGCGGTGGTTGCCCACGGGGGGCGTGGGGGGCATGGGAACAAGCGGTTTGCCACCTCGACCCGGCAGGCGCCGCGGTTTGCCGAGAACGGGACGAGTGGGGAGGAGGGATGGATCGAACTGCGCCTGAAGCTGCTCGCGGACGTGGGGCTGATCGGGTTGCCGAACGCGGGAAAGTCCTCGCTGCTGGGGCGGTTGACGCGGGCGGCGCCGAAGGTGGCCGACTACCCGTTCACGACGCTCTCGCCGGTGCTGGGGACGATCGAAAGCGAGGAGCGGCAGGCGATCGTCGCCGACATCCCTGGTCTGATCGAAGGTGCCGCGGAGGGCGCTGGTCTAGGTCATGAGTTCCTCGCCCACGTCGAGCGCTGCGCGATGCTGGTGCACCTGGTCGAGCTGGCGCCGCTGGAGGGCGGGCCGGTGGCGAACTACGAGGCCGTGCGGGCGGAGTTGTCTTCCTACGGGGCGGGATTGGACCGGTTGCCGGAGTTGGTCGTCCTCTCGAAGCGGGACCTCTTGCCCGAGGACGAGGTGGAGTCGGCGCTGGCCGAGTGGCGGCAGCGTTTGGGCGAGGAGGGTCTCGGTGTGATGGCGGCATCCTCGGCGACGGGAGAGGGGTTGGCCGAGCTGCGCGATCGGATCCTCTCCTCGCCGCCCGAGTCGGCGCCCGCCCGCCCGGAGCGCGTCGCAGGCGAGCCCGCTGCCGAATTCGAGGCCGAGCACCGCGTCTACCGGCCGGCGGGCGAGGGCGGCTACTCGGTGCAGCGCGAGGACGACGGTGCCTACCGAGTCACCGGCCGCGGCGTCGAGCTGCTCTTCGAGCGCCACGACATCGCCAACGAAGAGGCCCTGGCCTACCTCGAGCAACGCCTCAACGAGATCGGGGTCGTCGCCGCCCTGCGCGCGGCCGGCTTCGAAGCCGGCGACGACGTCCGCGTCGGCGAGCACGAGTTCGAGCTCTATCCGTGATGCTCAGGGGGGAGAGTTCCGCGCCCCGGGTCCTTGTAGGGGAGTGCATCTATCGGACGCTTCATCTTCTTCTGCCGTCATCAGTGCCGGATCCCTTCTACAGGGAGCCCTCGTCGGCGCGGGCGCGGGCTCATTTGCGGGTCGGCTGATAGTCCATCGGGCCGAGCAGCGTCTTGGAAAGGAGTTGTCTGCACGTCGGGTGCGACAGCTCGAGGCAACTTGGATATCCGTTGGGATCGCGGGTGGTCTCGTCGTACGGCTAGCATTGGGTTGATGTCAGTACTTCGCTTTGCTCGCATAACGCTGGCGATCGTCGTCGCCGGGTTCGCGATGGGGACGATAGATCGCGCCTTTGGCCTCGACGGCCTCGACGGCGAAATCGCCAACGTCTTCTTCATCATGGCCGCGATGCTCCTTGCGAGCCTTAGCGACCGCGAGCTGTTCTGGGCGACGCCTCCGAAGCGCCGCCGATAGGCGGCGCGGAGGCTCATACACTTGAGCGGCAATGACACTGGTCGTCAAGCTCGGCTCCTCGATCGTCGCTGACGACGACGGCTCCCTGCGCACCGACGTCCTCGACTCCGTCTGTGAGCAGGTGGCTTCGCTGGAGAAGAGCGGCGAGCGGGTCGTGATGGTCACCTCTGGGGCGATCGCCCGCGGTATGCGCCTGATGGGGATGCAGGTGCGACCGCGTTCGATGGACGAGCTGCAGGCTGCGTCGGCCGTCGGCCAGGGCGATCTCTTCCGCGCCTACGAGAGCCGTCTGGCTGAGCACGGGACGCGCGCCGCGCAGGTGTTGCTCACCGCAGCCGACATCGGCGCCCGCACCAACTACCTCAACGCGCGCCAGACGCTGCGGCGGCTGGTCGAGTGGGGGGCGGTGCCGGTGGTCAACGAGAACGACACGACTGCGACCGACGAGATCACCTTTGGCGACAACGACTTCCTCGCCGCCCAGGTTGCGATCCTTCTCGACGCGCGCCTGCTGGTGCTGCTGACGAATACGGACGGGGTCTTCACCGCCGATCCGGCGGTTGATCCCGCCGCGAAGCTGATCGCTGAGGTCGCCGACTTCGCCGAGCTCGACGGCTTCGAAATCGGCGATCGCACCTCTGCCTTCGGGTCGGGGGGGATGCGCAGCAAGGTGGCGGCGGCCGAGATGGCGAGCGAGGCAGGGATTCCCGCTGTCGTCTGCAACGGAACGAGTGCGGGGACGCTTGGCGCGGTAGCGGGCGATAAGCCCGTCGGCACGCGATTTGCCGCCAACGCGTCCCGGGCGTCGAGCTTCAAGCTCTGGCTCAAGTATGCGAAGCCAGCGCGAGGGACACTGGTCGTGGACGAAGGTGCGGCGCGGGTGTTGCGCGAGAGTGGGTCGAGCCTGTTGCCGGTTGGGATCACAGGGGTCGACGGCGATTTCAAGGCAGGCGACGCGGTCGACGTCGCCACGAACGGGTCGACCGTCGGTAAGGGGATCGTGGACTACTCGGCCGTCGAGCTTGCACAGGTGATCGGCATGAAGAGCACGGAGGTCCGTGAACTGCTTCCTCATGCTGCCGACGAGGTGATCCACAGAGATCGGTTCGTGTTGGTCTGAGGGCCGGGTGGCCCCTCCTCAAAACGCGCGGCAGGAGCCGCGCTTGATGCTTCTATGTTTGTCAAGTCCCGCTCGTAGCGAAGACCGAACGGGGAGCGTCAGGCCATCTTCGCCTCTGTCTCCAACAGCCGGAACAGTTGCCGCGCCACGTACCTCTTCA
>DASSMU010000079.1:0-8418 GCA_035701465.1 Solirubrobacterales bacterium
CGAGCGCGTCGTCGGCCCGGTCAAGCAGGCGCTGGGCGACGCCGGCACCGACGTCGACCACGTCGTCCTGGTCGGCGGCATGACCCGCATGCCGCGGGTCCAGCAGATCGTCAAGGAGATCTTCGGCAAGGAACCGCACAAGGGGGTCAACCCCGACGAGGTCGTCGCCGTCGGCGCCGCGATCCAGGCGGGCGTTCTGGCCGGCGACGTCAAGGACGTGCTGCTGCTCGACGTCACCCCGCTGACCCTCGGCATCGAGACCAAAGGCGGCGTGATGACGAAGCTGATCGAGCGCAACACGACGATCCCAACGAAGAAGTCGGAGATCTTCTCGACCGCCGACGACAACCAGCCCTCGGTCGAGATCCACGTGCTGCAGGGTGAGCGCGAGATGGCCAGCGGCAACAAGAGCCTGGGCAAGTTCCAGCTCACCGGCATCCCGCCGGCGCCGCGCGGAATGCCGCAGATCGAGGTCACCTTCGACATCGATCCCAACGGAATCATCCACGTCACCGCCAAGGACCTGGGCACCGGCAAGGAGCAGAAAATCGAGATCAAGTCCGGCTCCGGGCTCTCCGACGAGGAGATCCAGAGCATGGTCTCCGACGCCGAGGCCCACGCCGAGGAGGACAGCAAGCAGCGCGAGCTGGCCGAGGCGCGCAACCTCGCCGAGAACGCCGCCTACCAGTCCGAGAAACAGCTCGAGGAGCTGGGCGACAAGGTCGAGGCCGCCGACAAGGAGGCGATCGAGGCGGCGATCAAGGACGTGCGCGAGGTGCTTGGGTCCGAGAGCGTCGAGGAGATCAACTCAAAGACCGAGGCGCTTACGGCTGCCTTCCAGCCGGTGTCGCAGAAAATCTATGAAGCGGCGCAGGCTGAGCAGGCGGCTTCGGCTGACGGGGCTTCCGCGGACGGCGATGGCTCCTCTGATGAGGAGGAGGTCGTCGATGCCGAGGTGGTCGATGAGGGCGACGACAAGTGAGTGAGGAGTCTCGGGACGATCTAGGTCCGAGCCCGTCGACCGCGGGTCCTGTCGCGGGGGAAGGGGGGGCGCTGCGGGCGGACGCACAGCGTCCGTCCTCGACCCCCCCAACCCCCACGCCACCCGCGGAAGAGGAGGGTCAGGTCGAGAAGGATCTGGACGCCCTCCTGGCAGACACCCAGAGCGAGCGAGATGAGTATCTAGATCTCGCCAAGCGAACCAAGGCCGATTTCGAGAACTTTCGCAAGCGGATGACGGCTGAGGTTCAGGCCTCGGCTGCTCGCGGTAAGGGGGAGCTTCTTCGGGAGGTTGTTCCTGTGCTCGATGATTTGGAGCGGGCTATTCAGGCTGCTGGGCTGGATCCGGAGGGGGACTCGGAGGATGGGCTTGCTCATGGGGTGCTGCTGGTTTTCCGGAGCTTGCGGGACTCGTTGGGGCGGAATGGGGTCGAGGCAGTGGATCCCAAAGGAGAGAGATTTGACCCGACTTCGCATGAAGCGCTTTCGACTGTTGCCGCGGATGGGGTTGAGGCGGGGGTCGTCGTCGAGGTCTTGCAGAAGGGGTACCGGCTTGGGGAGCAGTTGATCCGGCCGGCTCGTGTGGTGGTGAGCGAGTAGGGCGTGGCTGAGGATCTCTACAAGGTGCTTGGCGTCGCCAAGGGGGCCTCCGAGGAGGAGATCAAGAAGGCGTACCGGAAGCTGGCGCGCAAGTACCACCCTGATCGCAATCCGGACGACCCGAAGGCCGAGGAGAGGTTCAAGGAGGTGCAGGGGGCCTACGACACGCTTTCGGATCCCGAGAAGCGGCGGGAGTACGACGCGGGTGGGATGTTCGGCGGTTTCGGTGGGGGCGGCGGTCCTGGCGGGGGTCCGTTCGGGCCGGGCGGCGCTGCGGCCGGGGGGTTCGACGTCAGCGACATCTTCTCCAACCTCTTCAGTCGCGGCGGGGGCGGCGGGCGGGCGCAGCCCCAGCAGGTGCGCGGCCGCGATCTCGAAACCGAGATCGCCCTCAGCTTCGATCAGGCGGTCAACGGCGCCCAGGTCCAGGTCACCGTGCCGAAGGCCGAACGCTGTCCCACCTGCCACGGCAGCGGCGCCAAACCCGGCACCAGCCCGGTCACCTGCCCGCGCTGCGAAGGGCGCGGCATCGACGCCCAGAGCCAGGGCTTCTTCTCGATCAGCCAGCCCTGCCCGCAGTGCGGCGGCGCCGGCCAGATCATCGAGGACCCCTGCTCGACCTGCGGCGGCAGCGGCCTGACCCAGCAGACCAAGCGCTACAAGGTGAAGATCCCGGCCGGGGTCAAAAACGGCGCCCGCATCCGCCTCGCCGGCAAGGGAGAGGCAGGCCAGCGCGGCGGCCCGCCCGGCGACCTCTTCGTCGTCACCCGCGTTGCGGCCTCACCCGTCTTCAAGCGACTCGACGGCGGCAACCTCGAGGTGACGGTGCCGATCACGATCGCCGAGGCATTGCGCGGGGCGACGATCGAGGTACCGACGCTGGAGGGGACGAAGAAGATCAAGGTCGGGCCAGGGACCAAACACGGCTCGATCCAGCGACTGCGCGGCGAGGGCGCACCGAAGCCGCGCGGCAAGGGACGCGGCGACATCCGCTACCGGCTCGAGATCGAGATGCCAGAGAAGCTGACTGAGGCGCAGGAGGAAGCGGCGGCGAAGCTAGCCGAGGCCTTCAACGGCTCCGACCCCCGCGCCGAGCTGCTGGCGAAAGCGAGCCGTCGATGAGCTTCCGGTGCGCCTTTTCCCCCCTATGCCTGGATAAAGCGCACCGGAACGGGGGTGGTGGGTTGTGAGCGTGCGGCGGGAACGCGTCGATGTCTCGATCGACTCCGATCGCGGTGTCTTCATGATCTCGGTCGCCGCCGAGCTCGCTCACATGCACCCGCAGACGCTCCGCATGTACGAGGCGCGCGGGCTGATCCACCCCAAGCGCTCCCCCAAGAACACCCGCCTCTTCTCGCAGCGCGACGTCGCGCTGCTGCGGCGGATCCAGCGGCTGACCGCCGAAGGCGTGAACCTGGCCGGGGTCGAGAAGGTGCTGACGCTGGAGCGCAGGCTCGCCGAACTGGAAGGGAAGGTCGTAGATGCAGCCGGATAGGTTCACCGTCAAGTCCCAGGAAGTCGTCGTCGACGCGCTTCAGCTCGCCTCGCGCCTGCGCAACCCCGAGGCCGCGCCCGCCCACCTACTGGTCGCCCTGCTGGCGCAGGAGGAAGGACTGGTCGTTCCGATCCTGCAGCGGGTGGGCGCCGACCCCGCCTCGGTGCGCTCGCGGGCGGAACAGGCGGTTCAGGAGCTGCCGAAGCTGAGTGGCGACGAGCAACCGGAGGCGCAGCCATCGGCGGCGCTGCGGAAGGTGCTGCAGGACGCCGAGGGCGAGATGAAGCGCAAGGGCGACGAGTACATCTCGACCGATCACTTCCTCCTCGCCCTCACCGGCAAGAGCTCGGGCGTTGCCGAGCTGCTGCCCGACCACGCCTCGCTAGAGAAGGCGGTCGCCGAGGTGCGCCCGCGCCCGGTGACGACACCCGAACCGGAGGCGACCACGCAGGCGCTGGAGAAATTCGGCCGCGACCTGACCGCCGAGGCGGAGTCGGGCAAGCTCGACCCGGTGATCGGCCGCGACGAGGAGATCCGCCGCGTGATCCAGGTCCTCTCCCGCCGCACCAAGAACAACCCGGTCCTGATCGGCGACCCCGGCGTCGGCAAGACGGCGATCGTCGAGGGGCTGGCGCAGAGGATCGTCGCCGGCGACGTGCCCGAGAGCCTGCGCGACCGCCGTGTGATCGCGCTCGACATCGGCTCGCTGCTCGCCGGCTCGAAATACCGCGGCGAGTTCGAGGAGCGGCTGAAAGCGGTGCTGAACGAGGTCCAGGAAGCGGCCGGGCAGATCGTCCTCTTCCTCGACGAGCTGCACACGATCGTCGGTGCCGGGGCCGCCGAAGGCGCGGTCGACGCCGCCAACCTGCTGAAGCCGATGCTGGCCCGCGGCGAGCTGCGCGCGGTCGGCGCCACCACCCTCGACGAGTACCGCAAGCACATCGAGAAAGACGCGGCGCTGGAGCGGCGCTTCCAGCCGGTGCTGGTCGGCGAGCCCGACATCAACGACACGATCGCGATCCTGCGCGGACTGAAGGGACGCTACGAAGAGCACCACGGCGTCAGCATCACGGACTCGGCGATCGTCGCCGCGGCGACCCTCTCCGAGCGCTACATCGCCGACCGCTTCCTGCCCGACAAGGCGATCGACCTGATCGACGAGGCGGCCTCGCGGCTGAAGATCGAGATCGACTCGGTGCCGACCGAGATCGACGAGGTCGAGCGGCGCGTCCAGCAGCTCGAGATCGAGCGCGAGGCGCTGAAGAAAGAGAGCGACGAAGCGTCGAGAGCGCGGCTGGAGGCGCTCGATGGCGACCTCGCCAACCTGCGCGAGGAGGCGACCGAGCTGCGCACCCGCTGGCAGAACGAGAAGGAGCCGATCGAGGCGATCAAGGAGGCGAAGGCCAAGCTCGAGGAGGCGAGGCGGGAGGCTGAGCGGGCCGAGCGGGAGGCCGACCTCGAGCGGGCGGCGAAGCTGCGCTACGGCGAGATTCCCGAGCTGGAGAAGACCGTCGGCGAGCAGGAGGCGCGGCTGGCCGAGCTGCACGGCGGCGGCAGCACGATGCTCGCCGACAAGGTGACCGAGGAGGACGTCGCCGAGGTCGTCGCCAAGTGGACGGGCATCCCGGTCAGCCGCCTGATGGAGGGCGAGGTCGAGAAGCTGATCCAGATGGAGGAGCGGCTGCACGAAAGGGTGATCGGCCAGGACGAGGCGATCGCGGCGGTCTCCAACGCGCTGCGCCGCTCGCGCGCCGGCCTCTCCGACCCCGACCGGCCGATCGGCAGCTTCCTCTTCCTCGGCCCGACCGGGGTCGGCAAGACCGAGCTGGCCAAGGGCTTGACCGAGCTGATGTTCGACTCCGAGCAGGCGATCGTCCGCCTCGACATGTCCGAGTACATGGAGAAGCACACGGTGGCGCGGCTGATCGGCGCGCCGCCCGGGTACGTCGGCTACGAGGAGGGGGGCCAGCTGACCGAGGCGGTGCGACGCCGGCCCTACGCCGTCGTCCTGCTCGACGAGATCGAGAAGGCGCACCCCGACGTCTTCAACACCCTGCTGCAGATCATGGATGACGGGCGGCTCACCGACGGCCAGGGGCGCACGGTCAGCTTCACCAACACGGTCCTGATCATGACCTCCAACGTCGGCAGCGACCGGATCGTCGGCGAGTCGGTCGACGAGAAGATCCGCGAGCAGATCGAGGAGGTGCTGGCGACCACCTTCAAGCCCGAGTTCCTCAACCGGATCGACGACACGGTGATCTTCCACCGCCTCTCCAAGGACGACATAGGCCGCATCGTCGAGCTCCAGGTCGAACAGCTGGTCGGCCGGGTGCGCGAGCGCGGCATCGAGGTCGAGCTGACCGGCGACGCGCGGACCCTGCTCGGCAACCTCGGCTACGACCCGACCTACGGGGCGCGGCCGCTGAAGCGGGTGATCCAGCGCCAGCTGGTCGACAAACTGGCGCTGAAGCTGCTCGAGGGCGAGTTCCGCGAAGGAGACACCGTGCTGGTGGACGCCGCCGAAGGCGAGCTCGCCTTCGAGAAGGCACCCGCCGCGAGCGTCGCCTAGCCTCGCCGCATCGACCCATTTACAAAATGGTTAACAAGATGGTCGACAATGCTGCTGGGATGAGGAGGAGCCACGTTGGGAGACGCAATCCAGGCGCCGGATTTCAGGAATCCGGGCGAATTTCCGACGTAAACTTGGAACCTTCGACCCGATGATCCGACGACGTCAAATCAACGCCGCCCGCAGGGCAGCGCGAACGCGCTCGCTGCTCGCACGCGCCGGCGAGCGAGTTCGCGACGCCGGACTGGCGATTCGGGAGCGGGTCGTTTGGAACGGCGGCGAGCGGCTGCGAAGCGCTGCCGACGTTCTCAGGTGGCCGTTCGAGCGGGTCACCTGGGCTTTCGAGCGGACGCTTGTCTGGCCTCTCGGCGAGCGCGTCGGCGGCTCGGGCTTGCCGCTGCGCAGTGGCGGGGTCGCCGCGGCGGCGCTGCTGGCCGCGGGCCTCGGGGTGCTAGGACTCCTCTGGGCGGCGGGGGGTGGCGGCACCACGACCGCGGAGCAAACGCATCGCCAACCGGCCATCGCAGCCGTTCACTCGGCACCGGAGGCGGTTGCTCCCGCACCCGCCCTGCAAGGAGCCACACCCGACTTCACTTCCAGTGCCGCCGGCAAGGCCTCCTCGGACTCCACCTCGGCGCCCGCCGCCGAAGAAGAAACCGGCAAAACAACCGGTTCCGGGGGGCCAGTCGACGCCACGACGACCTTCTCCACCGGCTCCGCCTCGACTTCCTCTGCACCGGCCAAAAAGGTGCCCGCCGGGCCGGCTGCGATGAAGGTCGCCCGCCGCTTCGCCGGCGCCTTCGTCCTCTACGAGACCGGCAGGTCGGACTCCGGGGTGCGCACTGCGTTCGGGGAGACGGCGAGCCCCAGGCTGGCCCGGGCGCTGCTAAGGCGACCGCCGCGACTGCCGGCAAACGTGAAGGTACCGAAGGCCAAGGTGGTCAACATCGTGCCCGGCCCGCGCCACGGCAACACCCACACCCTCAGCGTCTCGCTGCTGCGGGTGGGCGTCACCAGCGAGCTGCGAATCAATGTGACGCAGGATGAAAAATCCGGCGAGTGGCAAGTGACGGACGTGCTCGGCTGATGGGGCGCCTGCGCAACACGCTGGCCGTCGCCGCGGTCGGGGCAGCCCTGACGGCCGCCAACGCGAGCGCCGCCGAAGCGCCCTCGGCCGCCGAACCGGCGGCAACCGTCGCCCCGCCGCAGCCGGCAAGCGAAACGACGGTGCCGGCGCCGGTCACTTCCGGCGTCCAGCAGGGAGCCACACTGGCCGCTCCGTCACTTTCGCCCACTAAGCCGCACGAACCCGGCCCCAGCGGAGGCACTTCGCCGAAAGGGTCCGGCGGGTCCTCCAAGGAACAGGGCAACGGCGGGTCCTCGATCGAACCGTCCCCCGGCGCGACCACGGCACCGCTCCCGTCGCAGATCTTCTCCGTTCCCTCGATCCCCTCCTCGACCTGCGCGGCCGCGGGCGTGCCGCCGGTGCTGATCCCGATCTTCCAGCGGGCCTCGGCCGCCTACGGCCTCGGGCCGCAGGGAGCCTCGGTGCTTGCCGGGATCAACGAGGTGGAGACGGCGTTCGGCACCAACCTCAACGTCTCCTCGGCAGGCGCGATCGGCTGGATGCAGTTCCTCTCCTCGACCTGGGAAACCTATGGAGTCGACGCCAACGGCGACGGGGTGCGGGACCCCTACAACCCCGAAGACGCGATCTTCGCCGCCGCCCGTTACCTGCGCGCGGCGGGGATGCCCGGTGACACCTACGGCGCGATCTACGCCTACAACCACGCCGATTGGTATGTCGCCGAGGTCCTCGCCAACGCAAGCTGCTACGCCCCCTCTCTGGGCGGCTCGGTCAGCGCCCTGGTGGTCCCGCCGCAGCTCCAGGTCCTGAGCTGCGAGCCGGCCAGGCCCTGGAAGGACGAGGTGCCCGCCGGCTACCTCGCCGCCTTCGAGAGCGCCGCCGGACGCTACGAACTCGGCGAAGGCGGAGTCTGGGCGCTGGCCGCCGTAGCCCGGCTGGAGTCCAACTTCGGCCATGGCATGTCGAAGGCCGAACTCAGGGAAACAGGTCCACTCGGGCTCGAAGCAAGCGAGTGGAACCGCTACGCGGTCGACGGAAACGGGGACGGCCAGATCCGCCACGCCGACCTCGCCGACTCGGCCGCAACGCTGGCCCGGATGATCTGGTCGAGGGGAAGCCTCCGCGCCGGCCTCTTCGCCCACAACCACGCCGCCTGGTACGTGCAGGCGGTGCTCGACGAAGCCAAACGGATCGAAGGCTCCTGCCACGCTCACTACGTCGACTGGCAGCTGGCCCTGCCTGCCGCCGCGACCAGCTACGTCAACCCCTTCGCGCTCAGCACCGGCCTCGTCACCGGCCGGATCGACCAGGGCGTCGACTTCGTCGGCAGCGGCGCGATCGTCGCGATCGGCGACGCCAAGGTGCTGCAGGTCGGCGCACCCGGCTGGCCCGAAGAAGGCGGCGTCCTCTACCAGCTCCTCGACGGCCCGCTGAAGGGCGAAACGATCTTCGTCTTCGAGGGCGTCGACGCAACCGTGCAGCCCGGACAGACCGTCAAAGCCGGCGAGCAGATCGCCACCTTCAGGCCGGGCGGCTCGATCGAGATCGGCTTTGCCGACACCGCCGGGACGCCGCTCAGTCACGGCGAATACTACGAGGGCAAGGTGACGCAGTCGGGCCTCGAGATGATGTCGTTCCTGCAGGCACTGGGTGTGTGAGGGGTGC
>DASSMU010000080.1:0-2744 GCA_035701465.1 Solirubrobacterales bacterium
CCCGACACGGTCATCCGCTTCTAGCCGCCTGGCCGGTCCGGCCGGAAGACGCGAGGCCGACCGGATGCCCTGTGACTAACGACACTGCCTGCGTGTGGCCAGAAGGTGGTTAATGGGCGGCTCGGAGGGTCGCCTTCTGTCCTGGGCAGCAGAGGGAGCCGGGTCCCTGCCAACCCGGCTAGTCCTGTCGGGGGTTTACGTGCCGGTCCTTCAGTTAGCGCTTGACAGGGTAGTGACTGTCTGTTAGCTTCACCCGGGACTTTAACTCTTCTTGGTAAGTGTGGACCGAAATTGAGTTCCGATTGGCAGTGCGTAAGAGGCGAGTTCGGCCGCGGACGAGCAGGGCGCAGTCGGTTTGAGAACGGTCAGTAGAGGAGACGCCCGTGGGCCTTTTCGGTAAGAAGAAGGGACTGGTCGGCGTCGACATCGGCTCCTCAGCCGTCAAGGCGGTGGAGATCAAGGTCGGCGGCAAGGGTGGCGACGAGTTCCAGCTCTTGAACATCGGGATGGAATCGCTGCCTCCGGAGGCGATCGTCGACGGGGCGATCATGGACGCCGGAGCCGTGATCGACTCGATCCAGCGGCTGTTCCAGGAGAGCCGCATCAAGACAGCCGAGTGTGCCACCGGCGTCTCGGGCAACGCGGTCATCGTCAAGAAGATCAGCCTGCCGCAGATGAGCGCCGAGGAGCTGTCGGAGTCGATCCATTGGGAAGCCGAGCAGTACATCCCGTTCGACATCCAGGACGTCTCGCTCGACTACGAGGTGATCGAGGGCGCCGGCTCGGGCGGCAACATGGACGTGCTGCTGGTCGCGGTCAAGAAGGACAAGATCAGCGAGTACACCTCGGCGATCACGCAGGCGGGCAAGACGCCGACGATCGTCGACGTCGACGTCTTCGCGCTGCAGAACTGCTACGAGATGAACTACGGCATCGATGCGGGGCGCGTCGTCGCGCTGCTCAACATCGGCGCCTCGATCATGAACGTCAACGTCGTGAAGGGCGGGGTCTCGGTCTTCAACCGGGACATCGCGGCCGGCGGCAACCAGTACACCGACGCGATCCAGAAAGACCTGAACCTGTCCTTCGAGCAGGCCGAGGCGCTCAAGAAGGGGGAGCAGGTCGAGGGTGCCTCGCCCGACAGCCTGCACCCGATCCTGCAGGCGGTTTCCGAGAACGTCGCGATGGAGATACAGAAGACCTTCGACTTCTTCCGCGCGACGAGCCAGGAAGACCGGATCGACCAGATCTTCCTCTCCGGGGGCACCGCGAAGATCGCCGGGCTGCGCGAGCTGCTGGCCGAGCGCTTCTCGACCTCGGTCGAGCTCATGAACCCCTTCCTGAACGTCCGCTACAACGAGAAGGAGTTCAACCCGGACTACCTGGAAGACATCGGGCCCTCGGCGGCGATCGCCGTGGGGCTGGCCGTGCGAAGGCTGGGTGACCGATGATCCGCATCAACCTCGTCGCGCCGGAGCGGACGACCAAGACCAAGACCAAGGCCGCGGCCGGGCCCTCGATGCCGGCGGGCGCGCTGCAGAGCTACCTGCTGCTGGCGCTGCTCGTCGGCGGCGCGCTCGTGCTGTGCGCCGGCGCCTGGTGGCTGCAGTCGAACAAGCTGCGCGACCTCGACACCCGCATCGCGGCCGACGAGAAGCGGATGCGAGACCTGCAGGCGATCGCGCAGCAGGTGGCGCAGTTCCAGCAGAAGAAGGCCGTGCTCGAGAACAAGGTGCTGGTGATCGAGCAGCTGCGGCTGCTGCAGAAGAGCCCCGTGCACATGCTGGACGAGGTCTCGAAGGGCCTGCCCGACTACGTCTGGCTCACGACACTCGACGAAACCCAGGGCAACCTGAAGTTCGGCGGGCAGAGCAACAGCCTCGCGGCGGTCGCCGACTACATCAGCGCGCTGCAGCGCAGCGGCTGGTTCCCGACGGTCGACCTCGCCACGGCGCAGGAGCAGCAGAGCATCGTGAACTTCACGCTGACGGGCGCCTTCATGGACCCCGAGGTCGCCGCAAAGAAGAAGGCGATCGAGGACGCCAAGGCGGCTGCCGCCCAGGCAGCGGCCACCAAGCCCGGGCCGGGCGGAAGGTAGGGGGACGAGATGCCTGACAACGCGCTCACCCGCCTCCCTCTCGCCGGCCAGCTGGGCGTCTCGGCTGTGATCGCCGCGCTCATCTGCGGCGGCTTCTACTGGTTCTGGTACTCCGACGCGCTCGAGCTGCAGCGCCAGAAGGAAGCGAAGCTCGCCGACCTGCAGAAGCAGATCCGCGCCCTCGAGGCGACGGCCAACCGGCTCCCCGAGTTCCAGCGCGAAGTGCAGGCCCTCGAGGCGCGCCTCGAGACGCTGAAGCGGATCCTGCCGCCCGAGAAGGAGATGCCCGACCTGATGCGCCGCATCCAGTACCTGGCGGCGCAGTCGAGCCTCCAGATCCGGCGCTTCAATCCGGCCGCGGTGGTGCAGAAGGACTTCTACCAGGAGGTCCCGGTCTCGATGGACCTCGAGGGCACCTACCACAACATGGGCGCCTTCCTCGACCGCGTGAGCCGCATGTCGCGGCTCGTCAACATGAGCGACCTCAAGATCAAGTCGCAGCAGCAGCAGACGCTCAACAACACGATCGCGGTCGGCGCGACCGCCACCACCTACGTGTATCTCGAGAACCAGCCCGTGCCCACGGGCCCCACCGCGGGCCCGAAGCGGCCCGGACCCCCGGGAGCGGCGCGATGAAGACTCGCGT
>DASSMU010000081.1:0-2346 GCA_035701465.1 Solirubrobacterales bacterium
CCGAAGATTTCCTGCGCTTCGGCGATGCCGGCGATGTGGACGACGCTGCGCCCGGCCTTCTGGGTGGCGATGCCGACCAGCGCGTAGCCGAGCGCGAGGACGGCGAGGGAGAGCGCGAGGAGGATCCAGATCCGGCCTCGCCGCGGGATCGGCACCTGCGCCGGCTCGGCTCGGCTCTCGGCGGTCGCTGGCATCGGGCCATTATCGCGACTCGGAACCCCGGCCGATCCTCGCAACCAGCGCCGATTCGTTTGACACGTCCGCCCTCAGGGGTAAATATCTACCTACCCGATTTCAACGATCAAGGGAGGTCCGCCGTGGCCAATCACCTCACCCCGTCCGAGCTTGCCGAGGAGCTTCACATGAAACGGCAGGAGGTGATCGGCAAATGCGTGGAGATGGGCATCCCGATCTTCCACGGCCGCATCGACAAAACCCTCTTCCAGACCTCGATGCGCAGCATGCCCAGCCAGGCGCAGCGGCACGAGGCCCGCGCCGGCTAGCTCTTAACTAGACTCATCCCCGCATGGAGCGGGGAACGAAATCGGCCACGCTGGCGGATCTGCTTCCGCTCTCGGCCAAGGTCTACGGCAGCGCCCCCGCCGTCTGCTTCAAGCAGGACGGCGAGTGGGTCAAGCGCGGCTTCGACGAGGTGCTGGAGACCGTCCGCCCGCTCTCACTGGGCCTGATCGACCTCGGCGTCGCCAAGGGCGACAAGGTCTCGATCCTCGCCAACACCCGCCCCGAGTGGACCTACGCCGACTTCGCCGCGCTCTCCGCCGGCGCCGTGGTCGTGCCGATCTACCAGACCAACTCGCCGGAGGAGTGCCAGTACGTGCTGGAGAACTCCGACGCCAGGGTCGTCATCGTCGAGGACGACGAGCAGATGGAGAAGATCCGCGCCGTGCGCGACCGCCTGCCGCTGCTCGAGCACGTGGTGCGGATGACCGGCTCCAGCGACGACGCGATCTCGCTCGACGACCTCGCCGCCCGCGGCGCGTCCCGCGATGCCGCCGAGTGGGAGGCGCGCTGGAGGTCGGTGACCTCTGAGGACATCTGCACCTTCATCTACACGTCCGGCACCACCGGCCCGCCCAAGGGCTGCATCATCAGCCACGGCAACTACCGGGCGATGCTCGACATGGTCAACGAGGCCAGCGTCGTCGAGCCGGAAGACCTCACCTATCTCTACCTCCCCCTCGCCCACTCCTTCGCCCTGCTGATCCAATTCGGCAGCTTCGACCTCGGTGCGACCCTCGCCTACTGGGAGGGCGATCCGCTGAAGATCCTCCCCAACCTGGCCGAGTTGAAACCGACCTACTTTCCCTCCGTGCCGCGCATCTTCGAGAAGATCTACACCGCCGCGACCAGCGGCATCGAGAAAGTCGGTGGGCTCAAAAAGGCGATCTTCAACTGGGCGATCGGGGTCGGCGAGAAGATGCGCGCCAGCGAGCGCGCCGGCCGCGCGCCGGGCTTCCTGCTGCGCAAGCGCTACGAGTTCGCCGACGAGAAGGTCCTCTCCAAGATCCGCGGCCTCTTCGGCGGCAACCTGCGGCTCGCCGTCTCCGGCGCCGCCCCGATCAGCCCCGAGATCCTGCGCTTCTTCGACGCCGCCGGCGTGCTCGTGCTGGAGGGCTGGGGGATGACGGAGACCTCGACCGCGGCGACCATCTCCACCCCCGAGGACTTCAAGGTTGGCACGATCGGCAAGCCGTTCCCCGGCTGCGAGGTGAGGATCGCCGACGACGGCGAGATCCTGGTCAAGGGCCCCAACGTCTTCCAGGGCTACTACAAGAACGAGGAGGCGACCCGCGAGGCGATCGTCGACGGCTGGCTGCACACCGGCGACATCGGCGAGATCGACGAGGACGGCTTCATCAAGATCACCGGTCGCAAGAAGGACATCATCATCACCGCCGGCGGCAAGAACATCACCCCCGCCAACCTCGAGAACGAGATCAAGCAGCACCCGCTGGTCTCCCAGTGCGTCGTCGTCGGCGACCGCAAGCCCTACCTCGTCGCCCTCGTCACGCTAGACCCCGAAGAGGCCGTCGCCTACGCCTCCGAGCACGGCCTGCCCGAGGATCCCGAGCAGCTGGCGACGAGCCCCGAGATCGTCGCCGCGCTCGAAGCCCACCGCGAGAAGATCAACGAGAAATTCGCTCGGGTCGAGCAGGTGAAGAAGATCGCGATCCGCCCCCGCGACCTCTCGCAGGAAAGCGGCGAGCTGACCCCGACGCTGAAGGTCAAGCGCGCGGTCGTCGTCAGCAAGCACGAGCGCGAGATCGAGCAGCTCTACGCGAGCTGAGCGCGGCGGGGAGGAGCCGGTTGGCCCTCTGGTCGAAT
>DASSMU010000082.1:0-7209 GCA_035701465.1 Solirubrobacterales bacterium
CTACATAGCGATCGATCGCGGTGCCTAATCAGCGGTGCGAGAGAGGTGGCGAGACGGGGGGATCAGCCACCAGAGCCATCGAGGGCAGCAAGCATGAAGTCCATCCCCGTCTCGCTGACTAGGAAAGGTAGGGCGGCATGATCAGGGTCGCCGTTTCAGGTGCCGCCGGCCGGATGGGCCAAGCGGTCTGCGAAACCGTCGAAGGGGCGGGGGACACGGAGCTGACGGGTAAGGCCGATCCGGCCCTGGGGGTTTCCCTTGCCGAGGTGCTCGGCGACGCCGACGTCGTCGTCGACTTCACCACTCCCGAGACCGCGCTGGCAAACGCGGAAGCTTGCCTGGCCGCGGGTGTGCACGTGGTCGTCGGCACCACCGGATTCGACCTCGAGGCGCTGGAGGGTGCCGCCGGGGCTTCGACGGCGAACTGCTTCGTCGCCCCCAACTTCGCGATTGGCGCGGTGCTGCTGATGGAGGTCTCGCAGACGATCGCCCGCCACATGCCCGAGTGCGAGATCGTCGAGCTGCACCACGACCGCAAGGTCGACGCCCCCTCGGGCACGGCCAAGCGGACGGCGGAGCTGATCGCGGGCGCGGGCGGCAACGTCCACGAGCCGATCCACTCGGTGCGGTTGCCGGGCCTGGTCGCCCACCAGGAGGTCATCTTCGGCGGCGAGGGACAGACGCTCAGCATCCGCCACGACTCGATCGACCGCCACTCCTTCATGCCCGGCGTGCTGCTTGCCGTGCAAAAAGTCGCCGACCTGACCGACCGCTTCACCGTCGGGCTGGAGAAGCTGCTTTGACGGCCTCTCGATCGATCCGCCGCGATACCCTGGCGCGATGAAGGCGATTCGAGGCGTGCTCACGGCGATGGCCACCCCGTTCGACGCGAACGGTGCGGTCGACGAGGCGGCAGCACTGAGGCTGGCGACCCACCTGCTCGAGCACGGTTCGCACGGGCTGGTGATCTCCGGCTCGACCGGCGAGGCGCCGACCCTGACCGACGAGGAGGCGCTCGACCTCGTGCGCGCTGTGCGCCGGGAGGTCGGCGACGACGTGCTGCTGATCTGCGGCACCGGGACCAACTACACCGATCACTCGATCGAGCTGACCCGCGCCGCCGCCGAGGCCGGCGCCGATGCGGCGCTGATCGTCACGCCCTACTACAACAAGCCCAACCCGGCCGGGATCCTCGCCCACTTCGAGACGATCGCCGCTGCCGTCCCCGACCTGCCCCTGATCGCCTACAACATCCCCTCGCGGGTGGTGGTCAACGTGCCGCCGGAGCAGCTTGCCGAGATCGCCAAGATCCCCAACGTGGTCGCGGTCAAGCAGGCAAACAACGACGACCTGGCGCCGATCGAGGGTATGGATGTCCTCGCCGGCAACGACGACATCTTCTTCAGGACGCTGGAGATCGGCGGCGTCGGCGGCATCTGCGTCGCCTCTCACCTGATCGGCCCACAGATGCGTGAAGTCTGGGACGCGGCGCAGGCGGGGGACATGGAGCGGGCGCGCGAGATCGACGCTGGCCTGCGTCAGGTCTACACCGCGATGGGCGTCACCACCAACCCGATCCCGGTCAAGGCGGCGCTGGCGATGCTGGGCCTGATCCCGAACGACACCCTGCGACTTCCCCTGGTCCCGGCGAACGCCGAGCAGCGCGCCACCGTGCGCGCCGCCCTGGAGAGCGTCGGCCTCACCCCGGTGAACCCCTAGTGCCCGGCCGTAAGCTCCGCGTGCTGCCGCTCGGGGGACTGGGTGAGATCGGCAAGAACATGATGGTCGTCGAGTACGACGGCCGCATCGTCGTCGTCGACACCGGCCTGATGTTCCCGACCGCGGAGATGCTCGGCATCGACCTCGTCCTGCCCGACTTCTCCTACCTGCGCGACCGCGTCGACGACATCGAGGCGATCGTGCTCACCCACGGGCACGAGGACCACGTCGGCGCCCTGCCCTACGTGCTGCGCGAGCTCGGCTCGCCGCCAGTGATCTACAGCGGCCTGCTGACCATCGGCATGGTCCGCTCCAAGCTCGACGAGCACAAGCTCAAAGACGCGCCGCTGGAGGAGCTGCCGGCGGGGGAGAGGGTCAAGCTCGGCCCCTTCGAGCTGGAGCTGATCCACCTCTCGCACTCGATTCCGGATGCCCGCGGCGTTCTGCTCACCACCGAGCTGGGCTCGATGCTGATGACCGGCGACTACAAGTTCGATCAGACCCCGGTGGACGGACGCCCGGCGGATATCTCCCGCCTGGCCGAGATCGGCCGCGAAGGCCTGCTGCTGCTCTGCGGCGACTCGACCAACGCCGACCGCCCGGGCATCGCGCCCTCGGAGTCGAGCGTCGGGCCGGCCCTGCTGGAGACATTCTCCGGCTGCGAGGGCCGGATCATCGTCACCTCCTTCGCCTCCAACATCCACCGCGTCCAGCAGGTGATCGACGCGGCGGTGAAGCTCGACCGCCGGGTGGCTCTTGTCGGGCGCTCGATGCGCAAGAACTTCAACATCGCCTCCAACCTGGGGATCGCGAACGCGCCCTCGGGACTCTTCATCCAGCCGCGCGAGATCGAGAGCTTCCCCGACGAGAAGGTGGTCGTAATCTCGACCGGCAGCCAGGGCGAGCCGCTCTCGGCGCTGCGCCGGATGGCCAACAACGACCACCGCGACGTCGAGCTCCACTCCGGCGACACGGTCGTCTTCTCGGCGACGCCGGTGCCCGGCAACGAGCGCGCCGTCAACGAGACGATCGACCGGATCTACGAGATCGGCGCCTCGGTGGTGACCGCGAAACAGGCCCCGATCCATGCCTCCGGCCACGGCTGGCAGGAGGAGCTGAAGCTGATGCTCAACCTGACCAAACCGCGCTTTGTGCTGCCCGTGCACGGCGACCACCAGCGCCTGCGCCTGCACGCGGAGCTGGCCCACTCGGTCGGCATCGATCCCGAGAACGTCTTCCAGGGGCGCAACGGCTTGCCGCTGGAGATCGACGAGAACGGGGCTCGCTTCGGCGAGGACATCCACACCGGCGTGATCTTTGTCGACGGCGTCAACGTCGGTGAGCCCGACGACGTCGCCCTGCGTGACCGCCGCGAGATCTCGGCCGACGGGATCTTCATCGTCGTCGCGACGATCTCCTCGGAGGACGGCCAGGTCGTCGCCGACCCCGAAGTGCTCTTCCGCGGGGTCGCCTTCCTCGAGGAGGCCGACGCCCTGGTCGAGGAGCTGAAGGACGTGGTCGAGGACTCGCTCGAGGACGCCGCCGAGCACTCCGGCAACCGCGAGCTGCACCTGATCCAGGAAGACCTGCACGACGCGGTGGCGGAGCTCGTCTACAAGAAGCTGCACCGGCGGCCGATGATCATCCCGGTCGTCGTCGAGGTCTGACGCGCAAAAAAGACCCGCCGGAGAACGTTGGGGAGAGCTCCGGCGGGCCTATGTGTCTCGTCCGCGAAGAAAAGTACGGGCGACCTTTAAAGGGGGGCTTAAGCGGTCGTAATAGGTTGCTTAGCCGTTCCCCGGCGAGATCAAGCGAACCTGGTGCGGGTGGCCGCTGACGCAATCTCACCGTAGGACAGGGTTCGGGGTATACCAATATTGATATATTTCCCTTATGCTCCCAGTATCAGAGGCCATACGCCAGGCACGACTTGGCGCGAATCTCTCGCAGGTAGACCTGGCCGCCCGCGCCGGGACCTCCCAATCCGCGCTGGCCCGTTATGAGACCGGCGCAGCTCTTCCGACCCTGCCCACGCTGGAGCGAATTCTTGCCGCTTGCGGCAGGCGCTTGGAGATCGAGACGCCCCCAGCCAGCTCTTCCACTCCCGCAAGTTCGGTGCGAAGCCAGCTCGGACCACAGGCAGACAGGCTGCGCCGCCAGCGCCGCCGACTGCTCGATGCAGCAGCCAGGCACGGCATCAGCCATCTCCGCGCCTTCGGGTCTCTCGCCCGCGGCGAAACGCGAGCCGGAAGCGACATCGATCTTCTCGTCAACCTGAGGCCCGGCCATACCCTCCTCGACCTCGCCGCATTTCGCCGTGAGGCAACCGAGATCCTTGACCTGCCCGTAGACGTGGCAACAGCCGACATGCTCAAGGACCGCATCCGCGATGAGGTGCTCAGCGAGGCACTGCCGCTATGAGCCGCGACGAGCAAGAGCGCATACGCGACATCCAAGACGCGATTGCGGCGATTCACAAGCACCTCGAACAGGCTGGTGAGACAAGCGCTGCCAGGGAAGACCCGCTGCTGCACGACGCCCTGCTCTTCCAGTTCGTTGTGATCGGCGAGGCCGTCAAGCACCTGAGCTCCGAGACACGCGAGTCAGCCCCCGAGATCCCTTGGATCGACATCGCCGGCCTTCGAGACCTGATCGCCCATGAGTACTTTCGAATCGACATTCATCGCGTGCTTGAGATCGTGGAGCGAGACCTCACCGTCCTTGACCAAGCGATTAAGCGACTGTTGGAAAGCTGATTGGTTATGCGCTCGTCCCGCGATGTGGAGCGCACACATCCGTCCGACCTACGTGATTCTCTTTCGGAGACGCAGCTGGCCGAGTGCCTCTAGGACGAGTTCCGAAGCGTCAGTTTTTGCGCCGCGATGGCGCAACGCCCTGAAGAGGGCAGCAGACGGTAAATACCGCGATAGGGGCGGCGCCGCCCCGAGGAATCCGAATTCGACCCCCGGCTAGCACTCCAGCTAGACCGGGGGTTTCCTTTGAACTATTCATCAGCAAGTCAGCCAGCTTGCTCCGAGTCACCGGTGCGGTCACCACGCTGCGATGCCGCTGCACAGTTGAGAAGGGGCCGAAACACAGGACCCTCATTTGACGATCACCGCAGGATGAGGGGTGCTCTGGGGGATGCGGACCCGGAAGAGGGCGCCGCCGGCCTCGGACTCGCAGATCTCCACCGTGCCGCCGTGGGCTGTGGCTACGGCGCGTACTATTGCCAGACCCAGGCCGCTGCCGGGGCCGACGGCGGTGTCGGCCGGGCCTTCGCCGCGGACGAAGCGGTCGAAAACCTGGGTGCGGATCCGGGGAGGGATGCCCGGACCGTCATCGGCCACCTCGACCACCGCGTCGTCGCCGTCCGAGCGCAGGCGCAACTCGATCCGGGCACCGGGGGGCGTGTGGCGAGCCGCGTTATCGAGCAGGTTGAGCACCATCCGGTGCAGTTCGTCGGCGTTGCCGTCGACCTGAAGCGGGTGGTCGTTCTCGATCTCCAGTTCGCGGTCGCCCAAAACCGGCGCCACCTCGGCAGCCGCATTGCCCGCCACCTCGGCGAGATCGCAGCGACGGCGGGTGCTGACCCTGCCGGCGTCGGCACGGGCGAGGAGGAGCAGGTCGGCGACGAGACGGCTCATCCGCCGCGAGGAGCGCAGGGCGGAGTCGACCATCGCCCGGTCGTCGTCCTGCTGCGGCTGGCGCAGCGAGGCCTGCAGCAGCTCGAGGTTGGCGAGGACGCTGGTCAGGGGGGTGCGAAGCTCATGTGAGGCGTCGGCGACGAACTCGCGCTGCTTCTTCATTGCCTCCTCGCGCTCAGTGCGGGCGGCGTCGAGCGAGCGCAGCATCTGCTCCAGGGTGCGGGCCAGCTCGCCGACCTCGTCGTCGGCTTTCGGGTCGGGCATGTGGCGGGAGGGGTCGCTGGTGGCGGCGATCTGGCGCGCAGTCGCGGTCAGGGACGAGATCGGGCGCATCGCGCGAGCGGCGATCGCGACGCCGGCCAGGCTGGCGAGCAGGGTGCCGCCGAGTATGCCGGCGGCGATGAAGAGCCAGAGGCGGTCGACCGTGGAGTCCACGTGAGCGATGCTGCGCCCGTACTGGACGAACCCGGTCGTGTTTCCGGTGTCGTCCGTGATGCGGGCAGTAGCCACGCGCATCTGGCCGAAGTCGGAAAGCCCTTCGACCGGCGCGCCGAGCGGCTGGGCGTGGTGGCTTTCGCCGATCAGGTGCAGCAGGGTGCCTTCCACGCTGAACACGCGGGCGGAGGCGCCGTCGGGACGAACGAAAACGTCGAGATCTGGAACCCGAGAGCCGCTTGTGAGCGCGGTGCTGAAGATGTGGCTTTCGGCGGCAAGCGTCTGGGCTGCGCTGCTGACCTGGCGATTGAAGTCGTCGCGGATGCGGCTGGTCGCGACCTGTCCGATCACCGCGCCGAAGACGAGCAGGATGACGAGCGTCAACCCTGCCGAAACCCCTGCCAGGCGCCAGCGAACCGGCCAGCTGCTTGGGCGCAACCTGCTCGGCCACGAGGCGGCCGCTCTGCCGAGAAGTCCCTTCATCTACTCCTTGAGGACGTAGCCGGCCCCGCGTTTGGTGTGGAGCAGGCGGGGCTCGCCCCCGGCCTCGAGCTTGCGACGCAGGTTGGAGATGAAGACGTCGATCGTGTTGGTCGCCGCGGTCGGGTCGTATCCCCAGACGTCGTCGAGGAGGCGCTCCCGGGAGACGACGAGCCGCTCGTTGCGCATCAGGTACTCGAGCAACTCGAACTCACGGTTGGTCAACTCAAGCTCGCGCTCCCCGCGCTTGACCTCGCGGGTGTCGGGGTTGAGGGTGAGGTCGCCGACGGCGATCGAGGCCGAGCCGCGCGGGGGCCGGCGGCGCAGCAGCGCCCGGATCCGTGCCAGCAGCTCGGTGCGCTCGAACGGCTTGACCAGGTAGTCGTCGGCGCCGCTGTCAAGGCCGTCGACCCGGTCCTCGGTCTCCGCCCGTGCCGTCAGCATCAGGATCGGCACGTCGCCCTCGGCCCGCAGGCGGCGACAGACCTCGATCCCGTCGAGGCGGGGGAGGCCGAGGTCGAGGACGACCAGATCGGGGACGAAGCCGGTGGCGACGTCGAGCGCGTCGACGCCGTCGGCGGATGTCTTCACCTCGTAGCCCTCTTGGCGCAGCGAGCGGCGGAGGACGTCGGCTATCTCGGCGTCGTCCTCTACGACCAGGACTCGGCCGGTTGCTGTTTCTGGGTCGGTTGTCAGCACTGCTACCCGATGTTAGAGGCGAAAACCGGTGGAATAGGCGAGATTTACCTCGGATTTAGGCCCAGGCGGGAATCGGGGAGGGCTTCCACTTAACTTTTTGGGTCTTGCGAAATAACCGGGGAATGAGACCCGGATAGAAGACATCCGCTGCCCTCAGAAGGCTCTGCGTGGTTCTAAAACGCGGAGTCAGGAGGAACAGCGGATGCAAGATCACGTTAGCCGCCTCGTC
>DASSMU010000083.1:0-8813 GCA_035701465.1 Solirubrobacterales bacterium
AAGATCATCAACTCCGAGGGCGAGTACCAGGCGGCGCAGAAGCTCACCGACGCCGCCGACATCATCAGCACCAACCCGGCCTCGCTGCAGCTGCGCTACCTGCAGACGCTGCTGGAAATCGGCAGCAACCAGAACACCACCGTGGTCTTCCCGCTGCCGATGGACATGATCGAACCGTTCCTCGGGGGCGAGCAGGGCAGGAAAAGGCCGAAGCCGCCCGCGGCTCCTGCAGCGCCGACGCCCGCCGACGACGACCTCCCCCCCTCCCGCTCCTGAGTTCTCCCGAACTGCGCATCGACCAGCTCTCGGGGCTGCCGGCGATCCTGGCGCCGGGACGCGCCGATCGCCCCTTCGCCATCGCCATCGCCAATAAAGGTGCCGATGGGCCGATACGTCAAGGTGACCTTGACGTGTCGGCCCATCGGCGGGCGAGTTGCCCCTTCTGCGAGGGTCGCGAGGAGCGCACGCCGCCGGAGGTGTTCGCGACGCGGGCAGGCGGCGGGGCCGCGGACACGCCCGGCTGGACGACGCGCGTGGTGCCGAACCTCTACCCGGCGCTGGTTGGCGAGGCCGAGGGCGGCCCGGCATCCACCAGCGGCGAGGCGGGCGCGTTCGCCAGCGCCGGCGATCCCCTGCTGGAGTCGCGACGGGCCGGCGAGCCCGACCTCTTCGCCTCGCGCCCGGCAACGGGCACCCATGAGGTGATCGTCAACGCGCCGCAGCACGTCACCGCGATGGCCGAGCTGAGCGAGGAGCAGTTCGGCGCGGCGGTGGAGACCTGGCGCGAGCGGATGCGCGCCCACGCCGATGCCGCTTACGTACAGCTGATCGTCAACGAGGGTGGCGGTGCCGGGGCCTCCTTGGAGCACACCCACGCCCAGCTCTACGCGCTCGGGTTCGTCCCGGCCGCCGTCGCCCGCGAGCGCGAGCGAGCCGGCGCCTACGGTGAACGCACCGGTGGTGGCAACCTGCTCAGCGAGGTGCTGGTCGAGGAGGTGCGGCGGCAGGAGCGCCTCGTAGCGATCGACGAGGAGGCGGCGCTGATCTGCCCCTGGGCCTCGCGCTCGCCCTTCGAGCTGCGCGTCGTCCCTCGCACCGCCTCCGCGAGCTTCGCCGACGACACGGCGGGCGCGGCGATGATCCACACCGCGCTGCGACTGCTGGCCAAGCGCTTCGGCGTCTCTCCCGAGCTCAACCTCTGGGTCCGCACGGCGCCCCGCGGCGCCGACGCCTTTCACTGGCACGTGGACATCGCGCCCCGCCTCAGCATCAAGGCCGCCTTCGAGTTCGCCACCGGCGTCGACATCAACACCTACCCGCCGGAGCGGGCGGCGGCGGATTTGCGAGAGTGCCTCTGATGCCGCCGAACCCACGGCCGATCCCGCGCTTCATCGCCGACTCGACCCAGGAGGGGATCCCCCACGGACGCTTCGCCGAGCGCCTCGGGGAGACGTTCCGCAAGGCATGTGCCGAGATCGCCGACCTGCCGAACGGCGTCGAGGCGGCCGAGGAGCTCGAATGGTTCCCCGAGCGCACATGGGGCGGCCGCGTCTGGGTGCCCTGCACGGCCAGGACCGACGGCCCGGAGGGGACGATCGAGCTCTTCGGCCACGTCTCCTACGCCCAGCCCACCGAGGGCGAGCCGTCGGACTTCCGCGCCGCCGCCGACTTCACCGACGTCCTCGCCGAGGACAACCCGGGCTGGAAGATCGACCTAAACGACGAGGTGATCGGCCGCTGGCGAGGCGAGAACGGTCGCGCCGGCGCGGTCACCCTGGTCTGGGGCCGCCCCCTGGTCCAGGGCGCCGTAGCCGCCACCGCGGAGCTGGAGATGGAGACTGTCGACCAGGAGGTCGTCTCCGACGGGCGCTTCACCCTCCTCGCCCTCGATGCCCTCGAGGGCTACGGAGACGACATCTTCATGCAGGTAAAGCTCTGGAGCCGCCGCGCCCAGGAGCTGGCTTCGGAGAGCCTCTACGCTTAGCCGGGCTATGCCGGACGAGCGATGGAAGAACCTACCCGGGGCGGAGATCGTGCTGGCGGGGCTCTCCGACATAGAGGCGGGTCGCAAGAGCGTCAACGCGAGCGCGGTCCAGTGTGCAGCGCCAAGACTGCGGCGGGCGGGACTGGATGCACCCAGCGTCGACGGCGACGTTCCCGCGGCGCACGAGCTCTACCGGCAGCTAAGCAGCGAGCTGGGTGACGGCGCACACGCCCGCTACAACGCGATCCTCTCCCGGGTCGCCAGCTTCGCGGGAGCCGCGGAACTTGCGCAGCGAGGCTGACGCCGAGCGGATCAGGCGCCTGGCCCGAGAGCTCGGCCGGGCGGTTGCGCCGGGGACCCGCATGTACCTCACCGGCGGGGCAACAGCGGTGCTCGAGGGTTGGCGCAACTCCACTGTGGACATCGACGTCAGCTTCGAGCCGGACTCCGACGCCGCCCTGAGCAGGATCAAAGACCTGAAGGAGGAGCTGTCGGTCAACGTCGAGTTGGCATCCCCCCTGGACTTCCTGCCGCCGCTGGACGGCTGGCAAGACCGCTCTCGCTTCCGCTTCCGCGAGGGCAATCTAGAGGTCTTCGACTTCGACCCCTACTCGCAAGCGCTGTCCAAGCTGCAGCGCGGCTTCGAACTCGACCTGAAAGACGTACAGAGCATGGTGAGCTCAGGGCAAGTCGAGCCGGCGCGACTGCTTGAGCTCTACGAGGACATCGAGCCCGACCTGTTCCGCTTCCCCGCGGTTGACCCACCGAGCCTCCGCTCAGCCGTCGAATCCCTGATTGAGGGCCCCGATTCCGCAGGCCGATAGCTGCTCTCCCTTCGCTACCGTGTCTTCATGGCTTCGAGTCAGCAGCCGGGCCAAGCCTCGAAGAACCCTGCGGCGGCAGCCGAGGCGGTTCGCGTCCAGCGACTGCGCGAAGACGCACAACGCCCCATGAGCGTGAACTTGGCTGAGGGCATCGCGCTGAGTCACAAGTTGATGCGATTCGTTGGCTCCGCCCGCCTCCATTGACCGAACCGGCCTTCGATCAGCTCCTGCGCCGACTCTCCGAAGCGGAGGTGGAGTTTGTTCTGATCGGCGGCCTTGCCGTCAATGCCTGGGGCGTCGTCCGAGGGACGAAGGACGTGGACGTTGTTGTCGCGCCTGATCCTGAGAACCTCAAGCGGGTTGCGGGGGTAGCAGTCGCAATTCACGGCCACATCCAAACCGGCGAGTCATTCCTCAGCACACCACCGTCAATCGCCGCACAACTCGCAAGCGGAGAGCGCGTTGCCATCGAGACCGAGCTTGGCCAGTTGGATGTCGTCCAAGGACTCGACGGCGTTCCGACCTACGACGAGCTGCGTGCCGGGGCAACCGAGGCAGAGGTCCTCGGCATCAGAGTCCCCGTTTGTTCGTTTGAGGACCTAAAGGCAATGAAGCTGGCAGCAGGAAGAACGCGCGATCAGGCCGACCTAGAGGATCTCGATGCGACGCGCCAATAGCTCTACGATTTCCCCTCCAGCCCCGATAGCTCAGCTGGATAGAGCGACTCCCACCTAATTGAGCTGGAGAGGTTGGAGTTTCGGCTCTAGGTAAGCGTTTAGACGATGCCGAGTGCGGTCGCGGATTGCTGTGGATTGCCGTGGTTCTATCCCGGTTTGGGCAGCGAGAAAGCTCCACTGCCCAAACAGTCCTCGACGCCGAGAGGCGAACACCGGGCGAGAGATATAGGTATTCTGTCTGCACCCCCTCAGTTCGTTTCGGCGGCTGAGATGCGGTGCCGCCTTCGGGCGGCACTTGCGAATCTGGACCCCTGTGGCGGTAGAAAGCGGCTTGGCCGTGAAGACAGCGGAGTTCAGACATGGAAGAGAAAGCGCAGCGAGAGGAAATGCAGGGATGCCTTCAACAGCACGGTCGGCTTCTGCCATCATCCACCGCATGGAGTTGCATGCTCACGTCGAGCTCAGCGACGACCGGGTGGGCGAGTACCGCGTCACCGAGGAGCGCCCGGACGGATCGCTCACCCTTGTTCCGGATACGTCGTTCGAGGCGATCCGTAAGCGCCTTGGCACCGAGCCGGCGACCTTGGCTGAGTTCGAGGCCGAGTTCGGCCCGGTGCAGCCTCCCGACGGCGAGGGGTAGCCGGTGAGCGACAAGCGCGCTGGTCGGACAACTACCCTGTTCGACGATGCTGCCTTCGCCGAGGATTTGGGGCGAGCCAGCGATGCGGGGCAGGAGGTCGCCCGCGCGACTCGGAGCGCGTACGAACAGGACGGCGTGCCGGTAGATGTCCTTCTTGCCTGCGACGAGGCAGGCACTGACGGAACCCGCCTCGCGCATTGCGTCAAGGTCTACCTACCGCCCCCTGACGGAAAGTTCGGCATGGTCTTCCGTATCGAGCGCCGCAACGGCAAGTTGCGACTCGCCTACGCCGCCTTCGGCGTCCGCCATCATCCGCGTGACTCGAACGCTCCAACCGTCTACCAAATCGCCCACGACCGGCTTCAGACCTAGCACCCACTGGAGGGCTGTCTGAGAGACAATGTCCGCATCCCGTCCCGATAGCTCAGTTGGATAGAGCGACTCCCTCCTAAGCGAGTTGGAGGAGGGCGCTTTTTCGGGGCTCCAAAGCGGGATACTTCGGATCTCTGCCGACCAAGGAATCGACTCGATTACGCAGGATTGACGGGTATTTGGGGCAGCAGAAAGCTCTCGCTGTCCAAACCTGAGCCCTAGGCCGCGGCGCGGACCTTGCGCTCTTCCTCTTCAAACCGACTAATAGCGCTTTCCACCGTCCCCTGACGCTTTTCGAGACGGGCCGAGAAACTAACGCCGGTCTGATTGCCTGTCGAACGAAGGGATCGAGATTGGATTCGAGCCTGGGTCGTGGCATTGGTGATTCGGACTCGATCGACCCCGAGCAGCGCAAAGAGGTGCAGGCAGCGCTGCTCGGTTGTGGCCCCGTTGACCAAGTAGGTCAACTTCTCATCAGTCAGCCGGTCGAAGAGCTCAAGCCCTTCCATTTGCTCCCGCCAATCTTCCGCTCGTCTATAAGTCGACAGGTCAATTGCGACCGTCTCGATCAAAGGATTTTCCCGTATCCAGATGCCGAACCGAATCGCGTCCTTTGACGTGATCCAAGCGACTCTCGGGATGGCGCATATTCCGTGCTTCTGGAGGGCTACGAAGTAGAGCAAAGAACGCTTGCTGTTGATCATGAACTCAGTGGCAGGCCTAGGTGTATAGGTCGAAAACGATGGGCTGATGACGGCCGAATAGCCAGCAGCGGCTATCTGCTCGATGAGATCAAGGCCACGCGTCCAAATCTGCTCAAGCAACTTGTCGCGATCAAACATCAACAGATATAGGCGAACGCTGGGCGCCAAGCCAAGGCGCTCGCGCATCTCTGTGGCACTGAGAACCCCATGCTCTCTGACAACATCGCTGGCACGAAGCATGTAAGCGTCGCCGTGTAGGTATCCCTTCAGCGCACGGCGATTTCGCGCCTGAGGCGTGTAGGCCCGCAGGTCGAGACTCACCCGAGCTAGCGCTCTTACCGTGTCGAACTCCGGTCCGCCTAGTTCTTCGAGCTCACGAATCGTTTCCGACTTCGAAGGATGGGAAACATCGCCCCCTCCAGGCTTATCCGCAGGCCAGATCTCAGGGCAAGCGTACTTCGTGTCGGCAGCACCACAGGTCTCATAAAACGGACACTCATCGCAAAGCGAGCTGAGCCTAAAGAGGCTTGGATGTCCGTTCATCTGAGCCCATCATCAGTGGTGCCCCCTAACAACCGCGATGCCATGGCCGACCGACGGATTGATAGCCGCGATTGTGCCGGTCATTTCCCAGTCGTCGCTGAGGCAGTTCTGGATTCCCGCTACTCGTTTATCGACAACGCCAATCTCCCCATCGTCCCCGACAAGCCGCGGGGGGTTTGAATCGATTAGCCGGATCGTGTCCCCCTTCTTCGGCGCAGCATCGGCGGTGACTTTGAAAGGCAGTCGATGCTCTCTAGCGCAGTACTCATCCGTGGTGGCGAGAGCCCCGCCGCTGGCCTCAATGCCACTTCCGATTTCAGCGACTGCCGCGAGCAGGCTCCTGCTCTGTGAACTGCTTTGCCGTGAAACATCCTTGTTGCGATTCAGTCCTCCACCCACGCTTGCTCCTTTCCTCGCAAAATCGAAGGTCACGGTAGTGGCGGCCTCGGACGCTCTACTGACCTAGGAAGACGTAGCTGGACTAGCTAGCTTCGATTTTGGCCTCGACTTAGCCGCTATCAGCGGGATTTTTGGCGTCAGCCGCTATCCGCGAGCAGACCTAGGCTGCAAAGGATGGATGTTCTGAAAAGCGAACTGGGGCGATCGTCCCAAACGTCCAAGGAGCTTGAGCTAGCGCTCAACGAGCAGTACGACGAGCTCTGCCGGCGACTAGTCGAGCACCGAGAGCGCGCCGAGCTCTTGAAACGTCTCGCAGATCAAGCAGCCTCGCAGGCCGACGCGGACGAGAGGCTGCTGAACGAGTTGGCCGGCACCCTCGGCGTTGCTTGTCAGCTACGGATCGAGCAGCTGGATCGTCGCCTTCGTGGGCAGCGACTGCAGGAAATTGCGGTCGACATCTTGGCTGCCCATCTCAAGCCTGGAGAGAAGGTCCACTACAGACAGTGGTTTGCTTGGGTAGAGGAAAAGGGGTTCAAAGTCGGCGGCAAGGATCCGCTGGCAACCTTCCTTGGTCAGATCAGCAGATCGCCGCGAGTCGCCTCCGCTGGACGCCGCTCAGGTCTCTACGTGCTCAAAGACGCCGCCTAGTTATGGCTCTGCTTCTCGATGAAGGTCTTCGCTAGTGCTGTGCGCCGCCGCGAGAGGCTGATCGGTGTGGCGCTTCGCGAGTTCGATGCAGCCCTCGAATGGGCAGCAATGGGCAGCGGAGAGCCTGTTTCTGTCGAATCTGAGCCGAGCGCGGACGACTCACAATCGCCGGACATGGCTCAGCAGAGCCTTTTCCGGTAGCCCGCCCCGATAGCTCAGCTGGATAGAGCGACTCCCTCCTAAGGAGTAGGCCGCTGGTTCGAATCCAGCTCGGGGCACTTCTCAAAGCCGCTTGCAGCGCCAAACGTGGGGCCAGCAAGGGGTCAACTATCGGACTTGGCCTCGTTCCGAATTTCTTCTGCAAGCCGCTCGGCTTCGGGCACCCGCTCCTTGGCCTTGTCAAGCAAGACACGCTGTGCGGCCACATTGAGGTTGGCGACTGCGATGAGAAGATGGCTAAGCGCCTCTTCCTCGACGATGAAGTATTTGCCGTTCGCTCGTTGGAGGATTCCCGCCGCTTCCAGCGGTTCGATGGCCTTTGTCAGGACGCTAGCTTTCGATCGTGACAGACCAAGGGCGGTCAGCATCTCTCCATGTTTGAGACCAGGTTCACGGCATAGCTGACGTACGACGGCAAGGCGTAGCTCGCTCCCGAGCGCCTGCAACAATTGCTCCATCCGAAGGCCTATCTAGGATCTGTTTCCGTGTTTGGAAACACGGAAACTACCGGAGTCAAGGTCCTCGAATGAGCTACCTGCGCACTACAGCGCGGATTTGGCGTCCGGCCGCTACCGTATCGTTGATAGTTTTGTGCTCTTCGGGAAGGAAAAGCGCCTCCTCGACAAGAAGGCGCAGTTGGGATGCGCGCCCGTTTAATGCTTCCAAAAACAAGATCAATCAGACCTCTCAGGCGGCGACGCGAAGGGCTTCACATGGCTGGAGCTGACAGGCCGTTTCTTGGAATGCGGGCATGGGCCGAAGCTCGGTTTCATAAGCCCGCTGATGCGATTACGATTGCTGATGTGGAGGCGGTCTTGCCGAGACGAGACGATCTCCCAGATCCCAATCCCCCTCTAGAGGATCCACTAGGCGGACGGGTCCGATACCGCCTGAAGCCGTGGCCAACTGCGCAGGAGGAAAAGGATCTCGTTCGCCACGCTCGGCATTTTATAGACGAGACCCCTACTAAATAGGAGCCGTCTGGGCTCATGGCTTGTTGAGCGACTAGTCTTTGCAACACCGCCTCCCGGTTCGCCGCTCAGTCAAAGGCAGGCGATCTGACTAGTGAGGCCATTTCAGTAACTGCCGCTAGTTAGGCGCAGCTGAAGCTAGAAAGTGATTCGCCGGTCGACAGGCCGTTTATGTTCAGCCACACTTTATGCTCTCAGCAGTGGAAATTCGTCGGCTTCTTCACATCCGTCGTGTCAACGGCGTCTACGTGCGTAACCTGGACCGTCTCGTTTGGATTCTCCGCGAGAAGTACCCCAAAGTTCTTGAGGCAGATCGCCGGTTTGAGGAGGAAACCGCGTTCCGAAACAAGCTAGGGACCAACAACCTTGTTGATGCCCTCTCCCACATTGGCACGCTGTTTGAGGCTGCCCCAGACTCAACGTATGACGATCAGAGGGCCCAGATAACCCTCTTCGAGGACCATCTCCGACGGACCATGATGGAGGCGTGGGAGCAGATGCTGAGCTTCCAAACCGGTGAGATTGACAAGCTTTGGTACGACCAGTACCTCACACAGGCACGCCCCCTCCAGAACAGCGACGACTTGCCTGGCAGCCCCTCTGCACACCAGCTGGACGCTAAGCGAAAGCGGTATGTTCGACTTCTCGAACAGGGACGAAGCCATAAGCGTGGGCCAGGTTGGACTGAGTGGGAAAAGGGCACCGATAAGCTCATCGAGGCCTGCCAGGAAGCTTCGGAGCTTCGAGAGATGCTTCAAGAAGCAATAAAGGCGGCGCGAGGCTTTACTGAACGGCAAATGGACCGGGAAGACGAGGAGCGGCGGCATAAAGA
>DASSMU010000084.1:0-5356 GCA_035701465.1 Solirubrobacterales bacterium
CTCCTTGACGCGCCACATCATCTGCGTCGCCTTGGCACCCCACTCGCGCTCGACGTACGGCGCCATGTTCACGCCGGTGCCGTGCTCGGCCTTGAGCGAGCCGTCGTACTTGCCGACGATCAGCTCGACCAGCTTGCCCATGAAGGACTCGTAGCGCTCCAGGTCCTCCTGCTTGGCGAAATCCGGGGTCAGCATGAAGTGGAGGTTGCCGGCCGAGGCATGGCCGGCAACGCCGGGCAGGAAGCCGTGCTCGCCGAGCAGCGCCTGCAGGTCGCGGGCGCCCTCGGCGATCCGCTCCGGCGGCACGCAGACGTCCTCGACGATCAGCGCCGTGCCCGGCAGGCGCAGGCGGCCGATCAACCCGTGCAGGCCCTCGCGCACGCGCCATGCCAACTCGATCTCCTCGGCCTCGCGGGTGAACTCGAACGGCTTGATCGTCTCGTGGCCGGCGAAGATCTCGCCCGCCTTGGCGACGTAGGCGTCGAGCTCCTCGTCGGTCCCGGCGCCGTACTCAACCAGCAGCACGGCAGACTCGGGCGGCAGCTCCTTCCACTCCTCCGGCGCGCCGACCATGTTCCAGGCGGCGGTGATCAGGGCCGGGGCGACCATCAGCTCGACCGCGGTGGCGCCGGAGTCGACCAGATCGCGGACCGGCGCAATCGCCTCGTCGATGCCCGGGAAGTGGACCCAGGCGGTGGTCGTGCGGGTCGGCAGCGGCACGGTCTGGAAGACCGCCTCGGCGACAAAGGCGAGTGTGCCCTCGGAGCCGACGACGAGGCGGCGGAATATGTCGAGCGGCTGCTCGGCATCGAGGAAGGCGCAGAGCCGGTACCCAGTCGTGTTCTTGATTTCGAACTTGCGGCGGATCCGCTCGCTCAGCTCGGCGTCGGCGCGGATCTCGTCGCGGATCGCGGCGAGGCCGGCTGCCAGCTCGGGCTCCTCGACGGCGAAGCGCTCGGCGGCGCCGGGTTCGGCGGTGTCGATCGTTGTGCCCGAGGCGAGCGCCAGGGTCATCGAGCGCACGGTCGAGTAGGAGTCCTTGGTGACCCCACAGCGCATCCCGCCCGAGTTGTTGGCGATCACGCCGCCGACGCAGGCGATGTCCGTACTGGCCGGGTCGGGCCCGAGCTTTCGCCCGTGCGGGGCGAGCACCCGGTTGGCGTGGCCGAGCACCGTGCCGGGCTTGACCCGGGCCGATGCACCGCCCTCCTCGACCGCGACGCCGCCGAAGTGGCGGCGCACGTCGACCAGGATCCCATCCGTCTGGCCCTGGCCGTTGAGGCTGGTGCCGCCGGCGCGGAAGGTGACCGGGATGCCGCCGCGGCGACCGTAGGCGAGCACCTTGGCGACGTCGGCGGCGTCGTGGGCCATCACCACCGCCTGCGGGAAGAGCCGGTAGGGGCTGGCGTCGGAGGCATAGCGAACGATGTCGCCGGCACGGGCAAGGACGCGGTCGGCGCCAAGCAGCTCCTCCAGCTCGCCGCGCAGCGGCTGGGCGATGCCGGCGGCGATCCGGTCCGGGGCACGGTCGGACGAGGGCTCAGCAGTCTGCGGCGCCAGCGCGGAGATGTCTCTCTCCAGCAGCGCCATCGATACCCCTAGAAAAGGGACATCCCGGGAGCGACCGGGACTTCGACCAGCTCGGGCCGCGAGGAGGCCAACGCCTTTTCCAAGGCGCCGCGGACTTCGTCGCGGTCCTTGGCCCGCTGCGCGTTCACCCCGTAGCCCTCGGCGACCGCGGCGACGTCGAGTGCCGGCAGGTCGAGGCCGGGAGCGCCGGCGACCTGCTCAACCTCGGCGAACCACTTGAGGATCGCGTACTCCGAGTTGCGCATGACCAGGAAGGTGACCGGGACCTTGTAGGCGACGGCGCTCCAGAAGGCGCTGACCGCGTACTGGACCGAGCCCTCGCCGATCACGCAGACGACCGGGCGGTCCGGCTGGGCGATCTGCACGCCGACCGAGGCGGCGAGGCCGAAGCCGAGGCCGCCGCCGGCGGAGAAGTAGTAGCTGCCCGGGCGCGAGAGGCGCATCTGGTTGCGCAGAGCGAGGGTGCTGGCAGGCGACTCGAGCACGACGATGCCGTCCTCAGGGAAGACCTCGGCGAGGGCGGTGTGCACGGTCGAGGAGTTGAGCGGGTCGCTGGGCGGGATTTCCTGCGGCCCCGGGTTCGGCTCGGGCGCGGGCCGGGAGGACTCGGGAAGATCTGCGAGCAGCGCCGCCAGGGTCAGCTTCACGTCGGCGACGAGCGCGTCGCCCATCGGCGCCCGCGCCGCCTCGTCGGGGTCGCTGGTGATCGCGACTAGCTTCGCCCCCTCCGGCAGCAGCGGGCCGGGGATGTAGGGGTAGTAGGGGAAGACCGAGCTGCCGACGACGAGGATCAGGTCATGTCCCTCCAGGGTCTGGCCGACCGGACCGATCGCCGGCGGCAGCACGCCGCGGAAGTTGGGGTGGCTCTCGGGGAAGCCGAGGCGGCCGCCGCCGGTCGCGGGGGTGGCCCAGACCGGTAGGCGCTGTCGCTCGGCGAGGGCGATCGCGTCGTCCCAGGCGCCGGAGGCGTCGATGTCGGGGCCGGCGACCATCACCGGGTTGGCGGCGGCGTCGAGGCGGTCGGCGAGGACGCGGACCGCGGCGGCGTCGGCGGCGGCGCGGCCGTCGACGCGGCGGCCGATCGCCTCGCGGACATCGGCCTCGTCGACCTCGGCGTACCAGTCGTCCATCGGCAGCGAGACGAAGACAGGGCCTTTCGGCGGCAGGCCGGCGAGGTGGGCCCCGTGGGCGAGGGCAAGCGGCACGTCCTCGGGCCGGGCCGGCTCGTAGGACCACTTGACCAGCGGATGGGGCATGCGGATCGCGTCGCGGTTGGTCAGGTTGGCCTGCAGGGTGATCTGCGCCCGCGCCTGCTGCCCGGCGGTGACCAGGACCGGCGAGTGGTTGGCCTGGGCGTTGAAGATCGCCCCCATCGCGTTGCCGACTCCGGGTGCCGTGTGCAGGTTGGCGACCGTCGTGCGGCCGGAGGCCTGGGCGAAGCCGTCGGCCATCCCGACCACGACCGCCTCCTGCAGGCCGAGCACGTAGCGGAAGTCGGAGGGGAAGTCGGCGAGCATCGGCAGCTCGGTCGAGCCGGGGTTGCCGAACATCGTCGTCATCCCGTGGGCGCGGAAAAGGTCGAAGCTCGCTTCGCGGACGCTCGCCATGGGAACGAAACCCTATAGCGGTCGTGCGGTTCTCAAGGGATCCCCCCTGCTCAGCCGATAACCCCAACCGTGGGACCGACCGCACGCGCATGCAGGACTCTCGTCGCCCTCGTTGCGATCGCGTCCCTCTATGCGGTGTCGGTCGTGCCCGCGAACGCCGGGCCCGCCTCGACCCGCCTGTCCTACGCGACGGGGGAAATAGTCCCGATCCCGGCCGCGGTCCCGCACGAAGAAGGCGACATGGTCGACCGCCGCATCGTCCCCGACCTGCGCTGGATCGCCGCCCACTTCCCGATCTACATCACCGACGGCTACTCCGGGCCCCTTCCCGACGGCGAACACGTCGGCTGCGACAACTGCCACGTCAAAGGCTCCGATCACTACAACGGACTCGCCGTCGACATCGTGCCGCTGAACGGGGGCCCCAAATGCGACGCCTCCTGGCAGGGCATCACCCGCCTGGCGCTCTGGGCCGAGCCGCTGCAGAACCAGCCCGCGCCCCCCTTCCGCTGGGTCGGCTACAACGGCGACGCCGGCCACGGCTGCGGCAACCATCTACACCTCTCCTGGGAACACGCCGCCGCCTCCCAGTTCCAACTCGCCGAATGGGTCGAGGTCTTCCCCGTCACCGGCAGCACCGCGAGCAAACAGCTGCCCCCGCGCCACAAGCGCACCAAAACGCCCCCAGCGCCTCCCCCCGGGCCGGCCGGCGGCATCTCGACGATCCACTCCGGTGGCGTCTCCGCGCGCGGCGACTGACGCCGGTTTTTGACCCGGGCCTTCGGGGGTCCCTCCCCAGGCCGCTTCGCGGGAGTTCCTGGGGAGGGACCCCCGAAGGCCCGGGCGAAGGCTTGTGCGGCCGCGCGCGCCGATTCTTGCGGAAAGCTTTTAGGTATGGGCGCTTCTAGGATTGCCAGCCGATGCGTGCCCGGATCGCCATCGCAGTCTCGGCCCTCGTGGTCCTCGGCGGCTGCGGGTCGACGGACAGTTCGACACCGGTTGCCTGTCTCGAAGGTGCGGGCCCTTATCTGGTGGCACTTAGGAGTGCGCCAGGGACGGTCGAGCTGAAGGGCGGGACGCCGATCTCGGACTGCCTGGTCGAGAATCAACCCGGCGGCGACCTCGCCACGGTCGGCACGGCGATGGTCGGCACGGCCACCAAGCTCAACGCCGAGGCTCGCGCCGAATCCGGCGGCACCGCCAATGTCGAGCTCGGCTACCTGCTCGGCGCCGCCCAGCGGGGAGCCGAACGGACCGACGGCATCCATGCCGAGTTGATCCGGCGCCTCACCGCCGCCGCCCGTTACAGCCCTGACAACCGGCCGCTGCCGCCACTCTTCGGGCACGCCTACCGCGAGGGCTTCGACGCGGGTGAAGCGCGCGGCTGAATACGCTGGTGGCACAACGACTTGATGGAGGAAACGAATTGAGCGAGCAGTTGTGGGGAGGCGAGACAGTGAAGGCCGTTGAGAACTTTCCAGTATCTGGCGAGCGCGTCCCGGTTCCGGTCGTGCGCTGGCTGGGGCGGCTGAAGTCCGCTGCGGCAGAGGTCAATGGCGAACTCGGCGAGATCGATCCTGACCTCGCCGAGCGGATCGCGACTGCCGGCGAGGCGGTCGCCCAGGGCGAGCACGACGACCAGTTCCCGGTCGACGTCTTCCAAACCGGCTCAGGCACCTCCTCGAACATGAACGCCAACGAGGTACTGGCCAAGCTCGCCGGCGAGGGCGCGCACCCCAACGACCATGTCAACAGGGGTCAGTCCTCCAACGACGTCTTCCCCTCCGCCGTCCACCTGGCGGCGTTGGGCGAGGTGACCCACGACCTGCTGCCGGCGATGGGGGGCCTGGAGGCCGCGCTCGAGACCAAGTCCGAGCAGTTCGCCGACGTGGTCAAGGCGGGGCGGACCCACCTGATGGACGCGGTCCCGGTCACTCTGGGCCAGGAGTTCGGCGGCTACGCCGCGCAGGTTCGCCTCGGCGTGCAGCGGGTCGAGGCGACGCTGCGACGGGTCGGCCAGATCCCGCTCGGCGGCACCGCGACCGGCACCGGCCTCAACACGCACCCGGAGTTCGCTGCGCGCGTCCGCGCCATCCTCTCCGAGGAGACGGGCCTCACGATCTCCGCGCCGGCCGATCCGTTCGAGGCGCAGGCCGCCC
>DASSMU010000085.1:0-3184 GCA_035701465.1 Solirubrobacterales bacterium
ACCCCTGCCGGGACAGGCCTTGCGGGCGCTTCTAGAGCAATTCGAAGCGGAGGGAGATTGCACTGCCGCGCCTCGTGGCTGCTGCCGTTAGCTCTAGTGGTATGGCAACGAGTAGGGCGGGGATGGCGACGAGGAGGCTGATCAGTATGTCTAGCCGTTGCTGCCAGGGTTTCTCGGCGGGGACTGCGGTGGTGCGGCCGAGGGTGCCGAGGGCGATGTTGCGGCCGAAGGTGAAGCCGTTGAGGATTGTCTGCCACATGGTTGCGATGCCGGCGCCGGGGGACCAGCGGACTTTGGCGACTACCTGGTCGCGGTTGGCGACGAGGCGGCGCACCGACTCCACTGTGAAGAGGTAGCGGGAGCCGGGCTCGAGGCCGGCCCAGCCGGCGCCGCCGATCCAGGCCGAGAAGCTCGCCCGGTTGGCGATCCGCACCCGGTTCGCTTCGTCCCGCCGATCGAGGGCCGCCAGGGCCTCGGCGAGGCTGCCGGCATCGCCGACGACGCCGAGCCCGCAGCTCTCGCAGCGGCTCACCGGTCCGGCCAGGCCCGGCCGCGAGTCGATCCAGCCGAAGAGCGGCTCCCCACAGGCGGGGCAAGGCGGGTTCTCCGGCCCGGCGCCCGCCTCCAGCGGTACCACGGGTGTGTGGCCTCGTCCGCCCACGGTCGTTCGCCTGCTGCTCATCGCCGGTAGCGTACGCGCAGTGCAGCTGAGCGAGATCATGACCGCCGGCGTCGTCACCGCCCCGCCCGATGCGAGCGCGCTCTCGGTGGCGGTCCAGATGCGCGACCACCGGGTCGGCTCGGTCGTGATCGTCGACCAGGCCGGGTCGCCGCTGGCGCTGGTTACCGACCGCGATCTCGCCCTGCGCGTCTTCGCCGAGGGCGTCGACGCGGGGGCCGCCGTCGGCAAGTACGCCTCGCGCCCGCTGATCTGCGGTGAGCCGGAGATGGAGCTCGAGGAGGCCGCGGCGCTGATGGTTCAGCATCGGGTGCGGCGGCTCCCGGTCGTCGATGCGGGTAGGCTCGTCGGCATCGTCACCCTCGACGACATCGCCGTGCGCACCGGCAACCTCGAGGTCGCCCAGAAGATGACCGCCGAGGTCATCGAAGGGGCGCTGCCGCAGTTCTACTTCCACGAGCGTGGCTGACGCATGAGCGCTCGCCGGGAGGTGCTTGCCTGGGAGGAGCGCTGGGCGCTGCCGACCGCGCTGGGGGCCTTTGCCGCGATCGGCTTCGTGATCGCCGCGATCGTCGTCGCCCAGGGGATCGGCGGCACCGGAGGCGACTCCGAACTGCTGCGCCACGTCGACGAGCACCGCGGCGCCGAGTTGATCTCCAGCATCCTGCAGGCGATCGGCATCGGCCTGCTCGCGGCGCCCCTCTACTACCTCTTCAAGGCTGCCAAGGCGCGCAGCGAGCGCATGCGTGGACAGCTGGTCGGCATCGTCATCGCCGCCCCCCTGTTCCTCGCGGCGCTGGCGATCCTCAGTGGCGTTTCGACCCTGCACGCCGCCTCGGACTTCGTCTCCAACGAAGTGCCGCGGCTAATGGCCAAAGGGGTGGCGCTGAACAGCGATCATGCCAACGAAATCGCCAAAGAAACGATCGATGAAGCACCCCTGCGCTCGCTCGCCGCGGGCTTTGGGCTCGGCGGCCAGCTCGGCTTCCTGGTGGCGATGGTCTACACCTGCCTCTACGGTATGCGGGTCGGCCTGCTGCCCCGTTTCTGGGGATCCCTGGGCATTGCACTCGGTGCCGTCTCCTTCGTCTTCTTCCAGTTCGCCATGCTCTGGTTCGTATACCTGGGCCTCCTCCTGATCGGCCGCATCCCCGGCGGAAGACCCCCAGCTTGGGAGTCAGGCGAAGCAATCCCCTGGCCGAGCCCGGGAGACAAAGCCGCCGCCGACCTCTCCCCCGAAGCTAACGGCGAGCTCGAATCCGCCGCCGAGGATCCCGAGGATCTGACCGATACGGGTCAGTCCCAGTAGGGGTTCCGCTTAACTTTTTTGAGATGCGGTGGAGGCGCCAGCCGGGGCGCCTTCGGCAAAAAAGTACAAGACGCTCCACCCCTACTGGGACTGACCCGTAGCTGTCCGCTTTCGCTGTGTCCGGATCTCGCTGAGGATCCGCTCCAGTCGCGGCTCCCGCGAGGTGTCGACGAAGCTCATCGCGGATGCCACACCCGGATGGATGGCCGCGATTCGCTCGTGCATCGCCTGGGCCACGGCGCGGTAGGTGGGGTGGCCCTCGCGACCTGAGCGCAGCTCGATCAGGTGCATCGCCTCGCGGGCGTTGAGGTCGAGCGTGTAGCGGATCCGGTAGGCGAGGCTGAGCGCGTAGGGAGCCTGCTCCGGCAGGCCGGCGGCGGTGAGGCGCTCGTACTCGCCGCGCGAGATCTCCAACGCCCGCTCGAACTCGTCGCCGGCGCCCGCTTCGCGCACCTCCTCCGGCACGCCGGCGCCGAGGTCCGGTCCCAGCCGCTGCCACTGGCAGGTCAGCATGCGGTGGCGCTGCAGGTCGCGGAAGGCGCCGTAGTCGGAGACGATCTCGAAGCGGTAGCGCAGCGCCTCGAAGCCGCGCCCGGGCCGGTGGCGGCGGTTGCCGCGCTCTCCCACCGTCGCCGCCAGCAGCTCGGCTCGCTCGGAGCGGTCGAGGACGTCGATCCGGGCGAGGATCTCGGTCTCCGGCGTCGTCGCGGACTCGAAGAGGCAGGAGGCGAGCAGATCCTCTTCGCTGCCGTCGACGTGGACGAGCTCCACCGATGGTGTGTCGTCGCCGGCCTCGCGGCGATCGAGGCCGAGGCGCGAGACCCACCCCTCGGTCCGCCGCCGCCGTTGCTCGAGGTAGGCGATCCACTCGCCGCCGCGGTCGGGCCGCTCGACCCGGGAGACGAAGCTCGGCATCACCTGCTTCAGCTCGGCGAGGATCATCGCGCCGTACTCGCGCGCCTCCGGCAGCGGCGAGGCCATCAGCCGCAGCAGCAGCTGCTCGTAAGCCTGGCCGGTCGCGTAGATGCCGACGTGGCTGAGGGTCGAGGCGGGGAGGAGGCCCCGCAGCAGGTCGAGGGCCTTGGCGCGGATCGAGCGCCGCCACGCCGCCTCCGGCTCCTCTCCGCGCGGCCAGCGCTCCGCGGCCCACTCCTCGACCTGCGTCAGCGAGCGCGAGTAGATCGCGAAGATCTCGT
>DASSMU010000086.1:0-4165 GCA_035701465.1 Solirubrobacterales bacterium
GTCCCGGTCGGAGGCCCCCAGTCCAGGCCTCCGACCGGTATATAGGCTCTCCCTGGCTCTAGCTTGGAAAGCCGATCATTGAAACACGCGCCCTTTGGAAAGTTGCGCCTGGGTCAGCCGTCGCGAAGCCTCTTGCGCAGGGCCTCCAGGCGCCGGCCCAGCTCGGCCTCGAAGCCGCGATCGGTCGGGGTGTAGAAGCGGCGATCCTCCAGCCCCTCGGGAAGCAGCTGCTGGTCGCTCACCCCGCCCGGCTCGTCGTGTGCGTAGCGGTAGCCCTCGCCCCGGCCAAGGGTCTTCGCGCCCGGGTAGTGCGCATCGCGCAGGTAGTCGGGCGGGGTCTTGGCGCCGTTCTCGCGGACCTCGCCGCGGGCGGCGCCGAGGCCTTTGTAGGAGGCGTTCGACTTCGGCGCCAGCGCCAGGTAGACGGCGGCCTGGGCGAGGTTGAGCGCGCACTCGGGCAGGCCGACGCGGTCGACCGCGCGGGCCGCGGCGTCGGCGACGAGCAGCGCCTGCGGGTCGGCGTTGCCAACGTCCTCGGAGGCGAGGATGACCATGCGGCGGGCGATGAAGCGCGGGTCCTCCCCACCCTCCAGCATCACCGCCAGGTAGTAGAGCGAGGCGTCGACGTCGGAGCCGCGCGTGGCCTTGATCCAGGCCGAGACGAAGTCGTAGTGGCGGTCGCCCTGGCGGTCGTAGTCGAGCGCCTTGCGCTGCAGCGCGTCCTCGATCGCGGCCACATCGATCGCATCCGACTTTGACCCACCTCCATTGGGGTCAAAGTCGGATGCGCGCTCGACCGCCCGCTCCAGCGCCGAGAGCGCCACGCGGGCGTCGCCGCCGCTGCGATGGGCCAGCATCTCCAGCGCCGCGTCCTCGACCGGCGGGGGATCGGCCAGTCCCCGCTCCGGATCGGCGAGCGCCCGTCGCAAAAGCTCCTCCACCTGCTCCGGCTCGAGCGGGTGCAGCTCATAGATCTGGCAGCGCGAGAGCAGGGCGGAGTTCACCTCGAAGTAAGGGTTCTCCGTCGTCGCGCCGATCAGCGTCAACAGCCCTTCCTCGACCGCCGGCAGCAGGGCGTCCTGCTGAGCCTTGTTGAAGCGGTGAATCTCGTCGAGGAAGAGAACCGTGGGACGGCCGCTGCCCGCCCGCCGCTCGCGAGCCCGCTCGATCACGGCACGGATCTCGGCTTTGCCGGCGTTAACCGCCGACTCCTCCTCGAAGGCCCCTTCGGCGCCCGCCGCGGCGATCCGAGCCAGCGTCGTCTTCCCGGCCCCGGGCGGCCCATAGAGAATCGAGCTATGTGGATGGCCGCTCTCGATTGCGGTGCGAAGCGCGGACCCCGGCGCCAGCACATGCTCCTGCCCGACGAGCTCATCCAAGCTGCGAGGCCGCATCCGCACCGCCAGGGGAGCATCGGAAGCTGGAACCCCACCCTTGGCGGGTTCACCCCCCGTATCGAACAACCGGTCAGCCACCACGGCCAGTATGAGGGGATCGGGGGAGGTCTTGACGGTGCCTCGCGAAGCGGCCCCCGGCAAGGTGATCCTGGGCCGCGAAGCGGCACCTCATTGCACCGCCGCCAGGCGGTGCCCGGGCACCGTCAAGACCTCCCCCGATCCCCTCCAAACAGACCTACACTGACCCCGTGGACGCAACCCGCCTCGTACCAAAACCCGGCTCGGTCCTCTGGCATTACGGAGGCGATGTTCGCCTGATCGGGACGGGCGCCTACGCGATCTTGCTGCAGGTGGCCCATCCAACGGTCGGAGCAGGGGTCACGGAGCACTCGAACTTCAGGGCCGACCCGTGGGGGCGGCTGTTCCGTACGCTCGACTACACGTACGCGATGACGTACGGGGGACCCGATCTCGCTGCAGCTACAGGTAGGGGCATCCGCGAGATGCATAAGCGGATCAAGGGTGTGAAGCCCGATGGTGAGCGCTACCACGCCCTCGAGCCGGAGGCCTATGCCTGGGTGCACGCGACCCTTGCCCACTCGATCGTGCGCGGCCACGAGCTGCTCGGCCGGCCGATGTCGCTACCGGATATCGAGCGGTTCTACGCCGAATGGCGCCTCAGCGGCGAGTTGATCGGGGTCCGCGAGCGCGACCTTCCGGCGAGCTGGCACGAGTTCGGCCTTTATTTCGAGTCGATGACGGCGGAGCGGCTCGACCGCACGGCCGCCGTCGAGGAAGTGCTGGAGGCGCTGAAGGACCCGACCAGGCCCGACGTCCGCTTCCTTCCCCAGACGGCCTGGCGCCTCGCGCGCATCCCCGCTGCCCACCAGATCGAGCTCGTAACTGCCGGTCTGCTCGGGGCGGGGCTGCGGGCTCGGCTCGGCGTCCCCTGGAGCCTTGCCAGGGAGCACGAGCTGAAGCTGCTCTCCGCTGCCTCCCGCGCCGTGACGCCGCTGCTGCCGAGGGCCCTGCGCAACGTCGGTCCCGCCTACCTTCGCTGGCGAAATTTGGAGGAGTCGCGGAAAGCAGCCTAGAATCGGGGCATGGCCACCACAGCAGGAGCTCCCCCCGCCCAGTCCACCCTCGAGTCGTTCAACCCCGCCACCGGCGAGCTGGTCGGTTCCGTTGCGACGATCACGCCCGATCAGGTCCAAGCCGTCGTCGACGACGTCGCCCGCATCCAGCCCGCCTGGGCGGAGCTGTCGCTCGCCGACCGCGGCCGCTACATGAAGCGCGCCGCCGACGCGCTGCTCGACGAGATCGACGAGATCGCCGAGCTGCTCGTCCAGGAGCAGGGCAAGCCGCGGGCCGAGGCCTACACGATGGAGCTGCTGCCGACGGTCGACGCGCTGCACTGGTGTGCAAAGGCAGGCCCGAAGATCCTCGCCGACGAGAAGGTGCGGATGAGCCAGTCCTTCCTGATGACCAAGAAAAGCCGCTTCACCTATGAGCCAATCGGCGTCGTCGGCGTGATCGCGCCCTGGAACTACCCCTGGTCGATCCCCTTCGGCGAGGTGGCGATCGCGCTGATGGCGGGCAACGGCGTGGTGCTGAAGCCGGCCAGCCTGACGCCGCTGCTGGGCGAGGCGATCCGCCGCGTCTTCGAGAAGGGCGGCCTGCCCGAGGGTTTGATCCGGGTCGTCCACGGCGGCGGCGCGGTCGGCGACGCGCTGGCCCGCTCCAGCGTCGGCAAGGTCTTCTTCACCGGCTCGGTCGAGGTCGGCCGCAAGGTCGGCGCCGTCTGCGCCGAGAGCCTCAAGGGCTCGGTGCTCGAGCTCGGCGGCAAGGACCCGATGATCGTCTGCGCCGACGCCGACCTGCCCAACGCGATCTCCGGCGCGGTCTGGGGCGGCTTCGCCAACGCCGGCCAGACCTGCTCGGGGATCGAGCGGGTCTATGTAATGCGCGAGGTCGCCGACCGCTTCGTCGAGGGCGTCGCCCGTGAGGCGGAGAAGCTCAGCCTCGGCGACCCGATGCGGTGGGAGACCGAGATCGGCCCGATGACGGCCGACTCTCAGTACGAGATCGTCGTCGACCTGATCGCCGACGCGGTCGCCTCCGGCGCGACCAAGCTCTGCGGCGGCCCCACTGAGGTTCCCGGCCTCTCCGGCAAGTTCGTCGCCCCCACCGTCCTCACCGGGGTCACCCACGAGATGCGGATCATGCGGGAGGAGATCTTCGGTCCGGTGCTGCCGATCGTCGTCGTCGACTCCGAGCAGGAGGCGATCGACCTCGCCAACGACTCCGAGTTCGGCCTCGGCGCCTCGGTCTGGACCAAGGACCGCCAGAAGGGCGCGCGGATCGCGCGGCGGATCGAGTCCGGCATGGTCTGGGTCAACGACCATTCCTTCAGCCACGGCGCCTGCCAGTGCTCCTGGGGCGGCATCAAGGACTCCGGCATCGGCCGCTCGCACTCCAAATTCGGCTTCTACGAGTGCGTCAACGTGAAGATGAACTCCTGGGAGCCGGGCCTGACCCGCGACTTCTGGTGGCACCCCTATGACCGCACCCTGGGTGAAGCGGTACAAGCTTCGGCCAAGCTCCTCTATGGCAAGGGCGCGGTGCGCACGAAGGCGCTTCGCGAAGGTGCTGGGCCCCTGCTCAAGGTAGGTCGCCGTACTTTGCGCAAGCGTGGTGGGTGAGAGCCCGCCCCGGTAGGGGTTCCGCTTAACTTTTTCGGTGGGACGGACTGAGGCTTGGCGCCTCGG
>DASSMU010000087.1:0-12930 GCA_035701465.1 Solirubrobacterales bacterium
TGGGGGAAGGGGGGGCACTGCGGGCGGGCCACGGTCCGTCCTCGACCCCCCTTCCCCCACGCCACCCGCCCGAGGATCGGTTCAGCCGGACAACCGGGCAGCGGCCACTTCAGCTGCAGGCCAAGGCCAACCCGGGCGCACCGCTACGGTAGGGGAGAGCGTTTTATCTAGAAGCCCGCGGGGTGGCGGGCGACGAAGCCTTCGTTACTGAGCAGTTCTTCGTGCCAGCGCGGCCCGGTGCCGCTGGAGTCTCCTGCGGTGTCCCAGCGGAAGCCGGCGATTTCCGCGTAGGCGTGGCCGGCGTTGGCGTAGACGGTGATCCAGCGCCCTTCTCCGGGCAGGCCCCATGCCTCCATCGGCCCCGACGGAAGCGGGCTTTCGAGGAAATTGCCGCCGTGCAGGGCGTAGCTGACCGAGCCGGAGCAGTCGTAGCCACGGTCTTGCCAGCGGGCGTGGCCGCCGCCCCATATGTAGGGCTTGGTGCGGATTTTGTCGGCCGCCCAGATCACCTGCTTGACCCGGGTCGGGGCGGACTTGGGCGGGATCAGCATCCCGTTCGGGAGCAGACGCGCTTTGGCGGTGGGGGTGCAGACATCCGTTTCGGCGGCCGAGATGCCGCCGCCGCCGCAATTCGCGGAAGCCGCCCCTGGCGTCAGAGCCAAGGCCATCAAGACCCCCGCGGTGGATATGCCTAGCTTGAGTTTCCTGCTGTTCTTGCGCAAACCGATCTCCTTCGTCGGCCTACGGGGTTAGCTGTCGGGCTGGCGCGAAAGGAGCCTGCGCCCCCGCCTAACTAGGCGAGTTAGCCCCGAAAACGTGGTTCCCCCGTTCCCGCAGCGCCTCCAGCGAGCGGGATTCGGCGTTTCGGTTATTTGGAACGGCGGCAGTGTAGACGATCGACCGGCCGTTTGCTCATGGAAAACAAACATTTTGTGGCCTTTCGCACTTCGGGTCCCGCATTCCTTTCGACGTCGTGGCTGCTAGCTTGCGCGCTGGGATGGAACTTGCCGGTACCAGAGCGCTGCTGACGGGGGCTACCGGGGGCCTGGGCCGGGCGATCGCCCAGGCACTGGCGACTCGCGGCGTCGCCCTTTCCTTGAGTGGCCGCAAGGCGGATGCACTGGAGGCGCTCGCGGCGGAACTGCCAGGCGACGGCCACTCGGTGTTGCCCGCCGACCTAGCCGAGCCCGGTGCGGCCGAGAAGCTCGCCGCGGAGGCGGGAGACGTCGACATCCTCGTCGCCAACGCGGGCCTGCCGGGAACGGGGCGCCTACCAGAATTCAGCAGCGACGATCTCCTCCGCGCCCTTCGTGTCAACCTCGAGGCGCCGATGATGCTGGCACGGGCCGTGGAGCCCCAGATGGTGGAACGGGGTAAGGGACACATGGTTTTCATCTCCTCGCTCTCGGGCAAGTCCGCCACGCCGCTCTCCTCCGTCTACAACGCGACCAAGTTCGGCCTGCGCGGCTTCGCCCTCGGCCTCCGTGCCGACCTCGACCCGCTCGGCATAGGCGTCTCGATCGTCTCGCCGGGCACAATCCGCGAAGCCGGCATGTACGCGGACTCGGGCGCCGACCCCATCCCGGGCCTAGGGACCGGCTCGCCCAAGCAGGTAGCCGACGCGGTCGTAAAGGCGATCGAGCGCAACAAGGTCGAGATCTCCGTAGCTCCCGTCCAGCAGCGCCTGCTCGCTCACTTCGCCCTGGCCACGCCAGGCATCTCGGTCAAGGTAGCCAGCGGCGACGCTGGCCAGAAGGCCGCCGCCGCGGTCGCCAAAGGCCAGGCAGACAAGCGCTGAGCTGGGGCACGGCCGAAGCACCTTTTGAGCGGCGGGTACTCAAACTGCCGGGCTCATCACCCGAAGGTCGCGGGTTCGAATCCCGCCCCCGCTATTCAACGAAAGCCACGCAAATGCGGGGCTTTTATTTGTCTTGTCTGACAGACAAGGCGGTGCAAAATCGGCCTTGGGGCAACGCTTGGGGCAACATGAAGTCTGGGAGAAGTCGATTCAGGACGCCGGGTGCCCCAGTCTCCTACGCGGCCGCTCGCGAGAATTACAAATGAGCATGCTGCGTGATGATCGGCCGCCGCTAGACATGGAATGCTTGAGCAGATGGCATCGAGAGCATTCGTCAGTTTCCAGATGGAGGATCGTTGGGCGCGCGACTTCCTCGTTCAGCACGCCCAAGACAAACGGATCGGGTTCGAATTCATCGACTACTCAATCAAGGAGCCCTTCGAGAGCAAGTGGAAGACCAATGCGCGGGCGCGGATTGCGCGTAGCAAGGGCACGATCGTCCTGATCGGTCCCCACACCGCGAGCGCCGCGGCAGTACTTTGGGAGATCGCCGAGACCCTTCGCCAGGGCCATCCTCTGTTCGGGATTCAGATCAACCGCGACTCCACCTACCCGGTTCCCGCCGGGACTTCACGTGTGATTCGCTGGAACTTCGACGCGATCGCCCGCGAGCTCGCGAGCTGGTGAGCGACTACCTGACCTCCCTGGCCGAGAGGATCCGGGCTCTCATCGACCCGAGCGCGGCGCCCGAACACCCACTCGATGGGCGTCTTTTCTTGCTTTACGCGCTGTTGGCGCTGGTTAAGGGTAAAGAGACCACGCTCGAGGATGTCCATAACGCCTGGGTGGTATGGATGCTTGAGATCGACGAGGATCACCACGCTCTACTGCCCTTTGCGCAGTTGAGCGAATCTCAGCGCGGCCAGGATCAGCCGTTTCTCGATGCGATCCACCAGGTCGCCATCGATATCGCTCAGTGAAGGAGATGGAAGAAGCCGAGCGTGGCCACCACAGCCGCACCCAGGTGAAGGAGTCCGAAGATGAGGGGCACGATCCGCTCGATTTTGGTGAAGGGCCGGTAGGAGAGCGCCTGCGCGGCTTCCCACTCGGCACCGAACATGCGTGCCGGCAGGGCGACCTCGAAGCTGTTGATGACGTCGAACTTGGCTTGGTTGAGGGTTCTGTAGGAGGCGATGATCGTGTGCCAGGCAAAGCAGAGGGTGAGGCCGGCGACGCCGAGCACGAAGACCCCGGCCCAGGAGGCACGATCGGAGATCCCTTGCTGAAGAAGGAAGCTGAGCACGGTCAGAACCAGGGCATTGACCGAGAGGAAGAAGCGGTTCTCCTCTTGACGGCGAGAGACCAGGCGCTCCTCGGTCTCTACGAAGACCTTGTACTGCTCGAGCAGGTGATTGACCTGCGCCGGTTCGGCGAGGACCGGGGGAGCCTTGACTAGCGGCAGGCAAGCCGCCCCTGGGCTCGGTGTCCTGCGGCGTTTGAACAGGGCCATCGAGCAACTCTATGCAGGCGAGCGCGGGCTGTCATCTAGCTCGCCAACCGCCGGGGATGCGTTGTTCCAGGGATCGAGGATCACCGGGGCAACTCACCGAGCGGTCCAGCGGCCGACGGCTCCGTCATCGACATTCCGGCTGACTTTAGTTCTCAGCCTGCGAGGACGTGAACGTGATCCGGCTCGCCGTCGGGGAGCATTGAGCAACCGATCAGACTTGCCCCAGCCGTTCAGGCGCGGATCACGTTCACGTCCTCGAACGAGGAGAAGTCCGTGTCCTGGGTGAGCACCGCAGTTCCATGGCGCATCGCGGTCGCCGCTATCCAGGTGTCGTGGCGGCGGAGGCGTCGGCCGCGGGATCGCTCGGCTGATGCGATGCGCGCGAAGCAGCTCGCGGTCTCTGCGTCGATTGGAAGCAGGGGATAGGTGGCCTGAACACGCGAGAGGGTGGATAGCCGAATGGCTCGCGCATTTGGGTCGGTGGTGCGCAACACGCCCAGCTCCAGCTCGGCGGCGGTGATCACCGAGACGGCGAGCTGCTCAGGAAGCTCGCCCAGCTCGCTGCCGGTCTCTTGGGCGATGAAGATCGAGGTGTCGGCGATTGCCCGACTCAATCGTCGAGCTCGGCGCCGCGGACGTCGGCGAGATCGTCCAGCAGGCCGGTGTCGGCAGGCGCCTCGGTCACGATGCGGCGCAACTCGCTGGCCGGGACCCAGGGATCGCGATCCTCGACGTGGGGAAGGATGTCGGCGACCGGACGACGATTGACCGTCAATGTCAGTCGTTCGCCCGCTTCCAGCTCGGAGACAACGGCCGAGGTGGAATTCCTTAGCTCCCGAATCGAAACGGTGCGCGCCATGTGCGGGACTGTAGCACTCTCTGCTACGAAGCGGCGTGACGTAGGTGAGAGATGGTCTATACTGGTCTACCTATCTATGTTAGGAGAAGAGAATGTGTCCTGTCCTTGAAATCAAGCTGAACCTGCCTGAGGGGACGACAGTTGAGATCAGCGGATTGGGCGAGTTTGCATCGCCCTCATCTGATTCGGCCGAGGACAAGATTCGGCGCTACTTCACTCGCTACTTGAGTAATAACGGCCGCAAGGTCTTTGGTGCGGCAGCGCGGATCGAAGACTTCCAGGGCCGTCCCGGCTTTACGTTCGAAGATCTGGCCTCAAACCTCAGCGTGACCTACGAGACCGTCAAGAGCTGGCATCGGACCAGCGGAAGGTCGGCGAAACGATGGAGGCAAGAGACCGGCATGCAGGAGCCCATTCGCTTCGACTGGATCGCCTATGACGATGTGGCGCCTGGTGGAGGGGAGCGCACGATGTACCGACTGCCAGAGGACGTCGCCGACGTGATCCGTGGTCTACCCGTCTTCCAGGGCTGACGCGGGGGAATCCGGCAGGGTCGGGAGCTACGATCTGATGCATGACGAAGGCAGAGTTGCGAGCGCAGATCGACGCGATGACCGAGGAGGAAGCGGCGGAGGTGAAGTTGATCTTCGCGCCGGATTGGCCCTCAAAGGCAACCTCGATCGAGGAGATCCGCAAGCGAACTGGGACCAGGGCGATGACGCCAGAGGAGTCGGAGGAGTTCTGGCGCGAGCACGGTTCGCTGATGCAGCCTCCCGACGGCGAGGGGTAGGCGATCGCTAGCGGGGCGGGGGGTCCGCGCTTTGGCCTGCGAGTAGACGAGCAGGCTCTCGCCGAGGATCTTGAGCGCGCCAGCGAGGCGGCGCGGGCGGCGATCGAGCCGGCCGTTCGCAAGTTGGAGGCGGGGGGCGTCGCGGTTGAGTCCCTGCGCCCTTGCGAGGCGGAAGCGCACGATGGCACGCGGCTCGGCGGATGCGTAAAGCACTACATCCCGCAGCCGGATGGCCAGTGGGGAGCCGTATTCAGCATTGACCGAGAAGCCTCAAAGCCCGCACTCGCGCTGCTTGCGGTTGGCGAGCGTCACCCGATCCGATCCTGGAAGCGGAGCGTCTATGAGGTCGCTCATCGCCGCCTCCATCGGTAGTCGCTCTGGGGCAACAGATGGGGCGACATGCCCCCATGTATTCCAGCCGATCTCCACGTAGTTCAATCTCGCGAATACCGCTTGAAACCGGGCTCCACGTAGTCCAGCCGACTCCAGACTCAACCTCATAAACCGAAGGCCGCGGGTTCGGAGCCTCAGCTACCGGTGTAGAGCACGAGGTCCAGCTCTCCCAGCGTTTCACCTTCGGTGAACGGCGTAGGCGGATCAAAGGTCGCGTTGAGCCTGTCAGCGAGGAACTGGGTGGCGATTGCCTTCACGTCGGTCAGCTCCATTCTACTCGCCCCCTTGATCCGGGTCGTGGCGGCGCTGGTGTCAAGGGTGGCGATGGGCCCGTACGCCAGGTTTGCACCCGACAGCGTGGACAGGCCGGCCGACAGCACTCCGGACCCGAGGTCCACTATCGGTGTCAGCAGCAAGAGATCCTGGTCGGGTTCGGGTCTTTGCAGCGTCAAGCCGCCTTCGCCGGTGACGAGTCCCGTCGACGCGTCCGGCCCCAGCTTGCCGCTCGCGACTTCGAACAGGAATATCGGGGGGCTGCCTCTTTCGCCAAAGCGGCTCGAGCTTCCCCACAGTCCGATGTCGACGCCCAGCGATTCCAGCCTGGCGAAGGTGGACACCTCTCCACCCAGAGCGATCATGCCCCTGGCGATCGTCACCGCCTCCGGCTGCACGACGCTGGAGATGCTTCCCAGCGAGCGACCGCCGGCGAAGACGCTGGCCAGGCCAAGCGCTCGGTTGAGGGCGAGGGCGGCAAGGCGGGTGAGCCTCAGGGTGTGGACGGCGATCTTCGCGCCGAACCCGTCAGGCGCCCCGTCGATCTTCGGGAGCGAAGCGATCGTCAGCGTTCGGCCGCCGATCTGGCCGCGCAGCTGCTTGGCGGGAATGTCGAGGATCAGCTTGCGTACCACGACCTCGCGCCGCTGCCCCCGAAGCTTGAACCCGCCTTCATGGGTGACGACGGCACTCGCTTTCGGCGCGTCGAGCGTGCCGCCGCTTGCCGGCATGGTCGCGGTGCGCCCCCGCATTTTTCCTGGCTTCAGCTTGACAAGCCGGATGCCACTCCTCTGCAAGCTCTCGTAGAGGCTGGCATTCAGCTTCAGGGCCGTCTGTCCCTCACCGACGGGTTCGGCAGCGCCCCAGGCAACCGGCGCCCCCGCAAAGACCAATGCGAAGGTTGCGAGAGCGGTCGCTGCGAATGTCTTCCTCGGAGCGGTGGGCAAGGTGCAGGACCCTAACCGAGCAGGGCGCCTGAACGATCGCGCGATTTCGTCCCAACCATGCCTCCGCCTCGCGCGCGGTCGGCCCGCCCGCCCACCTAGGATGGAGCTATGAGCTCTCTCGACTCCTTTGGCGCCAGGGCCGACCTCGAAGTCGGTGGTCGCTCGTACGAGATCCATCGCCTCGATGCGCTGGCCGATAGCTTCGACGTAGGCCGCCTGCCCTACTCGATCAAGGTGCTGCTGGAGAACGTGCTGCGGCTGGAGGACGGCCAGACGGCCACCGCCGCAGACGTCGAGGCGATCGCCGGCTGGGATGCCGACGCCGAGCCCAGCGCCGAGATCCCGTTCCAGCCGGCGCGGGTGCTGATGCAGGACTTCACCGGCGTGCCCGCTGTCGTCGACCTGGCGGCGATGCGCGACGCGATGGCCGAGATCGGCGGCGACCCGGAGAAGATCAACCCGCTGGTCGACGTCGACCTGGTGATCGACCACTCGGTCCAGGTTGACGCCTTTGGCAACGCGCGCGCCTTCGCCGTCAATGCCGAGCGTGAGTTCGAGCGCAACCGCGAGCGCTACTCCTTCCTCAAGTGGGGGCGTGAGGCCTTCGACAACTTCAGCGTCGTGCCGCCGGCGACCGGGATCTGCCACCAGGTCAACCTCGAGCACATCGCCCAGGTCGTCTACAGCCGCGAGCGTGACGGCGTCCTGCAGGCTTATCCCGACACGCTGGTCGGTACCGACTCGCACACGACGATGGTCAACGGGCTCGGCGTGCTGGGCTGGGGGGTGGGCGGGATCGAGGCCGAGGCGGCGATGCACGGCCAGCCGGTCTCGATGCTGCTGCCGCAGGTCGTCGGCTTCAAGCTGGATGGCGAATTGCCGGAGGGCGCGACCGCCACCGACCTCGTCCTCACCGTCACCGAGATGCTGCGCGAGCGCGGCGTTGTCTCCAAGTTCGTCGAGTTCTTCGGGCCGGGCCTGGCGACGCTGGGGCTCGCCGACAGGGCGACGATCGGCAACATGTCGCCGGAGTTCGGCTCGACCTGCGCGATCTTCCCCGTCGACGCCGAGACGCTGCGCTACCTGGAGCTGACCGGGCGCCCGACCGCGACACTCGAGCTGGTCGATGCCTACGCGCGGGAGCAGGGCATGTTCCACGAGGAGGGCTCGCCCGATCCCGCCTTCTCCGACCTGCTCGAGCTCGACCTGCGCGAGGTCGTGCCCAGCATCGCCGGCCCGAAGCGCCCGCAGGACAGGGTGCCGCTGGTCGAGGCGAAGGAGGCCTTCCTCGAGGCGATGGAGGAGTTCGACCCCGAGGCGGGGGCCCAACTGGGCAACGGCGTCGACGAGGCCAACGACGAGTCCTTCCCCGCCTCCGATCCGCCGGCCGAGGACCACGACGACGAGCGCGGCAGGCCGCGCCCGGCGCTGAGCGGCGGTCCGGTGGCGACGATTGGGAAGGGCAGCGAGGACGCGGTCGAGGTGACCCTGGAGGACGGGACGAGCTTCGAGCTCGACCATGGCCGGGTCGTGATCGCGGCGATCACCAGCTGCACCAATACCTCCAACCCGAGCGTGATGGTCGGCGCCGGTCTGCTGGCCCGCAACGCGGTCGAACGGGGCCTGACCCGCAAGCCGTGGGTGAAGACGTCGCTGGCCCCGGGCTCTACCGTCGTCACCGACTATCTCGAGAAGGCCGGGCTTACCAAGTACCTGGACGAGCTGCAGTTCAACCTGGTCGGCTACGGCTGCACCACCTGCATCGGCAACTCGGGGCCGCTGCCGGCGGAGATCTCGGCGGCGGTGGAGGAGAAGGATCTGGCGGTCTGCGCGGTCCTCTCCGGCAACCGCAACTTCGAGGGGCGGATCAACCAGGACGTGAAGGCGAACTACCTGGCCAGCCCACCGCTGGTCGTCGCCTACGCGCTGGCCGGTCGCATGGACCTCGACCTGACCAGCGAGCCGCTGGGGGAGGGCAGCGACGGCGAGCCCGTCTTCCTGCGCGACATCTGGCCCGACGCGACCGAGATCAAGGAGCTGGTCGGTCGCTCGATCGCCTCGGAGATGTTCACCCGCAACTACGGCGAGGTCTTCTCCGGCGACGAGATCTGGAAGGCGGTCGAGGTCCCCGAGGGCGACCGCTACACCTGGCCCGACTCGACCTACGTGCGCCGCCCCTCTTTCTTCGAGGGGATGCCGGCCGAGGCGCCCGGGGTCGAGCCGATCGCGGGGGCGCGGGTGCTGGCGCTGCTCGGCGACTCGATCACCACCGACCACATCTCCCCTGCCGGCGCGATCAAGAAGGACAGCCCGGCGGGCCGCTGGCTGGTCGAGCAGGGCGTCGAGCCGCGCGACTTCAACTCCTACGGCTCACGGCGTGGCAACCACGAGGTGATGATCCGCGGCACCTTCGCCAACATCCGCCTGCGCAACCTGCTGGTCGAGCGGGCCGGTGGCTTCACCCGGCACTTCCCCGACGGCGGGGAAACGACGATCTACGAGGCGGCGATGACATACGCCTCCGAAAGCGTGCCGCTTGTCGTCCTGGCCGGCAAGGAGTATGGCTCGGGCTCCTCGCGCGACTGGGCGGCAAAGGGGACAAAGCTGCTCGGCGTCCGCGCCGCGATCGCCGAGAGCTTCGAGCGCATCCACCGCTCCAACCTGATCGGGATGGGGGTGCTGCCACTGCAGTTCCCCGCCGGCGAGAGCGCTGAGTCGCTTGGCCTGACGGGCGAGGAGATCTTCGACATCGGCGACCTCGAAGACGGCAACGCCAAGACGGTTTCCGTGAAAGCCGGAAACGTCGAGTTCGAGGCAACCGTCCGCCTAGACACCCCCAACGAGGTCACCTACTTCCAAAACGGCGGCATCCTCCAGACCGTCCTCAGGAATCTCAAGAACTAACCCTTGCCCGTTTTCTGGCGGACGCCGGACCAAGCGAGGCAAGGACGCAGGGAGCCCGAATAGCAGCGCTATTCGGGCGACTGAGGACGCCGCATCGCGCCGGCCCGCCACCGTCTGAAACCGCAAGGCGGTACAGGAGGGCCGCGGGAGGCAGGGGGGTCCGCGCGACCCTCACTGCACCTGCGCGTCGGTAGCCAGGGAGGGATGCCGACGCGACCGTCCCCCTAAACGGGACTGCTCAGAGGAACAGTCAGGCACTACCTATACCGCGTAAATGCGGCGGGGTCAAGGTAGCTTGAGCGGGTTTACGGTGATTCCGCAACTCTTTGCGGGGAATCCGCAACTCCCCATCCGCGCCGCTCGATCAGCTCGATCCCGATAACGCTGCCGACCGGCCCGACCGGCGTCAGGGTCGCCGCCAGCAGCGTGTAGGGGGTCTCGCGCCTGCCGCAGGCGACCCAGATCACGATGCACAGCACCACGAAGCCGAGGCCGTGCGCCCAGCCGAAGACCATCGTCTCCGTTTCGAATCCGGGCACCAGCCAGAAGAGGATCAGCAGGCTGAAGATTCCGAGCTCGACCCAGGAGAGCCACTTGACCCAGACAAACATCGGCCCGGGGGTCGGCTTCGGCAAGGCGCTGCTCATTGCGTGCCAAGATACCCGGCCCCCGGTGGGGCGCAGACCCCGCGCCCCATCCCGCCCATGCCAGATAGGCGCGTCTATGAATGCACAACGTGCCAAAACGGCGGGGAGGAGACGCGAGGGACGGCAAGAAGACCGGGACCCGATGGGCAAGAGCCTCAATCCAAACTTGAGCAACCCGGGCAGCTTTATCCGCAACACGGGCCTGGGAAGCCTGGCGCTTGTCGTGCTGATGCTCGTCGCGTCCCCGAGCGCCCAGGCGGCCTCCAAGACCTGGGACGGCGGCTGTGGCGTCGACACCTCGTGGAGTTGCGCCAACAACTGGAGTGACAACGCCGTGCCCGGAGCAGAAGACACGGTCACCTTCAACGCGATCTCGACTCACAATGCGACCGTGGACCCCGGTTTTGCGGGCACCGTCGCAATCCTCAACGTCAACACGGGCTACACCGGCACGATCAGCCTCGGACGATCCCTCACGGTTTCCAAGGCCTTCACGCAAAAGACCGGCAGCTTCGACGCAGGCGGCCAGGGCCTCACGCTGAAATCCCTGACCCTGTCAGGCGGCGCTTTCAGAGCCAGCTCAGGGACCACATCGATCAGCGGCACTTTCAAAGTCTCCGGAACGCCGACCTTCATCGCAAACGGCGGCACTGTCGACTTCGACGGCGGGCCCGGCACGCTCACCTGCGGCGGAGTCGTGTTCAACCACGTCGACATATCGCACACCGCGGGGACCAAGACCGTCGGTAGCAGCTGCAACCTTCCCCTTGGCAACGACCCCAGCGCCGCCGGCGGTGGGTCGATCAAGCTGAATGGCATGCTGTCGGGCACCGGCGCCCTGACCGCGTCGGGAACCTTCACCCTGGGCGCCACCGGCGGCCTTTCCGGATTCTCGGGCCTGACCGCTGGAGCCCTGGTTGTAAATGGAGCCTATGATTTCGGCGCCTATTCGCCGTTCTCGGTGGCCCAGAATTTCACCCTCGCCTCGGGGGCCAGCTTCGTCGCGCCGAGCGCCACGGCATCGTTCGCCGGGAACTTCACCATCAGTGAAGGGGCCGAATTCGATGCCAATGGCGGAACAGTCATCTTCAACGGGACGGCCAGCAGAACCTTGTCGTGTGGCAACAAGGTCTTCAGCCTCGTCAAATTCGAACACACGGCCGGTGGCAAGACCGTGGGCGCAAACTGCTCGTTGCCCCTGGGAAACGATCCGGACCTGGGAAATGCCATCGGCGCATCCGTACGACTCAACGGATCGCTGTCTGGCACGGGCACTCTGACTGCTTACCAAACGTTCACTCTTAGCAGTACAGCCAGCCTGTCCGGATTCAGCGGGCTCGTCACCGAAAGCGGCTTCAACATGACAGGAGTCAGTGCGGACTTCAGCTCCTACGGCACGTTTTCGATAGGCAACTACACGCAAACGGGCGGGACGATATCGGTTCCGAATGGAGCCAGTGTTAGCGGGCGGTTCACCCTGAACTCAGGCGCGACGTTCAACGCAGCGGAAACCGGCTCCGTCAGCTTCGGGAACAACTTCATGGTCAATTCCGGCGCCACTTTCAATGCCAAAAAAAGCACCGTGGTGTTCGACGGGGGCTTTAGCGCGAGCATCAACTGCGGTAGCACCGTCTTCAACTCGGTCGTCTTCTCCAATGTCGCCGGTACAAAGGTCGTCGGCAGCAGTTGCAACCTGCCGCTTGGCAGCTCTCCAACAGCGGGAAGCGGTGGTTCGATCACTCTGAACGGCACTCTGTCCGGCTCTGGGACTCTGACTGCATCGGGGGCGCTGAACCTGGCCTCGAGTGGTGAATTGTCTGGGTTCTCTGGCTTGAAAGCAGCAGGCCTGACAGTCAGCGGCACCCATAGCTTCGGTTCCTATTCACCGTTTACCGTCAAAAACGACTTCACCTTGAAGGCGGCAGCGCATTTCACCGCGCCATCAGGCGTTGCCTCTTTCGGCGGAGGTTTTGCCTCGGAAGTGGGGGCAATCTTTATGGCAAACGGCGGAACGGTAGAACTCGTGGGCACAGAACAGACTGTTACGGGCGATACCACGTTCAACAATCTCAGCAAGCGCGTCAGCTCGGCCGACACGCTGACGTTCAACGCCGGCGATATCCAGACCGTCCAGGGTGCGCTCACGCTGGAAGGAAAAGATGCGAGCAACCAGCTGGCCTTGGCTTCTTCCATTCCCGGCGTTCCCTGGTTGATAGACGACAAAGGGACGGCTGAAGTCCACTTTGTCTCAGTGTCGGACAGCACCAACACCGGTGCAAGCATTATCGCGAACGAAAGCACCGACGGTGGAGGCAATACGGGTTGGATCTTCCCGGGCCCGGCCAGTGAATTCGTCGTCTCGGCGGCGACAACTACGCCGACCGCCGGCGAAGCCGACAACCTGACGATCACCGCCAAGGATGCCCAGGGCAACACCGCAACCTCCTACACCGGCTCCCACAGCCTCACCTTCGGCCCGGTCGCCGACAGCCCCTCCGGCTCCCACGCCACGGTGACCAACTCCTCCGGCACCGCGACCAACTTCGCCACCGCCACCGCGATCACGTTCACAGAAGGCGTCGCCACCGTCACCTCGGGCAAAAACGGCCAGATGGTCCTGGTCAAAGCCGGCTCGACCTCGCTCACCGTCACCGACGGCTCGATCACCAACGGCTCGGGCCTGGCGATCACGGTCAGCCCGGGGACCGCTACCGAATTGGTGCTGGGTGCCGCCACGACCACTCCCACCGCTGGGGCGACCGACAACCTGACGATCACCGCCCGCGACGCCCAGGGCAACACCGCAACC
>DASSMU010000088.1:0-2791 GCA_035701465.1 Solirubrobacterales bacterium
TGCCGTTCGCGATGCGCAGGTCCGACAGCGCGGTGCCGGAGGGATGGTTGGCGTACTCGAGCAGGTCGAGGGCGGGCAGGATGCCGCGGGTGCCGAGATTCACGGCCAGCATCAGCTCAGAGTCGGTTAGCTTCAGCCACCGGGCGAACTCGTCGAGGCCGACCTGGTTCGGCTCGAGCGAGTGCCACGCGAGCTCGCGGCGCACCGGGCGCGCCTCCCGCGGGCCGACCGAGTCCTCCCACCGGAAGCCCGAGACGAAGTTGCCGCCCGGGTAGCGGACGGTCGTGCTGCCGAGCTCCCGGACGAGCTCGACGACGTCCATGCGGAAGCCGTCCTCGTTCGCGGTCGGGTGCCCGGGCTCGTAGAGCCCGGTGTAGACGCACCGGCCAAGGTGCTCGACAAACGCGCCGAAGGTGCGGCGCCGGACGGGCGCGATGACGGCGCGCTTGTCGAGCTCGATGTGAGCGCGGGGCAATCAAATGATCCTTTCCTAGGGGCGCAGGCGGGTGACGCGGGTCGCTGACGGCGACCCGCGCTGTGCCTAGCCCTTCACCGCGCCGGTGAGGCCCCCGACGATCCGGCGCTGGAAGACGGCGAAGAACGCCAGCGCGGGCAGCATCGAGAGCGAGGTGAACGCGAGGACCCGCGCCGTGTCCTGCGAGTACTGCGAGGAGAACTGCTGCACGCCGAGCGGCAGCGTGTAGTTCGCCTGCGAGTTCAAGACGTACAGCGGCAGGATGTAGTTGTTCCAGCTGGTGATGAAGGCGAGGATGGCGACGGTGATCACGCCGGGCAGCGCCAGCGGGATGGCCATGCGGAAGAAGAACCTGAGGCGGCTCATGCCGTCGATGGCCGCGGCCTCCTCGATCTCCTTCGGGATGGCGCGCAGGAAAGGCACCAGGATGATGACCGTCGTCGGCAGGCCGAATGCGATCTGCGGGACAACGATGCCCATCAGGTTGTCGACAAGGCCGAGGTCCTTGACGATGATGTAGACCGGGGTGATCGCGACCACCAGCGGGAACATCAGGCCCGCGGCGAACAGTGAGTACATCGCGCCCTTGAGCTTGAAGTCGTAGCGGGCGATCACATAGCTCACCATGAGGCCGAGCAGCACGATGCCGAGCGTGCTCGCGGTCGCGACGATCGCCGAGTTGGCGAATTCACCCCAGAAGGTCACCGTCTTCAGGACGCCGACGTAGTTGCTGAAGACCCACGGGCTCGGCAGGCCGGCCGGGTTGACCGTGATCTGCGAGTTGGTGCGGAAGCCGCCAAGGATGATGTACACGACAGGCGCCAGGCTGACCGCGATGAACAGCAGGGCGATGAAGTAGATGCCCGGGTTGCCCCACTTCTGCGGCCTGTCGCTGCGCTTCCCGGACCGGGCCCGCGGGAACGGTGCGCCGGAGGTCACCGCGCTCATCAGTTAACTCCCTGGGTGACAGCGCCCCGCATGTCGCGGCGCAGGACAAAGCGCTGGTAGAGCAGCGCGACGGTGATCGAGATCAGGAACATGACCACGGCGACCGCGCTGCCATAGCCGTAGTTTCCGGCGAGGCGGCCGTTAAGGGCCATGTACGTCGCCATGGTCGAGGTGCCGGCCGTGCTGGAGATGTACTGACCCCAGATGATGTAGACCAGGTCGAAAAGCTGCAGTGCGCCGATGATCGACAGGAACCCCCAGATGCGGATGGTCGGGCCGAGCAGCGGTATCACGATGCGGCGCTGGACCTGCCAGTAGGAGGCGCCGTCGATGGACGCGGCCTCGGTGAGCTCGTCGGGGATCGCCTGCATGCCGGCCAGCATCAAGATGACGGCGAAGCCGATGTACTTCCACGTGAGGATGCCCATCAGGGTCCAGATCGCGATGTTCGGGTCAGCAAGCCAGTCGGTGGCGAGGAAGCCGAGGCCGATGTTGTGCAGCGCGTCGTTGACCGCGCCGTTGACCTGGAGCATCAGGCTGAAGCCGGTGCCGGCGATGACCTCGGAGATCACGTAGGGGACGAAGATCAGGACACGGATGAGCCCCCGGCCGCGAATCTTCTGGTTCAGCAGCAACGCGAGGGCGAGCGCCAGCGGCCCCTGGATGACGAGGGACAGCACGACGATGAAGCCGTTGTGCTCGAGCGCCTGCTGGAAGGCGTGGTCGGTGAAGATCACCTTGTAGTTATTCAGGCCGACCCAGTCGGTGGGCGCGCCGTAGCCTTGCCAGCGGTAGAAGCCGTAGTAGGCGGCGAGCGCGACGGGGAAGATCACAAGCCCCACGAACACGATGATCGCGGGGCCGGACAGGAGCGCGATTTCCAGCCGCAGGCGCCCTCGGCCACGGCGCTTGCGCGGACGCGGCGTCGGGGACGCGGCGCGCGCCGCGTCCCCGACCTGAAGTGCGCCCCGGCGAACGCGGCCGACGGCCGCGGTACCCAGGGTGTCGCTCATTGTTCCCGGTCAGCCCTTCGCCGCAGCTTCGCTGGTGGCGCTGACGATGCCGGCGGGCGTGCCCTTGCCCGCGAACAGGTCCACCACGGCGGCGTTCATCGCGTTGCCGACGTTCTGGCCGTACTGCGTGTCGAGGAACTGCATCGTGTAGCCGGCCTTGTTCAAGGCCTCCAGTGCGGAGACGCTGTACGGCTGGGTCACGACCGACTGCGAGGCCTTGTTGACCGGGATGGTGACGAATGCCTGGGAGTAGAGCTTCTGCTGGTCCGGGGTCACGAGGAACTCAAGGAACTCGAAGGCCTCCTTCGGGGCGTTCGGTGACAGCGAGTAGCCGTCGATGCCGCCCATCATCGCG
>DASSMU010000089.1:0-8187 GCA_035701465.1 Solirubrobacterales bacterium
CGATACGTCAAGGCCACCTTGACGTATCGGCCCGTCGGCGGCTACTGGGGCTCGCGCAGTTGCTGGGCCGGGGTGAAGAAGTTGCGGTATGCGAGAGTGGTCGCGACGAGACCGGCGATTGCGACGCTGCCGAGCAGGGCGTAGAGGAGGATCAGCTGCAGGCGGACGGCGTCGGTCGGGTTGGCGCCGGCGAGCAGCATGCGGACCATCGTGCCGGGGAAGAAGATCAGGCCGGTGGTCTTGGTCGAGTCGACCAGGGTGATCATCCCCGAGCGCAGGGCGCGGCGGACGAAGGGCGCCGCGGCCTCCTGGGCGGTCGCGCCGAGTGCCAGGGTCGCCTCGATCTTGCCGCGCGAGTCGGCCATCTCGTCGCCGAGGCGGTTCAGCGCCACCGCCGAGGCGGTCATCGCGTTGCCGATCACCATGCCGCCGACCGGAACCAGGTAGCGCGCCGTCGGTTCGAAGACACCGAGGGCGACGACCAGGCCCAGCGTGGTCGCACCGGCCGTCGCCAGGGCGATCAACAGCGGCCAGAAGGCATCCGGCACCTTCTTGGCGCGGCTGCGGGCGGTGAGCGCGCCGAAGGTGACCATCACGGCCAGCAGGGCGAAGACGAGCCAGATCGTGTCGGCCTCGAAGATCAGCTTGATCACGTAGCCGATCGCGGTGAGCTGGATGAAGGAGCGCAGCGCGGCGATCCCGATGTCGCGCTCGAGGTCCGCTTTCCACCAGAAGGAGACCGCCGCCGCCAGCGCGACCAGCGCCAGGGAGGCCGCGACCTGACCGGCGGAGACGTGGATCGAGGTGGTCAAGCGAGGACCTCCGCCAGCGGGCCGGACTCGATTGCGCGGCCGTCCTCGAGCCTGACCACCCACTCGCTCAGCCGCCGCGCCTGCTCGGGATCGTGGCTGACCAGGACGACCGAGAGCTCCAGCTCGCGGCGCAGCTCGGCCAACGTCGCCTCGATCGCGTCGCGGGCGGCATGGTCGAGCGCCGAGGTCGGCTCGTCGAGCAGCAGCACCGCCGGTTCCTGGACCAGCGCCCGGGCTAGCATCGCCCGCTGCTGCTCACCGACCGAGAGCTTGGCGACGTCGCGCCCGGCGAACCCGGGGTCAAGGCCGGCGAGCCGCAGGCAGCGCTCGGCGTCCGGCCGTTTGCCGGCCAGCCTCGCCGCGTACTCGAGGTTCGATTCCACCGTGCCCTCCAGCAGCGCCGGCAGCTGCGGCACCAGTGAGACCTCGCGGCGCAGCGCCAGCGGGTCGTAGGAGTCGAGCGGTCGGTCGCGGAAGGAGATCGACCCGCTGTCGGGGTCGGCCAGCCGGTTGAGCAGCCGCAGCAGGGTCGACTTGCCGGCCCCCGAGGGCCCGACGATCGCCGTCGCCCCGGCCGGGATCCCAGCGCTGACCGAGTCGAGGACCCGGCGCTCGCCGCGAATCAGGCTGACGTCGGACAGTTCGAAGAGCACTGGTCCATCCTGACCGATCGTCCCAACCCAGCCCACCTGGGCGTGTCTGATCCAAGGGGGTCATATACACCCCTTAGATCAGACACCCCTCGTCGGGCTGGGCGCAAGATGGCTCCCGTCGGGCGGCTGCGGCTGCCGGCGGCGGTGGGCGGCTGGAAGAATCGGGTAGGTGAACGCCGATGGCTAGAGCGATCTGGAGCGGCTCGATCAGCTTCGGGCTCCTCAACGTGCCCGTGAAGCTCTACAGCGCGGTTGCCCGCCGCGGCATCTCGCTGCGCGAGATCCGCGAGTCCGACGGCGCCCGCATCCGCCACCGCCGCGTCGCCGAAGGGACCGACGAGGAGGTCCCCTACGAGAAGATCGTCAAGGCCTTCGAGGTCTCCAAAGACCGCTACGTGCCGCTGAGCAAAGACGAGATGGCCTCGCTCGACCCGAAGAAGAGCCGCGCGATCGAGGTCCGGGACTTCGTCGACCTCGCCGAGATCGACCCGATCTACTTCGACAGCCCCTACTACCTCGGCCCGGCCGAGGGCGCCGCCAGGGCCTACTCGCTGCTGGCCGAGGCGATGGAGGGCTCGGGCAAGGTGGCGATCGCACGCTTCGTCTTCCGCAACAAGGAGCACCTCGCCGCGATCCGGCCCGCCGACGGCGTGCTGACCCTGACCACGATGCGCTTCGCCGACGAGGTCGTGCCGCCGTCCGAGCTCGACGACGTGTTGCCCACCGAGAAGCCGGAGGTGGCCAAGCGCGAGGTGCAGATGGCCGAGCAGCTGATCGAGTCGCTTACCCGCAGCTTCGACCCGAGCGCCTACCGCAACGAGTACCGCGAGCAGCTGCTGGCGATGATCGAACGCAAGGCCGCCGGCGAGGAGGTCGTCGTCGCCCCCGAGGGCGCCGAGCGCGAGGCGACCAAGGCGCCGGACCTGATGGCGGCGCTCGAGGAGAGCATCGCCGCGGTGCAGGGCAAGCGCGGCGGCGGGGCGAAGGCGCGCAAGCCGGCGGCGAAGAAACGCAAGGCCGCGGCGTCGAAAAAAGCCCCGGCGAAGAAACGCGCCAAGGCCAAAGCCTCCAAATAGCCGGTGGCCACGAGCCAGCAGGTCGAGGTCGACGGACGTGAGCTGAAGCTCACCAACCTCGACAAGGTGCTCTATCCCGAGGCCGGGTTCACGAAGGGCGAGGTGGTCGACTACTACGCCAAGGTGGCGCCGGCGATCGTCCCCCACCTGCAGGGCCGCGCCCTGACCCTGCGCCGCTTCCCCGAAGGGGTCGACGACACCGACGCGGCTTTCTTCGAGAAGCGCTGCCCCAAGCACCGGCCGGACTGGGTGAGGACGGCCGCCGTGGAAGCCGGGCCCCACGCCGGGATCATCGACTTCTGCGTCTGCGAAGACCGGGCGACGCTGGTCTGGATGGCGCAGCTGGCGGCGATCGAGCTGCACCCCTCGCTCTCGCTGGCTGCCGGGCCGGACCGCCCCACTGTGCTCGCCTTCGACCTCGACCCCGGCCCACCCGCCGACGTGCTCGACTGCTGCCGCGTGGCGCTGCGCCTGCGCGAGCTCTTCGACCACTTCGGCGTCCAGTGCTTCCCGAAGACGTCCGGCTCGAAGGGCCTGCAGGTCTACGCCCCCCTCAACAATGACGCCGTCACCTACGAGGCCGACGGCGAGGACGGCCAGGGCACCAAACCCCTCGCCCGCGCGATCGCCCAACTACTCGAGAAGCAGACCCCAAAAGAGGTCGTCTCGAAAATGAAAAAGACCGAACGCAAAGGCAAGGTCTTCGTCGACTGGTCCCAAAACCACCGCCGCAAGACCACGATCGCCGTCTACTCGCTGCGAGCCCGAGAACGCCCGACCGTCTCCACCCCGGTGACCTGGGACGAGGTCGAACAAGCGGTAGAGAAAGAGAACGCAAGCTCACTCGTCTTCGAAGCCGGCGACGTGCTGAAACGAATCGAGCAACACGGCGACCTCTTCGCCCCGGTGTTGGAGCTAAAACAAAAGCTGCCGGAACTCTAAGAGCCCATCCCGGCAGGGGTGGAACGTCTTGTACTTTTTCGTCGACCGCCTTCGAGCGCCAGCAGTCCCCGTCCCACCGAAAAAGTTAAGTGGAACCCCTGCCGGGATGGGCTCTTGGCCAATTACAACGGCTGGCGAACCACCGGCCTACGGGTCGCCTTGACCTCATCCAGACGCCGCACCGGCGTCGTATAAGGCGCGGATTTGGCGACCTCCGGGTCCTGCTCGGCCTCGGCAAGGATCCGCTCGATCGCCTCGGCGAAAGCATCGAGGCTCTCCTTGGTCTCGGTCTCCGTCGGCTCGATCATCAGCGCCTCCTCGACCAGGAGGGGGAAGTAGACGGTCGGCGGGTGGAAGCCGTAGTCGAGCAGGCGCTTGGCGAGGTCGAGGGTGGCGAGGCCGAGCTCTTTCTTCATCGGCTTGCCGGAGAGGACGAACTCGTGCATGCAGTGGCGGTCGAAGGCGACCGGCAGGCGCTTGCCCGCGCGGCCCTCGGCGAGGCGCGCCTTCAGGTAGTTGGCGTTCAGCACCGCCGTCTCCGAGGCCTCGGCGAGGCCGTCGGCGCCGAGGCTGAGGATGTAGGCGTAGGAGCGGACGAAGACGCCGAAGTTGCCCTGGAAGCCGCGCAGGCGGCCGATCGACTTGGGCCGGTCGAGGTCGAGGCCGAAGACCGGTCCGCTGCCGTTACCGTCCTGGCGCCGCACCACCTGAGGCCGCGGCAGGAAGGGCTCGATCCGCTCGGAGACTGCGATCGGGCCCGCCCCGGGGCCGCCGCCGCCGTGCGGCTGACTGAAGGACTTGTGCAGGTTGACGTGGACGATGTCGAAGCCCATGTCGCCGGGCCGCGAGTGACCCATGACGGCGTTGAGGTTGGCGCCGTCGTAGTAGAGCGTGCCCCCGGCCTCGTGGATCAGTGCCGCGATCTCGGCGATGTTCTCGTCGAAGAGGCCGAGCGTGTTGGGGTTGGTCAGCATCAGGCAGGCGACCTGGTCGGGGTCCTCGTCGATCTTCGCCCGCAGGTCGTCCATCTCGACCCCGCCGCGCTCGTTGGTCGCGACCTTGACCGCCTCGTAGCCCGCCATCGTCACCGAGGCCGGGTTGGTCCCGTGCGAGGTGTCGGGGGCGAGCACCTTGGTCCGCTCTTCCCCGCGGTCGGCGTGGAAGGCGCGGGTGAGCAGCAGGCCGGCAAGCTCGCCGTGGGAGCCGGCAGAGGGCTGCAGGCTGACATGCGGCAGGCCGCAGATCTCACCGAGGCTCTCCTGCAGCAGCCACATCAGCTCCAGCGCTCCCTGGGCCCGCTTGGGGTCCTGCGCCGGGTGCAGCCGGGCGTGGCCGGGCAGCGCCGCGACCCGCTCGTTGAGGCGCGGGTTGTGCTTCATCGTGCAGGAGCCGAGCGGATAGAAGCCCGTGTCGAGGTCGAAGTTGCGCCGCGAGAGCCGGTTGTAGTGGCGGACGATCTCGGGCTCGGCGACCTCCGGCAGGCACGGCGGCTCGGCACGCAGCAGCTCTGCAGGGATCAGCTCCTCCAGCGGGCGCTCTGGGACTTCGGCGGCGGGTAGCACCGCGGCGCGGCGACCTGACTTCGACTTCTCATAGATCGTCTGCGTCCGTTCGCGCTGCATCGGGGTCTCCGTCGCGATCATCGGCTCGCCTCCCCGGGGACTGGCGACTTTTGCATCTCAGTGATGCCAAACTCGCCAGCCTCAGCCGCGACCGCGGCGCCGAGCGCTTCCGCAAGGTCGTCGATCTGGGCCTTGGTGCGGCGCTCGGTGATCGCCACCAATAGGCCGTCCTCGTACTCGGTGTAGTCGCGGCCGAGCGGGTAGCCGGCGGCGATACCGCGCTCGGCACAGCGCTCCAGGACGCGATCCACAGGAGCGTCGAGGCGCACGGCGAACTCGCGGGCGACCGGGGCGCCGTGCAGCAACTCGACCCCCTCGACCGCCGCAAGGCGCTCGCGCGCGTAGGCGGTGCGCCGGAGCAACAGCTCGCCCAGCTCGCGGTACCCCCCGCGCCCGAGCCAGGCGAGGTGGACCATCGCCGCCAGCGCGTTCAGCGCCTGCGCCGTGCAGATGTTGTGGGTCGCCTTCTCGCGGCGGATGTGCTGCTCGCGCGTCTGCAGGGCGAGGACGAAGCCGCGGCGGCCGTCGACGTCGTCGGTTTCGCCGGCGATCCGCCCCGGCATGCGGCGGATCTGCTCCTCGGTCGCGCAGAAGAACCCAAACGAGGGGCCGCCGAAGTCGAGCCGGTTGCCGAGCGGCTGGCCCTCGCCGAGGGCGATGTCGGCGCCCTGCTCCCCCGGCGGCTTGAGCACCCCCAGTGTCATCGGGTCGGTGGCGACGACCAGAAGAGCGCCGTGCTCCTTCGCCGCGGCGCCCAGCGCCTCGACCCGCTCGACCGCGCCGAGGAAGTTGGGGCTTTGCAGGAAGACGGCCGCGGTCTCGCCGTCGACCGCGGCGGCGAGCGCCTCGGCGTCGGTCTCGGCGTCTCGCAGCCCGACCTCGACCACCTCGGCGCCGTAGCCGACGGCGTAGGTCTCCAGCGTCTCGCGGCTGTGCGGGTGCAGGCCGCGGGAGACGACGAAGCGCTTGCGCCCGGTCGCCGCCATCGCCAGGTAGCCCGCCGAGGCGACCGACGAGGGGCCCTCGTAGAGGCCGGCGTTGGAGATCGGCAACGCGGTCAGCTCCGACATCGCGGTCTGGAACTCGAACATCACCTGGAGGCCGCCCTGGGAGATCTCCGGCTGGTAGGGCGTGTACGGAGTGAGGAACTCGGAGCGCTGGGTGATCGCGTCGACGATCGCCGGCACGTAGTGGTCGTACATCCCGGCCCCGACGAAGCAGACCTGCTCTTCAGCGTCGGCGTTGCGGGCGGCGAGCGCGGAGAGCCGCTCGAAGACCTCGGCCTCGCTCATTCCCAGGGGCAGCGCCAGCGGTTTGCCGAGTCGCAGCGGCTCGGGGACCTGCGCGAAGAGGTCGTCAACCGAGTCGACGCCGATCGCGGCGAGCATCTCGTCCCGGTCCCCGGGCGTCGCGGAGGTGTAGCGGGTCACCGGGAGAAGGCTACGGAAGAGAGAGGCCGCGCCTTCTCAGGCGTTTTCCAGCAACTTGCGGTATTCGTCGGCCCCGAGCAGGGCGCCGGACTCCTCCGGGTGGCTCAGCCTGACCTTGACCAGCCAGCCCTCGCCATAGGGGTCCTCGTTGATCTTCTCCGGGGTGTCTTCAAGCGAGTCGTTGACCTCGACGATCTCGCCGGACAGGGGCGCGATCACGTCGGAGACGGCCTTGACCGACTCGACCTCGGCATAGGAGGAGTCTTTGGAGATCGTCGCGCCGACCTCGGGTGGGTCGTAGAAGACGACCTCGCCGAGGCTGTCCTGGGCGTACCAGGTGATCCCGAAGACGGCATGGTCGTCCCCCTCCAGCCGTGCCCAGTCGTGCTGGTCGTGGTAGAGCAGGTCGTCGGGGTAGGTCGCGTCGGCCAACGTCATCTCGCTTTCCGGTAGAGGGGCTTGGAAGCTATCCGGGCGGGGCGGCGCTTGCCGCGCACGTCGATCTCGACCTCGGCACCCGGCTCGGCGAGGCCGGAGCTTACGTAGGCCATCCCGATCCCCACCTCGAGCGAGGGAGAGAAGGTTCCGGAGGTAACGGTGCCGACGCGATCCTCGCCGGAGAGAACCGGATTGCCCTGGCGCGGGATGCCGGTGCCCTCGATCTTGAAGGGAACGAGCCTTTCGGACGGGCCCTCCCGGCGCGCCGAGGCGATCACCTCGGCGCCGACGAAGCCGGTCTCCTCTTTGCAGCACCAGCCGAGCCCGGCCTCGATCGGGTTGCGGTCGAGCGTCAGGTCGTTGCCGTGCAGGTGGAAGCAGACCTCGAGCCGCAGCGTGTCGCGCGCTCCGAGGCCGCAGGGAACGACGCCGGCGTCGAGCAGCTCAGCCCAGATAGCCGGAGCGACCTCGGGATCGATCAGCAGCTCGACCCCGTCCTCGCCGGTGTATCCGGTGCCGCAGGCCAGCGCCGGGCGCCCACCGATCCGCACCGCGGAGACCCGCATCCGCGACGGTAGCTCGACCCCGAGCGCAACACCGACGATCCCACGCGCATGCGGCCCTTGCACGGCCAGCATCGCGTAGCGGTCGGCGACGTCGCGCACGGCAACATCGAAGCTGCGACTCCAGCGCCCCAACCAGGCAAGGTCCGTCCCGTGGTTCGCCGAGTTGGTGACGATCAAATAACGATCCCCGCCGAGCCGGTAGGCAAATAGGTCGTCAAGCACCCCGCCCTCCTCGTTGCAAAGGCACGAGTACTGAGCCTCCCCAACCTCGACCTTGGCCACGTCATTCGAGAGCACCCGCTGCAGAAACGCAAGCGCCCCCGGCCCCTCAACCTCAACCTCGCCCATATGCGAGACGTCAAACACCCCAGCATGCGTCCGCACAGCCGAGTGCTCCTCCATGATGCCCTCGTACTGCACGGGCATCTCCCAACCCGCAAAGTCCACAAGCTTCGCCCCGAGCTCGAGATGCTTCTCGTATAGAGGCGTCCGCAGCGACATCAGGCACGCAAGGCTATTGCCTGAAGCTGGCGAACAGAGGGCGCCGACACCAAGCCTCGCGGCTGCGCACGCGTATTGCCTGAGCACGCTGACGAGGGGCCATCGGCTGCCCCTCCTCACGAACTCCCGCGAAGCGGCGGGAGGAGG
>DASSMU010000090.1:0-6388 GCA_035701465.1 Solirubrobacterales bacterium
CCGACCTGCCTCCGCGCATCCCGCGCGGGCCGCTTTTCCTCTGGACCGTCCCGATCACGATGCTCATCCTCACCGCTCTCATCAACGGCCTCCCCCGTGACCGGCTGCCTGTCGACCCGTTCTTGCTGATCTTCACCGCGATTGGATTGACCTGGCTTCATGACAAACTCAACGCTCGCTCGGCCATGCCTGGAGAAGGCCGTGCTTAGACTGCTCCTCTCGGTCGCCGCCGCGATCGCTCTGATTGCGCTAGCCGGCTGCGGAGGAAGCTCGCCTCCATCCCGGGACGCGGCGTCACGCGAAGCGTTTGCCCACGCCAACGCGAATTGCCAGTGGATGCTGCACGAAGTCAGACACCTGGCCAAGGGGGTATTGAACAGTGGTTACAACAGCAACCTGGAGCTCACAACAGAAGGCTTCGGCAAGCCGGGAATCAAACTGGTGAAGCGCATCGCCAGGCGCCAGCAAGCGCTCCAGGCTGCCGCCAAAGACCCCAAATACGCCCTCTATGCGGAACTGTTCGACCCGATCATCGTGCTGGCAGAACAGCGATTGAGAGCCGGTCAGGCCAACGAACTTGCCGAATCGCAAATTCTGCAAAACCAGCTGACCGCCCTGGGAAACGAACAGAGGGAGGCCGCGCACCAAGCCGGCCTTCGCTCTTGTGACGTCGACTTTCTCGACGCGATGGTCCGCGCCGCGACCGGCTGACTGTGGGCGCACCCGACGCCACGGCTATCGGCGAGGACGTTCCCGATGTCGTCGCGCCTCCCCCGCATCACCCGCGCTTTCCGCTCACGGTGGGCCTGCGGGGGGTCGCCGCGATCGCGATCATCGTCGGTCACGCCTGGTTCTTCACCGGCGGCTTCGGCGGCTTCACGGCAAGCCTCCCCAACCGCATCATCGTCCGCTGGGACGGCGTCGTCGCGATCTTCTTCATGCTCTCGGCTTTCCTGCTCTACCGGCCGATGATCGCCCACCGCGCAGGGGGACCGACCGCGCCACGCATCGCCGACTACGCGCGCCGGCGCTTCATCCGGCTATATCCGGCGTACTGGGTCGCGCTCACCGCCCTCGCGATCTTTCCCGGCCTCTACGGCGTCTTCAGCCACAACTGGTGGGCGTTCTACAGCCTCACCGACTTCCTCGACGTAAATCACCTGCACAGCGTCTGTCCGCCGACCGAGGAATTCCGCTGCGGGCTCCCCCAGTCCTGGACCTTGGGCATCGACGTGACCTTCTATTTCGTCCTGCCCTTCTATGCCGGCCTGACGGCACTGCTCGCCCGCAGGCTGACCCGTACCGGTTGGGTGAAGTGGGAGCTCGGTCTCCTGGCCGTCTTGGCCGGCGTCTCGCTGTGGCTCGGCGGAGCGCCCTTTCACCTGCGGGATCAGGCCTGGTTTCGTTACAGCTTTGCCGGCTACTTCTACTGGTTCGCGCTGGGTCTGGCGCTGGCGGTGCTGTCCACGATCTACTCACGCCCAAGCGCCTACCCTCGACCCCTACGCCTGGTGGCATCGAAGCCCGGGCTCTGCTGGGCCGGCGGCTTTGCGATCTATGCCGCCACGGTCCTGATCTTCTCCGACGCGCCTTTCGTCTTCGGCTTCAACGACACCCAGTACGTCTGGCTCCTGCTGATGCAGGGCGTCGGAGCAACCCTTTTCTTCCTCCCCGCCGTATTCGCCAATCCCAACCGGGGCCTGCCGGCGAGAGCTCTCGGGCACCCGTTCCTGATGTGGACGGGATTGATCTCCTACGGGCTGCTGCTCTGGCACGGCACCGTAGCCGTGATGCTCGGCGGGCTGTTCGGCTCCGGTGAGGGCTACTGGACCGTCCTCATCGCCGAGATCGTCGTGGCGGTTCCCCTCGCCATGCTGAGCTACTACTTCGTCGAGCGTCCGCTGATGAAATTCAAGTACCGGCCGCTCGGCAAGGCAAAACGGCGCGAACCTCCCCCTGCAAGCCGAGTTCCAGAGACTGGCGAATCCGGGTGAGCCCCGGGGTTCGGGCGGGCGGCGATGCCCGGGCGGCGATGCGTCAGGCGATGTTCCTCTCGCAGGACAGCGTCGTCATCTGCATGACCTTGAGGGCGCTCGAGGAGCTCGACCTGCTCGCGCCCTCGCTGCGGGGGAATCTTTCGCTTGGCGAGCTTGGGGCCGAGGGCGCCGGATTCGGTGCTCTGCGCATCGCCCTCCACTCCCTCGCCGGCACCGGCTGGCTCGACGAACCCCCAACCCTGGATCCACGAACCACCTACCTGCGCTGGACCGAGGCCGGCCGCACGGCGGTCCTCCATCGCGACCGCTACCTCGCGGTCGCCGACTTCCTCGCCGGCTTTGCCGGAACGGCCCCCGACACCTGGCTGCGGACGTGGAGTGAGGATCAGGTCGAGCGCCTCGGTGAGCTCGCCGAAAGGGCCTCGGCTGGCTGGGAGCTCGACGTGGATCAGGCACCCGAGCATCGCGAGTCGATGCGAACCCATCTCGACCTCGCGCTCGTGGTCCCGACGATGCTCTGGCTCCACGAGACCGGCAGGGTCGGCGACGCCGGGCCGGAGATTCCGGATGACCGCGGGGGCGAGGGGATGGCGCGCCTACTCACCGCCCTCGGATGGCTCGACGGCGAGAGCAGGGAGTGGACGGCTGGGGGTCGGCAGGCACGCGCCTTCGCGCTCAACTTCGGGGGGGTCGCGACCTACCTGCCGCTGCTCGCTCGCCTGGCCGAGATATATCGCGGCGAACTGACCGTGGCCCCCGACCCCGACGGCGGCGAGTGGCACGTGCACCGAGACCTCAACCTTCGGATCAGCGCCGCCGCGCACCGGCGCTACTTCACGGAGAGCGAGTCGATCTTCGTGGAGATCTTCGAACGCGATCCGATCGAGGCCCAGCCGCGCTTCATCGCGGACATGGGCTGTGGAGACGGCAGTTGGCTCACCCACCTGTACCGCCTGATCGAGCGGCAAACACGCCGCGGCAGACAGCTGAGCGACCATCCCCTGACGATGATCGGGATCGACCCCGACGCCGGCGCCCGGGAGATGGCACTGCGCAATCTCGAACAGGCGAACGCACCGGCCATCGTGATGTCCGGCGACGTCACGGATCCGGACCGGCTGCAGGTCGACCTTGCCGAGCGCGGCCTGCAAATCGAGGACGGCCTCCACATCCGCGCCTTCATCGACCACGAGCGCCGCTACCTCGGGGGCAAAAGCGACCAGTGGGTGCCCGGCTGGACGAGCGGCGTCTACATCGACGCCGACGGACGCCCGCTCTCCGGCGAAGACGTCGAGCGCGATCTGATCGCCTCACTGCGGCGCTGGGAGGCCCACACCCGCAAGCACGGCCTGGTCGTGCTCGAGGCACACTGCGTTGCTCCTTCGGTCGCCTTCAGGCACCTCGGCTCGCTCCACGGCATCGCCTTCGACGCCCACCAGGCCTACTCGAGGCAATACCCGGTCGATCATGCCTCCTTCCTGCGCTGCTGTCAGGAGGCCGGTCTGCAATCGGCCGGCCACTGCGAGCGGCGCTATCCGGCGAGCCAGCCGTTCGTCTCGATCGGCCTGAACCGCCTGCGGACGGGCGGAGAGGACCCTCCGCTCCCTGGCCTGGGCTCGACCGCGCCTCGCGAGGACACCTGGCGGCCCGAGGCGGGCGTCGACCTCGAAGACGGCATCGCCCTGCACGACATCCTCTTCACCCGCGGCGACATCCGCTATCCCGCGCTGTGGTGCTCGCCACCCACCGGGTTCGTCGTCGCCGGAGCGCTCGAGGCGATCGAGAGGAGGCTCGCCAACGCCCAGTCGGGAGACACGATCAGGGTGATGGACTACGGTGCCGGGACGGGGACCGCGACGATCGAGTTGCTGAAGGCCTGCCGGGAGCGCGGCATCGATCAGAGGCTCGATCGGCTGGGGGTGACGATCGAGCTTCACCTCTTGGACCTGCCGTCGAGTTGGTTCGCGCAGGGCTACGCGCTTTTGGGCGACTGCGACTGGACGCGATTCCACTCCGTGCGGGCCGCCGACGGGAGCTTCCGGTCGATCGACGAGGTGGTGGAAGGAAGAACGATGGATGCGGTAATGGCGAACATGGTCTTTCACCTGATCCCGCCCCGGGCCCTCGAACGCTCTGCGGACGGGCTCGCCGGCGTGCTGGCCCCAGACGGCGTGCTCGTTTGGAGCGCCCCCGATCTCGGCCCCCCCGGAGCGAACTCGGTGCTCCTCCATGACCCGAACCGGGCGCTGCGCGAGCACTGGCTCGAACTGCTTGCCGATGCCGAGGCGAGTGACCTCTCTCTCGCGCTCGGTGGGGCGCTGCGGCGAGCCCGTGAGGAGCTCGACGAGGAAAGTCTGCAAGATGCCCAACAGAGAGCTGACCGCCGAATTCGCCCTCGACCTCTCGCCACCGAGGTCGTCGAGGCACTGGAGACCCGCTTCGCCGGAGAGATCCAGACGACTGCTTTCGAGATGCTCGGCGAGGACGTGGTCCGCGGTCTGCTCGTGCCCTCCAATCAGGCCGAGTACATGCCTGAGATACCCGACCGCGAGCTTCGCGAAAGCGTGATCCGCGAGCTGATGCTGGACGTGGTCCTTCCGCGCATGCAATCAGGGCCGGCGGGCACGTCCCTGGGGATCAACCTGCACTGGACGCTGGGAAAGTTCTACCGGCGTCCTCGATAGGAGACCTCGGCGGGTTGCGCGGGCCCGACTGCCCGCGGGTCCGATGTCCTCAGTCGAATGTAAGCTCACGCGGACCAATCGCGCTATGAGGAATCTGGGATGCGGGGAAGGGCAGAGTGCCGTTTCCCCACGATCGAACATCAATCAAGGTTGCTTGACAACACGCCTTGAAGGATGCAGGGTCGAGCATATTCCGGAATTGGGCGAGATGAGTCGGTTTTTGACTCATAACGCTGTCATCGCAATACAAAGGAGAGTTCTCTTGACGTTTATACGAAAGCGGCTCACGTACGCAAACGTGATGTCGTCGCTAGCTGTTTTTCTGATCCTTGGAGGCGCTACGGCCTTTGCCGCAAAGAAGATCGGCAGCAGCGGGCTCAAGGCCAACTCGGTCACCACCGCAAAGATCAAGAAGGAAGCTGTAACGACCAAGAAGATCAAGAAAAACGCGGTCGTCGGCTCCAAGGTCAAGGACGGCTCGCTGAGCGGAGCCGACATCAACCTGTCGACCCTCGGAACGGTACCCAGTGCTACCAATGCCGCCAACGTCGACACCGTCAAGCCCTTCTCAGCGGGAGCAAGCAAAGGACAACTCGTCAGCTTGGTCAAAACAAGCACTTTCGAGCTGATGGGATTCTGCGATCCGAACGATGAAGCATTTCCTCCCGGCATCGAGGGCATCGAAGCTGAACGTACAGGCACGGTTTATGTGATCTACAACCGTAGTAGTGCGCCAGCCTTCGCAGATAGCTCAGACGCCGATAACTACAAACTCGAACTCAACCAAGGTATCGGCTTCAATTACCAAGACAACGGTGACGGCGGCATGGCGATGTCAACAGATGGCCACTTCATGGCACTGTCCTCATACGCCAACCTGGTTGGCGACACCAGTTATGAAGGAGAACCGAGCCCAGGCGACAACTATCCGTTCTCAACGGAATGTCACTTCGCGGGTGCGGCGTTCGTCGGCTAGTTCCAACCGCGTAGAAGTGATCTCGAAAAGGCCGGGCAATTGCCCGGCCTTTTCAGTCTCAGTTCTACAAATCTGATTCAAGGGGCTGGGCGACCGCGGTCGACCTTCAGTTGCCGCGCCGCTCGGCCTCGTCGGCTGCCTCGGCGAGGCGCTCCACCAGCCTGGCGAACTCTTCTATGCCGGGATCGACCTTGCCGTACTGGCCGGCTGCGTAGCGGGCATAGACGCCCTCGAGGATGATCGCCAGCTTCCAGTAGCCGAGGGCGACGAAGAAGTCGAGCTGGGAGAGGTCGCGGCCGGAGCGCTCGGCGTAGCGGGTCGCCAGCTCTTCGCGGTTGGGGAAGCCAGGCGCCAGAGTCGCCGGCTGGCCGAGGGCGACGAGCTCCTCGCCCGGCTCGGGCCAGTAGACCATCAGCAGGCCGACGTCGGCAAGCGGGTCGCCGAGGGTGCAGAGCTCCCAGTCGACGACCGCCGCCACCTCGCCCTCCGGGGTCAGGATCATGTTGTCGAGCCGATAGTCGCCGTGGACGATCGTCGCCGGGCCCTGCTCGGGGATGCGCGCGGCGAGGCGCTGGTGGACCTCGTCGATCGCCGCCAGCTCGCGCGTCTTCGACTTCTCCCACTGCCCCTGCCAGCGATGCAGCTGGCGAGCGACGTAGTCCTCTTTGCGGCCCAGCTCACCGAGGCCGACCGCGTCGGGATCGACGGCGTGGATCTCGACCAGGGTGTCG
>DASSMU010000091.1:0-4355 GCA_035701465.1 Solirubrobacterales bacterium
CAAGGTGATCAAGCGTCGCGCCTACGGACTGCCCCGCTTTGAGAGCTTTCGAGAGCGGGTGCTCGTAGCATGCGGCTGAAGGAACCACGACGCGCCTTCCCCGCTTAATTTGCGAGAACCAACTTTTTCGGTGGGGCGGATATCGCTGGACGCGCGGGCGGGAACGACGAAAAAGTACAAGACGCTCCACCCCTGCCGGGATGGTCTCTCAGGCGAGTGTGCAGCGGGCCTGGTAGATCGAGAGGAAGTCCGTCTCGAAGCCGCGCCGGGCCATGCGTAGGTACAAGCGCCAGACTCGAACTCGTTCGGGGCCTGCGAGTCGGACAGCGTCGTCGAGGTTTTCGTCGAGTTTTCGCGCCCAGTGGCGCAGGGTCTCGGCGTAGTCGTCGCCGAACTCCTCGACGTGGCGGGTGATGAAGCCGGCTCGCTCCAATGCGAGCAGCACGCGTGAGAGGTGCAGAGGTTCGGCGTCGGGGAAGACGTAGCGCTCCGAGAAGGGGCCGGCGTCGGGGTCGGTGTGGCGGAGGCGGGCTATGCCGTGGTTGAGCAGTCGTCCACCTGGCTCGAGCAGGCCGGCAAGGGCTTTCGCGTAGACGTCGATCTGCGCTTCGCCGACGTGCTCGACCATGCCGATGCTTGCAATCGCGTCGAAACGTTCGCCCGTGGAAGCCAGGTCGCGGTAGTCCATTACGCGGATCTCGACCCGGTCGGCAACCCCGGCGGCCTCGGCGCGCTGGCGGGCGCGTTCGGCTTGTGGGGGAGAGAGGGTGATGCCGACGACGCTGGCGCCGTGGCGGGTCGCCGCCCAGAGCGGGAAGCTGCCCCAGCCGCAGCCGACGTCGAGCACTCGCTCACCCTCTTTCAGGGCCAGCTTGCGGGCGACCATCTCGAGCTTTGCCTCCTGGGCCTCCCCCAGCGTCGCCGCCCCTTCGCGCCAGACCGCGCAGCTGTAGGTCATCGAGTCGTCGAGGAAGAGCGAGAAGAACTCGTTGGAGACGTCGTAGTGGTGGCGCACGGCCTCGGCGTCGCGCTCCTTGCTATGGCGGTGCCCGCTCGGCCGCAGCTCGGCGGCGGGCCGGCGCGGCGGTCGGGTGAGGCCCGCGGCGCGCACCGCGCCGAGCAGCAGGCGTGCCTTGCCGGCCCCATCCAGCGCCGGCGGCTGCCAGCCGTCGAGCAGTTCGATCACGGCCTCGATGTCGTCGACCTCGAGCTCGCCGCTCACATAGGCGCGGCCGAGGCCGAGCTGGCCGGGCGCGCGCAGCGCGTGGGCGGCGGCGCGGGGCGAGCGCACGTAGAAGGTCGGGCCGCCGCCGTTCGTCGCCGCCAGCCTGGTCCCGTCCCAGAACTCGACCGAGAAGGGGCGCTCGGGTATGCGCGCCTCGATCTCCCGGCGCAGCGTGGCGGTGCTGGCGAAGGCCATCGCCGGGAACTTATACCCCGATCGACCGAAGCCGTCGCATTACGTGGAAAACCCGCACATCTCAGGGCAGGCGACGTCTTCCGTCAAGTTCAGTCGTATCATCGCGGGGCGTGGCCGAACTTCTCCCATCCGACATCCAGCCGGTCGCCAACGAGACCCGCGACCGGATCATCACCGGCCTTGTCACCTTGATCCCGTTCGTCGCCCTCGGCCTGGCGGCCTGGCAGGTCTGGGGCGAGGCCCTGCACTGGAGCGACGTATTCCTCTTCGCCGGCATGTACCTGTTCACCGGCCTCGGGATCACGGTCGGCTTTCACCGCCACCTCACCCACCGCAGCTTCAAAACCACGAAGTGGCTGCACGGCCTGCTCGCGATCCTCGGCTCGGCGGCAATCGAGGGGCCGGTGATCTCCTGGGTCGCCGACCACCGCAAGCACCACGCCTTCTCCGACGAAGAAGGCGACCCGCACAGCCCTCACGTCGACCACGGCCACGGCCTCGGCGGCGCCATGCGCGGCCTCTTCCACGCGCACATGGGCTGGCTCTTCATCCACACCCAGCGCGGCAACAAGGAGCGCTTCGCCCCCGACCTGATCGCGGACCCTGTGATCAGCTGGGTCGACCGCACCTTCCTGCTCTGGGCGATCGGCGGCCTCCTGCTCCCCTTCGCGCTCGGCTGGGTGATCGGCGGCACCCTCTTCGCCGCCTTCACCGGCCTGCTCTGGGGCGGCCTCGTCCGCGTCTTCGTCCTGCATCACTTCACCTACAGCATCAACTCGCTCTGCCACGTCTTCGGCAACCGCGACTACGAGACCAGCGACGAGTCGCGCAACCTCGCCCTGATCGCGATCCCGACCTTCGGCGAGGCCTGGCACAACAATCACCACGCCTTCCCCACCTCGGCGACCCACGGCCTCGGCCGCTGGCAGGTGGACATCTCGGCCGTTGTCATCGACAGCCTCGAGCGGGTGGGGCTGGTCTGGGACGTCGTTCGGGTGGCCCCTGAGCGCCGGGCTGCCAAGGCGGCGGCTTAGGGCCGAGCCCGGCAGGGGTTCCGCTTAACTTTTTCGGTGGGGCGGAGATTGCTGGACGCTCGGGCGGAGCTGACGAAAAAGTACAAGATGCTCCACCCCTGCCGGGCTCGGCCTTCAGGGAGCTTCTTCTGCTTCGTACCAGTCGACCCAGCCGTTGCAGGATTTGCTTAGTGGGACGATGCGGTGGGGGCGGTCCGGGGTCGCTACCAGCTCGCCTAGGGTTGCCTTGCCGGTGTAGCCGGTCAGGCGTTGCAAGGTGCTCGCATCGGTAGCGGTGACCGTGAAGGAGATCGGTTGGCCATCGCTGGAGATTTTCCCGGCGGGCCAGAACTGGCCGTCGTTGGCGAGGCTGATCGTGTTGGGGCGCTGGCCGTCGAGCGCGGCAAAGATCGGCTGGTTCAAGCCGGGGGCCGTGAGGGTCAGGGCGAAGGGGGAGAAGTACTGCAGGGAGAGGAACCAGCGGCCAGGCGCCAGGCGCAGCGTCTGCGTGGCGCTGTCCCCGGTTTCGAGCGTCGCCGCCGGGCTCCATCGCCCCTTGCCGCCGACCACGGCGCCGGGGAAGAGCGAAGCGCGCCCCCGGCTCGAGGTGAGGATGCGGATCTCCGGCGAGGCGCAATCGGCGTGCGCCGCCGGCTCGGTCCCCTCAAGCAGGACGTGGCGGTTCTCGGGGGGTGGCCCGGTCCGCTTCCAGAGGACGTAGGAGGGGGTGGAGGCGACCCGCTTGAAGCCCGAGGGCGCTTCGCTGTTCCAGGCGGCCCGCCCTGTGATCACGTAGGGGAAGCGGTTCAGCGTCGCCCGCGAGAAGGAGTCGAAGTCGATCGGGCTGTAGGCGTCGCCGGTGTCGAACGGCTTTTCGGGGCTGGGAGAGACCTCGCCGTCGGGGAACTCAACCAGCGGCACATGCGCGTCTGCGCCCATCAACTCGTAGGCCGCGTAGCGGTCCTGGCCGGCGTAGAGCACCGGTTCCCCTTCGATCTTGGGGATGAAGGCCTGCAGCTCGGCGCCGTGCCCCGGCGGGCCGACCGGCGCATCCCGCAGCACCAGCAGGCTCGAGTACACGGCACCGGCGATGAAGGCCACTGCCAAAATCGCCCACCCAACCCGTACGGTCGTACCTGTTGCCGTTATCCGATTGGAACTACGACCGCTCTCGGCCGGATTACTCGCGGGCGCACTTGCGGTCGTATTTGTGCTCGCTATGCGGAGAGAACTACGACCGCTGCGGGGGCGCCACTCGTCGAGAAGGGGACGGATCGCGATCATCATCGCCAGCGGGGCGGCGATGATCAGGGCCTTGGCCTGGGAGTACTCGCCGCTGGTGGCGAGCGCAGCGAGGTAGAGGACGGCGCAGGTGGCGAGCGCGACCGGCACCGCATACTGGCGCCGCCGCAGCCACCAGATGGCGCCGGCGATCACCGCCAGCGCCGCGACCGCGGTGGCGAGGCCGGAGAGGTGCGCGCCGCCGACCGCGTTGAGCCGGTAGTTGGACGCCGGCCAGATGCCCAGCGCCTCGGCCGGGGAGACCGGTCCGTACGTATTGGTGCCGGCCACCCGGTTGAAGCCATGGACGAAGGCGAAGGGACCGACCAGGGTCAGCGTCGCCGCCAGCCCGACCAGCACCACAGCCGGGATCAGGATCCTGGGGCGCAGCACGGTTCGCAGCAATGCTCGCGGCCGCAGCCCACGTCGCACCTCCGGCACCGTCGCCCCCCAGAAGACCAGGATCGCGACCGGCCAGGCCAGCCCGGCGAAGCTGTAGGAGAAGAAGACCCCCCCGGCAAGCGCCAGCGGCACCAAAGCCCCCGCCGACGGGCCGAAATCCGGAGCCAGGCTCCGCATTTCGGCCCGTCGGCGGTCGAAGTCGTGGGGGTAGAGGGCGAAGGCGAGGACGAAGAGGGCCT
>DASSMU010000092.1:0-12003 GCA_035701465.1 Solirubrobacterales bacterium
CGCTGGATGATGGGTCACCAGCCAGTCAGAGGCTGCGCGCGTGGTACAAGACCTACGAAGACGACTTCAATCGTTTCTTCCCAGATCAACACCGACGGGAGTTGCCGGATCAGCTCGATTGGGATGACAGTGATCCATCGCAAGTTTGGGAGCGACTCAAGCGGGTCTCAACTCAGTTCGGAAACGCTAGAGACCGCAGACCGGATACCGTTGCCTTCTTCGTTCTACTGCGAGACAACATGGAGGCCCTCGGCCCGGTTTTCCACACCCTCAACGTTGAACCGGACTCGGTCCCCGAAGCAGCCTTTGATGAGATAGCCGATGGCGGAGTCAGAGGGGCTCCGCTTGCGGAGGTCTTCACCCAGTACGAGGAACTCCGGGAGGTGGACCAGCTTCCGGATGGTCCTGGTCTCGCGTTTCTTGCTTTTGTCTACTCGGGGAAAACGGGTGTAACTGACTCCCTGCAACAGCAGTGGACCCACGGGCATCTGGTCGCCGCTGTGCGTGCAGCCAGCGTGACAGAGCAGGGTTCCAGGGTGCTCAACATCCAGAAACGGGCAACTCCAGATCTTCCGGCTGACAAGGACGAGCTTGGCGTCTTGCCCCTGGTTGAGGGACTGCGCGCCTTGCTAGACGATAAGGATACGAATCTGCCTCTGGCAATTGGAGTTAACGCTCCCTGGGGAGCCGGCAAGTCTTCCGTGATGCTGCAGTTGTGTAATGCCTTGGTCGACAACGAAACGGGCAATCGGACCTGGACACCCGTACGATTCGACGCCTGGAAGTATGAGCACAGTGAGCGGCTCTGGGCGGCCCTCGGCAAGGCGATATACGAACAGCCGAGGGAGCACTGGTCGTGGTGGAATTGGGCGAAGTTCAAGATGCGCCTTGAGCTACGCAGACGCAGCGGCAGGGACAGCGTATTGCGGGTAGCCGTGCTCGGCTTGCTGCTAATCGGGAGCATCTTGGCGATATCCCTACAGGGCCTAACGCTGCCGGCCCTGGGAGGAGTCGCACTCTTTCTTGCCGGCTTTGGAGAGACCATCGGCCGAGCATGGGGGCTCGTTGGCGATCCCTTCAAGCGTGTTCTCGAACAGCACGCGGATCGGCCTAAGTACGAGCGGTACCTTGGCTTCACCAGCGAAGCCGACGCGGACATTCGATTGATGACCGAGGAGCTGACCAGACAGCCAAATCATGCGCTCCTGGTCTTGGTCGATGATCTCGATCGCTGCAGCCCCCGTCACATCGTTGAGGTGGTCGAGGCGATCAACCAGATCTTTAACTCAAACGAGAAGGCCGAATGCGCATTCGTTCTGGGAATGGACCGCGACATGGTGGCTGCGGGGATTGAGGTCGCTTACGCCGACACGATCTTGAAACTTCCCAAGGCTCGCCAGTCACATTTTGGGCTCGCATTCCTAGCGAAGCTCGTACAGATCTCGGTGTCCGTACCCCGGCCAGGTGAGGAGGCAATTGAGCGCCTTCTGCTCTCGATCACCGACTGGGGTAGCTCGCCGACGCGGGGACCTGAGGGAGACAGGGTTGAAGACATGCAGCTGCGCATTTCCAGCGCACGACCGGCCAACCCGGCTGACGTACAAGACGTGGCAGATGCGATCGCACACCGAGAAGCGCTATCCGATGACAGTCGTCTAGCGCTCGACGAAGCTGTCCGCTTGGAGCGCGCAAAGCTCTTCGACTGCGACTCCACAGACGTACAGGAAGCGGAGCGCCGCTTGGTCCGCTATCTAGATCGCAATCCGCGAGAGATCAAGCGCTTCGACAACGCTTTTCGACTCCAACTGCACGTTGCCAACGGGACCAAAGGGTGCGGGCTGCGCTTTGACCTGGACGATCTCATCGCCCTCGGCAAGTCGATCGTTCTGCGGCTTCGCTGGCCCGATCTAGGCGATGCGATAGACCAGGACGACCAGCTACTGCAGAGGCTCGAGGATGCAAGCAACGGCGGTGCTGGTGCGCCTCTTGGCGAAAGCGCCGCTCGCTGGGCCAAGGATGAAGGTTTGTGCGAGCTGCTAAGGGGCGATCGGCTGCAGCGGCCGTCTCGGCTGGCGGAGCACACCATCCTGCGCGTCTCCTGAGCCGACTTCACCACTACGATGGCTTGATGTTCGAGCAGATTCATTTCGACGAGCGCGGTCTTGTGCCGTGCGTGGCGCAGGATTTCGCCAGCGGCGAGGTGCTGACGCTCGCCTATGCGAGCGAGGAGTCGTTGCGGCTTACGGTCGAGACCGGGGAGCTGCACTTCTACAGCCGCTCGCGGAAGGAGATCTGGCACAAGGGGGAAACCTCGGGGAACGTGCTGAAGTTGCGACAGCTTCGACTCGATTGCGACGGCGACGCGATCGTCGCTCTGGTCGAGCCCACCGGTCCCGCCTGTCATACGGGCGAGCGGAGCTGCTTTTACCGAGAGCTTGGGAGCGAGGTTGCTCCACAGCCGGCCCTGCACGAAACGCTCGCGATGCTGGAGCGCACCTTGCGCAGTCGTGCCGCGGAGCGGCCCAAGGGCAGCTACACGGTGCAGTTGCTCGACGACCCGAAGCTGATTGGAGAAAAGGTTGAGGAGGAGGCGGAGGAGGTCGTCCGTGCCGCCCGCGAGGAGACCGACGAGCGGGTTGCCGAAGAGGCGGCCGATCTGCTCTACCACCTCGCTGTACTGCTCGCCTCGCGCGAGGTGCCGCAGTCCGCCGCGATGGAAGTGCTCGATGGCCGTCGCCGCTGACTCGGAGCTTCGCCTGGAGCCGAGCCTTGAGCAGGCCCGTGCTCTGACCGCCGAGGGCAACGTGGTGCCGGTCTGCGCCCGCCTGCTCGACGACTGCGAGACGCCCGTCTCCGCCTTCCTCAAGCTGCGTGCCGGTGAGCCCGAGGGCGCACCCTGCTTCCTGCTCGAGTCGGCCGAGCAGGGTCAGGTCGGCCGCTACTCCTTCGTCGGCTTCCGGCCCCGCGCGGTGCTGCGCTGGAGCGACGGGGTCCTGACGGGCTGCGACGACGAGCCCGTCGACGCCCCCGACCCCTACGCGGCCGTCGCCGAGCACCTCTCGCGCTTAAGGCCGGCCCCGGTCGAAGGGCTGCCGCCCTTCAGCGGCGGCGCCGTCGGCTTCTTCGGTTACGACCTGGTCCGCACGGTCGAGCCGCTGGGCGAGTCCAACCCGGACACCCTCGGCCTGCCCGACATGGCGCTGATGGTCACCGACCTGCTGCTCGTCTTCGACCACCTGCGCCACGAGCTGACGATCATGGCCTGTGCCTTCGCCGACGACGAGGGTGGGATCGACGCCGCCTATGAGCGCGCCGCTGCGGCGATCGCCGACGCGCGCCGTCGCCTCCGCGGCGCCGTCCCCACGCCTGAGCACCCGGCGATCGCCGATCCTCCGCAGTTCTCCTCGAACATGGAGCGGGAAGAGTTCGAAGCCGCGGTCGCGCGGATCGTCGAGTACGTCCATGCGGGCGATGCGTTCCAGGTCGTTCCCTCGCAGCGCTTCTCGGCGCCGGCGCCCGTCGAAGCCTTCTCGGTCTACCGCGGCCTGCGCGCCGTCAACCCCTCTCCCTACATGTACTTCCTCGAGTTCGGCGACTTCCAGATCGCCGGCGCCTCGCCCGAGCCGCTGGTCAAGGTCACCGGCCGCAAGGTGGAGACCCGGCCGATCGCGGGAACCTACCCGCGCGGCAGCGACGAGGAGGAGGACCGCCGCCTCGCCGAGCGCCTCGTCAACGACCCCAAGGAGCGGGCCGAGCACGTGATGCTGGTCGACCTCGGACGCAACGACCTCGGCCGGGTCTGCGAGTACGGCTCGGTCTCGGTCGACGAGCTGATGGTGGTCGAGACCTACTCGCACGTCCTCCACATCGTCAGCCAGGTCTCCGGCACCCTGCGCGAAGGCGTCGGCGCGATGGACGTGCTGCGCGCGGCGCTGCCGGCGGGCACGCTCTCGGGTGCGCCCAAGGTGCGGGCGATGCAGATCATCGACGAGCTGGAGCCTGTCAAGCGCTGCTCCTACGGCGGCGCAATCGGCTACCTATCCTGGAACGGCGACCTCGACACGGCGATCCACATCCGCACCGTCGTCGTCAAGGACGGTCAGATCCACGTCCAGGCGGGCGGCGGGACCGTCGCCGACGCCAAGCCCGCCTACGAGTACAACGAGTCCGTCAACAAGGCCAGGGCGGTCTTCCGCGCCGTCGAACTGGCCTGCGAACAGCCGGATTGGGCCTGATCGTGCGCGTCCTCATCGTCGACAACTACGACTCCTTCACCTACAACCTGGTCCAGTACCTGGGCGAGCTTGGCGCCGAGATCGAGGTCGTGCGCAACGACAAGACCACGGTCGACGAGCTGCTCGAACGTGGCGCCGAGCGCCTCGTCGTCTCGCCGGGGCCCTGCACGCCGGCCGAGGCCGGGATATCGGTCGAGGCGGTCCGCCGCTTCGCCGAAGCCGGCACGCCCGTGCTGGGCGTCTGCCTCGGGCACCAGTCGCTGGTCGAGGCCTTCGGCGGCCGCACCGTGCAGGGCGAGCCGGTCCACGGCAAGGAGGCGGAGGTCGAGCATGATGGTCGCACCGTCTACGCCGGCCTGCCCAGCCCGCTCGTCGCCGGCCGTTACCACTCGCTGGTGGCGGATCCCGACCTGCCCGACGAGCTCGAATTAAGCGCCAGCTTCGGTGAGGTGGTGATGGGCGCCCGCCACCGCGAGCTGCCCGCCGAGGGCGTCCAGTTTCACCCCGAGTCGGTCCTCACCCCACAGGGCAAGCATCTCCTGGCCAACTTCCTAGGAGACCCTAAATGAGCTTCCGGTGCGCTTTTTACGGCCATAGACCACATAAAGCGCACCGGAAGGGGGTGTTGGGACGGTGACCCCCAACGACGTGGTGACCCGGGCAATCGACGCGGTTTGTGCCGGCGACCACCTCACGGCCGACCACGCCGCTGTCGTCCTTGCCGAGATCATGGAGGGGCGCGCGAGCGAGGTCCAGACCGGCGCCTTCCTGATCGCGCTGCGGGCGAAGGGAGAGACGGTCCCCGAGCTCGTCGGGTTGGCCCGCACGATGCGCTCGCTCGCCACCCCGGTTGCCAGCTCCCGCGCCGACCTGGTCGACACGGCCGGGACGGGCGGTGGGCCGTCAACCTTCAACGTCTCGACCACGGCCGCGCTGGTCGCCGCGGCGGCGGGCTGCGCGGTCGCCAAGCACGGCAATCGCTCCAGCACCAGCAAGTGCGGCTCGGCCGACCTGCTCGAGGCGCTCGGCGTCAACATCGAGCTCGAGCCCGAGCAGGTCGGCCGCTGCATCGACGAGGTCGGCTTCGGCTTCATGTTCGCGCCGCGCCATCACAAGGCGATGGCGCACGTGGTCCCGGTCCGCAAGGAGCTCGGGGTGCGGACGATCTTCAACTTCCTCGGCCCGCTGACCAACCCCGCGGGGGCGCAGCGCCAGCTCCTCGGCGTCTCCGACCGCCACTACCAGGAGACGATCGCCGAGGCCCTGGTCGGGCTCGGCAGCGTGCGGGCAATGGTCGTGGCCGCCGAGGACGGCGTCGACGAGATCTCGATCTCGGCCCGGACCCGGGTGATCGAGGTCGCCGACGGGCGCACCACGGAGCACTACGTCGAGCCCGGCGACTTCGGCTTCGCCGAAGCGGAGGCGGAGTACGTCGTCGGCGGGACCCCGGACGAAAACGCCGCGGCCTCGCGCGCGATCCTCGATGGCGAGGCGGGTCCCCCTCGCCACCTTGTCCTGCTCAACGCCGGTGCCGCAATCTACGTCGGCGGTGTCGCCGGCAGCCTTGCCGAGGGCGTCGAGAAGGCGACCGAGGCGATCGATTCGGGCCAGGCCCGTGAGCTGCTTGGGCGGCTTGTCGCAACGACCGCCGCGCTCGCCCTCTAGGCTTCGCCTGTCAAGTGGCAATGATCGAGCAGCTGATCTCGGTGGCGCGCGAAGGGGTGGAGGAGCGCCGTGGCCAGGCTTCGCAGGCGGAGCTCGAAGCGCGCCTGTCCGGGCGCGGCGAGGACCGTCCGTTCAACGAGGCCCTGGTGCGGCCCGGTCTCTCGCTGATCGCCGAGTTCAAGCGGCGCTCGCCGAGCGCCGGCGACATCTCCGCCGGGGCCGTCGTCTCCGAGCAGGTCGGCGCCTACGAGCGCGGCGGCGCCGCCGCGCTCTCGGTGCTCACCGACGAGCGCCACTTCGGCGGCTCGCTCGAGGATCTGCGCGCGGCGCGGGAGACCTGCGACCTGCCGATCCTGCGCAAGGACTTCATCGTCGACCCCTACCAGCTCTACGAGGCGGCGGTCAACGGGGCCGACGCCGTGCTGCTTATCGTCCGCGCCCTCGACGACCGCGAGCTGGCGGCGATGTACGAGGAGGCCCGCGGGCTCGACCTCGACTGCCTGGTCGAGGTTCACGACGCCGAGGAGCTGGAGCGGGCGCTGGCGATGGACGCCGACGTGATCGGGATCAACAACCGCGACCTCGACGAGGGCTCCGTCGACGTCTCGCGGACGTACGAGTTGATGCCGGATGTGCCGGCGGGCAAGACAGTCGTCGCCGAGAGCGGCATATCCTCGCGCGCCGAGCTAGAGGAGCTGGAGCGGGTCGGAGTCGACGCGGTGCTGATCGGCGGGGCGCTGATGGGCGCCGACGATCCGGAGCGCAAGACGCGTGAGTTGACCGGGTCCGACGAAGGCACCCGCGAGCACCGCCTCCCCTGACGGCAGCTTTTAGGTTCGCTTGAGGGGCTTTAGGAATCGCTGAAGAAGCCCCCCTACAGTTGCGCCGATGAACAGGGCACGAAGCTTCTTCCGTAGTTCGTTCGGCTCGGCGCTCATCGGTGGCGCGGTGGTTGCCGGCTTCTTCGCCGTCGCCGTCTCTGCCGGCTGGATCGAATCCGGCGACAACTCGACCGGCACGATTCCGGCGCCGCTCGCAACGCCGGTGGCCGACAAGGAAAGTGAAGACACGAACGTCGTCAACCAGATCTATCGCCACGACGGCCAGGGCGTCGCCTTCATCGAAGCGACCGAGGCGCCGGCAGAAACGGCATCGCCCCTCAGTCCCTTCGGCGAAGAAGAATCGAGCGGCGGCGGGATCGCGACCGGGTCCGGCTTCGTAATCGACTCGGAAGGGCACATCCTCACCAACAATCACGTGGTCGAAGGCGCCACCCGCATCACCGTGAAGCTCGGCTCCTCCAATGCGACCCACACGGCCGAAGTCGTGGGCACCGATCCGTCCAGCGACATCGCGCTGCTCAAGGTCGAAGCCCCGGCGGACCAGTTGCACCCGCTCGCGCTCGGCGATTCCTCGAAGGTCCGCGTCGGCGATCCGGTTGTGGCGATCGGCAACCCGTTCGGCCTCGACCGCACGGTGACAAGCGGCATCGTCTCCGCCCTGCAGCGCCAGATCCAGGCTCCCAGCGGGTTCTCGATCAGCCACGTGATCCAGACCGACGCCGCGATCAACCCGGGCAACTCCGGCGGACCGCTGATCGACTCCGCCGGAGAGGTGATCGGGATCAACTCCCAGATCGAGACCGGCGGCGGTGGCAACGGCAACGTCGGCATCGGCTTCGCGATCCCGATCAACACCGCCCGCGAAGTCGCCAACCAGATCGAGAAGAACGGCAATGTCGAACACGCCTTCCTCGGCATCAACGGCGGCACGATCACCCCAGCCCTGGCCAAGGCCGTCAACCTGCCCGTCGACAAAGGAGTCCTTGTCGCGGAAGTCGTCAAGGGCGGACCGGCCGACAAGGCGGGTCTGAAGGGGGGGTCCACCGAAGCGACGATCGAAGGCGCGACGCTCCAGCTCGGCGGCGACATCATCACCGAAGTCAACGGCGAACCGATCTCCTCGATGGAAGAAGTGATCGAAGCCGTCGAAGCCGAGAGTCCCGGCGAGCAGATGGAACTTACGGTTCTGCGGCACGGCGAAACGAAGAAGATCGACGTGACGCTGGGGAACCGGCCTGCCTCGGCCAAATAGGCGCGCGGGTCCTGTCGCGGCGGCCCTCCCCCATGTGCTCGGGCGCGCTTCGCGCACCCTGCGCTATGGGGGACCCCCGCCACCGCGCCACCCGCGCGAGGGTCGGGGGTGGGGCACGGTTCTTGTGTCCCGTACTCTGGGGCTTATGCGGGTCAAGATTTGTGGCGTTACGAATTTGGACGATGCGGCTGAGGCTGTGCTGCTTGGAGCCTGGGCTATTGGGCTGATTCATTACGGGGGGAGTCCTCGGGTCTGTTCGGCTGATGAAGCCGCGGCTATCTGTGCGGCGTTTCGGCGCAAGTGCGAGGTCGTGGGGGTCTTCGTCAATCCGGAGCTGGAGGAAGTTGCGAAGGCCGTGGAGGGGGCGGGGTTGACGATGGTGCAGCTGAACGGGGCCGAGGGGCCGCAGTTCTGCGCCGAGGTGGCACGGCGGACCGGGGTTAAGGTGATCAAGGCCATTCACGTCGCCAGCGGGGCCGAGGTGCACGGGGCGGAGGCGTTTCGTACCGACTTCCACCTCTTTGACCGGCGCGGCAAGGGGCTCTGGGGCGGGACCGGTGAAAGCTTCGACTGGGGGCTGCTGCGCGAGCATCGCTCCGAGATCCCGGCGATCGTCGCCGGCGGTCTGCGGCCCGAGAACGTCGCCGAGGCAATCGCGGTCACCCACCCGTTCGCGGTCGACGTGGCGAGCGGGGTGGAGACCGAGCCGGGCCGCAAGGACCACGCGGCGATGGCGGCCTTCTTCGATGCCGCCAAGGCGGCTAGCGTTCCCGCTCCATGAGCCCGGTCGAAGAGCGGTTCGGCCCCTACGGGGGCCGCTACGTCCCTGAGACGCTGATCGCGGCGCTGGACGAGCTGACAGAGGCCTGGGCGCAGGCGCGCGAGGACCCCGTCTTCAACGAGCGCCTGCGCCTGCTCCACCGCGACTTCATCGGCCGGCCGACGCCCCTCTACCGGGCCGAGCGGCTCTCCGAGCGGGCCGGTCGCACGGTCTACCTCAAGCGCGAGGACCTCGCCCACACCGGCGCCCACAAGATCAACAACGCGATCGGCCAGGCCCTGCTCGCCCAGCGAATGGGCAAGCCGCGGATCATCGCCGAGACCGGCGCCGGCCAGCACGGTGTCGCCACCGCCACCGCCTGTGCCCTGCTCGGCCTCGAGTGCGTCGTCTACATGGGATCGGAGGACATCCGTCGTCAGCGGCCCAACGTCGAGCGGATGGGCCTGCTCGGCGCCAAGGTCGTCCCGGTCGAGGCGGGGGCGCGAACGCTGAAGGAGGCGGTCAGCGCCGCGATCCGCGATTGGGTCGCCAACGTCGAGACGACTCACTACGTGATCGGCTCCGCGGTCGGGCCGGCGCCTTTCCCCGCCCTGGTTCGAGACCTGCAGACCGTGATCGGCGTCGAGGCCCGTGAGCAGGCCCTGGTCGCCGAGGGCGCCCTGCCGGCGAGGGTGATCGCCTGCGTCGGTGGAGGCTCCAACTCGATCGGGATCTTCACCCCGTTCGTCGAGGACGCGGGGGTCGAACTGATCGGGGTGGAGGCCGCCGGAGAAGGGCTGGACACGGAGCGCCACGGCGCCTCTCTGGGCAAGGGCAGTACGGGCGTCCTGCACGGCTCGCTCTCCTCGGTGATCGCCGACGACGAGGGCCAGATCCTCGAGGCGCACTCGATCTCAGCCGGTCTTGACTATCCCGGAGTCGGTCCCGAGCACGCCTTCCTTCGCGACAGCGGGCGCGCCAGCTACTTCGCGGTCACCGATGCCCAGGCGTTGGTGGCCTTCACAAATCTCTGCAAGCTGGAGGGCATCATCCCGGCGCTGGAGTCCTCCCACGCGATCGCCTGGCTGCTCGAGAACGGTGGCGGCGAGGGTTATGACGTGCTGTGTCTCAGTGGGCGTGGCGATAAGGACCTGGCTGAGGTGCTGAGCAAGACCGGCGGTGAGAAGGGGGCCGGGGGATGACTCGTCAGAGCAACAGCGCGGTTGGGGGAGCAAGGGGGTGACTCGTCAGAGCAAAAGCGGGGAGGCTCTGTCGAGTCACCCCCTTGCTCCCGGCCCGACAGCTTCTACTGGTGCGGAGCGGATTGCGGCGGCGTTTCTCGGAGCCAAGGAAGAAGGCCGGGCGGCGTTGATGCCGTACATGATGGCTGGGTACCCAGACCTCGAGACTGCCCGGGTGGTGGCTGAAGCCTACGCAGAGTCGGCGGACTTGGTCGAGCTTGGGGTGCCCTTTTCCGATCCCCTTGCCGATGGGCCGACGATTCACGCTGCCGCCACCGCGGCATTGGAGGCGGGGGCGACACTGGAGACTGCTTTCGAGCTCTGCGAGTCGATCTCGGATCGAATTCCGGTTGTCTTCATGGTCTACGCCAACATGGTTCTTGCGCATGGTGGCGTGGCGGAGTTCGCCACCCGGGCTCTTGCTGCCGGGGCTGCCGGGGCGATCGTTCCCGATCTGCCCCTGGAGGAAGCGGAGCCGGTGCGGATTGCCTTTGACGATGCCGGCCTGGCGCTGGTGCCGCTGGTCGCGCCGACCACGCCGCCCGAGCGGCGCGCCCGGATCTGTGCGGCGGCTCGGGGGTTCGTCTACGCCGTCTCCACTGTGGGGACCACCGGGGAGCGCGATGAGATTCCGCCGCAGCTCGCCGACTTGGTTGCCGCGACCAAGGAGGACGCCGAGGTTCCGGTCGCCGTCGGCTTCGGCATCGGCACGCCGGCCCAGGCTGCACAGGTGGGGGAGATTGCCGATGGGGTGATCATCGGCAGCCGGTTGGTTCGGGCTGCCGGAGAGGCTGGAAGCGCCGAGAATGCCAGAGAGGCAGTCGGTTCCTTCCTGTGCGAGACGCGTGTCGCCCTCGGTGGTTAGGATTCCGGTCGCATGGGAATGGTCGTAACTCTCTTCTTGGCGCTCGCCACCACGACGGTCGCCTACGCGGTGCTCGGCCAGGGCGGCGGCGTCGCCGGCCTGATCTTCGGCGCGGTGATGCTGATCGGCGCGACGATCCGCGTCTTCCGCCCAGCCTCCTGACGCAGGGCGCCTAAGCGCGCGTCGCGGTCACCCGCAGGTACTGGGGTTCGAGCACGAAGGCACGGTCCCCGCCGGTGTTGGCCTTCTCCAGCTGCTCGCGCAGGTCGGCCTCCAGCGCCGCTTCCCCCTCGGGCCCGACCCGGTCGAAAGCCAGCTTGATCGGGCCGAAGTAGTTGCGGAAGATCTCCAGGTAGTGGTCGATCGACCTGAACGGCTGCCGTGACGCCCTGCGCTCGAAGCGCAGGTCGGTGACGCCGTCGCCGAACAGCTCGCGCACCCGCTCCTCGGTGCCCCAGAGGACCGGTGGCGTGAACCCCGCCGGAGGCGGCACGTGCTTGGCGACGATGCCGAAGAGCTGGCTGACCGGGCCGTCCGGCACCCAGTTGGCCATGCCGATGCGGCCGCCCGGCTTGCAGGTCCGCAGCAGCTCCGCGGCTGCCTGCTCCTGGTCGGGGGCGAACATAGCGCCGAAGACCGAGAGGACGACGTCGAACTCGGCCTCCCCGAAGGGTAGATCGGCCGCGTCGCCCTCGACGAACTCGATGTCCAGGCGCTCAGCAGCGGCGCGTTCGCGGGCCCGCTCGAGCAGGGCGGGCACGAAGTCGACCCCGACCACGCCTCCCCAGGTGCGGCGCGCGGCCGCGATCGCGGCGTTGCCGCTCCCGCAGGCGACGTCCAGCACCCGCTCGCCGGGAACCACGTCGAGCGCTTCCACCAGTTCCTCGGAGACCATCATCACGATCGCAGCGACCACCGCGAAATCGCCCTCCGACCATGTCTTCAGCTGCGCCTCGCGCAGCGCTTGAATATCCGCCATCTCACTCATCGAATCTCCTCCTTCGCTTTGGAGCGAAATTACAGCTTTAGGGAGCTCGCCACGTTTAGGGCCTGACCCGGCAGGGGTGGAGCGTCTTGTACTTTTTCGCAGGTGCTCGCCCGAAGCGCCAGCAGTCCAACGCCCCTCGCAAAAGTTAAGCGGAA
>DASSMU010000093.1:0-6974 GCA_035701465.1 Solirubrobacterales bacterium
GCCGCTGACCTCGTCGCGGACGACGCGGCCCTCGTAGAGCTCGATCACGCGGCGGCGCATGTTGTCGACCATCTCGCGGTCGTGGGTGACGACGACGACGGTCGTGCCGGTCTTGTTGATCCGGTAGAGCAGCTGCATCACCCCGATCGAGGTGACCGGGTCGAGGTTGCCGCTGGGCTCATCGGCGAGCAGCAGCGGCGGGTGGTTGACGAAGGCGCGGGCGATCGAGACGCGCTGCTGCTCGCCGCCGGAGAGCTGGTCGGGGTAGCTGTGCAGTTTGGTCGAGAGGCCGACGAGGCGCAGCGTCTCCGGCACCTGGGTGCGGATCTGGGAACGTGAGGCGCCGATCACCTGCAGCGCGTAGGCGACGTTGTCGTAGACGGTGCGGTCGGGCAGCAGCTTGAAGTCCTGGAAGACGGTGCCGATGTTGCGTCGCAGCTGCGGGATCTTCTTCTCCGGCAGGGCGCCGATGTCGCGGCCGGCGATTCGCACGGTGCCGTCGGTGACCGCCTCGTCGCGGATCAGGGTCTTGATCAGGGTCGACTTGCCGCAGCCGGTCGGGCCGACGAGGAAGACGAACTCGCCGCGGTCGACGGCCAGCGAGACCCGGTCCAGTGCCATGTGGCCACCGGGGTAGACCTTGGTCACGTCGCGCAGCTCGATGATCGGCTTGCCACCGGCGCGCCGTCGCTGCGGCTCCTCGCCGCCCGTCTTTCGCTTTCGCAATCTGGCCATGCCCACGGACCCTTCTGCGGATACAGGGTGACTCCTGCGCACCTTCGGCCGCGCAATTCCCCGCCCAATCGAAGTGAACGACAGCCTAGCAAATTATTAGCGACTCTTAACAAATTGCACGATGGACCTAAAAGCGATTGTTGATGTAACAAGTTGGATTATTCTAAAAATAACTTGCATAGTTAGAAAACACTTGTAGGGTGCACTCGATGTTGGCTCACATAGTCGGCATACCAGTCGAGGAGACCGCACTCAACTTCGCACCGATCGCCGCCGCCACGGGTGGGCTGGCCGGCCTGCGGTTGCGCTCCGCTCTTCGGCGTCGCAGCCGCCGCAAGACACACCTCCTCCCCCGGAGCCCGCGATGAGTGTCGCCTCCCCCAGCCCCACACACGCACCGGTAGCCCTGCGCCACCGGCGCAGCGTTCGACGGCTCACCGCTGGACAGCTGAGTGACTTTCGCAAGGCGATCACCGCCGCCCAGGCCGTGAGTGACGATCGTGGCTACCAATACTGGGCGGGAATCCACGGCCTGCCCCTGCCGCGATACTGCATCCACCACGAAGAGCTGTTCCTGCCCTGGCACCGGGCCTATCTCTACCTCTTCGAGAAGACCCTGCAGGATCGCGTCCCCGGCGTAACCCTCCCCTGGTGGGACTGGACTGCGGGTCACGACGAAGGCATTCCCGACGCATACGCGCGGCGGCGAGCCGGCGGGACAAAAAACCCACTGTACGACTCGCCGATCCAGCCGTCCGGTCGCGAGAACCCACGCCAGGCACGCACGGTTCGTCAGCCGGAACCCCCCGGCGCGCTCCCAACGCTAGACGAGGTAGAAGTCCTGGTAGGCGAGAACACCGACTTCCTCACCTTCCAAACCCAGCTCGAGAGCGTTCACGACGGAGTGCACATGTGGGTCGGGGGGACGATGGAAGACATCAACACCGCCGCCTACGACCCAATCTTCTGGGCCCACCACTGCATGATCGACCGCCTCTGGTATCTCTGGCAGCAACATCACCGCAGGACGGGAATCCCGGAAAGGCTGCTCGACCTCGCGCTGCCACCGTTCCCGATGACCGTGCGCGACACCCTCGCGACGACCGGGCTCGGCTACGACTACGCGGCCTCGACGGCTGCCGCGGAAGGCCCGGGCCATGGTTGAGCACTTCACCAGCAAGCCGATCGAGCTTCCCACGGCGGAGCACACATTCAAACGGGCCGACCTGATCTTCTACGGCCTCGACCACTCCGGCGCCTCCTATGAAGGACAGGTCTTCCTCGACCCCCGGGGCGTCGGCCGCGATGCCGACAGCACGCACCGCGCCTATGTCGGCGCCTTCTACGTCTTCGGCCATGGCAAATGCGTCGGCGACGTAGGCCACTGCGACATCCCAGGCGAGCGCGACCCATTTGACTTGCGACCCCCTCACCAGCTAGAGCCGGCGGCCCGCATCCTCACCGTAACCGGCGCGCTGCGCGAGCTGCACAAGCGCGAGGCCGATACGGCGAAGGTAACGGTGATCGCTCGCACGGCAGGCAAGGGCGCAGCGAACGTGCTCGCTTTCGAGACGGTGAGGCTGGCGACCTATGCCTGAGGAGTCCGCCACTCTGAAAGCACTGAGGCCGCCCAACTTCAACTGGGACGACCTCGCCCAGTACAAGGCGGAGAAACGCTTCCTCGACGGCTACCCGCCCGACCAGCGCACGTTCTTCTCGCCCCGGGACACGATCCACCCGATGCTCGCCTCGCTTCTCTCCAGCGCCCAGCGCTCGCTCGTCCTCAACATGTACGGGTACGACGACGACGAACTCGACGAAATCATCCGTCACAAGCTGGACGAGGAGCACGTCTACGTGCAGATGAGCCTCGATAAATCCCAGGCCGGGGGCAAACACGCGAAAGAAATCCTGGCGAAGTGGTCCAACACCGAGTTCGGCAACTCGATCGCGATCGGCACCTCCTCGGTCCACCACGCGATCTCCCATCTCAAGGTGCTGATCGTCGACGGCGTCTACACCGTCACCGGGTCCACCAACTGGTCGCTCTCGGGCGAGGGCGAGCAGGACAACCAGCTGACGATCAACCGCAACGCCGTGATCGCCGCCGAAACGCGGGCGATCCTCGACCTCAACCACGACTGGATGCTGAAGCAGATGGCCGAACCGCCGAAACGCAAAAAAAGCAGCGGAACCTCGGGCTGAAGCCAGCCCATGGCCAACCGGGAGTACGGCCGAGGGGTCAGTTAGGAGTTGGCCGCTCGCTCGGCGGCGGCGACGATGTGCTCAGCGTCGATCCCCGCGGCCGCCAGCAGGTCGGCCGGCGGGCCGCTGCCGGGGCGCTCGGTGACGGCGAGGCGCTCCAGCTTGGTGGCGATGCCGGCGTCGGAGAGTACCGTGGCGACGATCTCGCCGATGCCGCCCTCTGCCCAGTGGTCCTCGACGGTGACGATCGCGCCGGTCTCGTTGGCCGCCTCGACGATGGTCTCGGCGTCAACCGGCTTCAGCGAGTAGAGGTCGATCACCCGCGCCGGGATCCCTTTGCCGGCGAGCTCCTCGGCCGCGGTCAGGCATTCGCGCAGGGTGATGCCGGCCCCGATCAGGGTGACGGCGTCCTCGCCGCTGGAGCGGACGGTGCGACTGCCGCCAATCTCGAAGGTCTCGCCCGGCTCGTAGAGGACGGGGGTCGCCTCGCGGGTCGTCCGCATGTAGCTGATGCCGCGGTGCGTGCGCATCGCGTCGAGCAGCTGCACCGCCTGGTTGGCGTCGCTGGGGTAGAGGACCACGCTGCCGAGGACGGCGCGCAGCGAGGCGATGTCTTCGAGCGCCATCTGCGAGGGGCCGTCGGGGCCGATCGAGACGCCGACGTGGGAGCCGCAGAGCTTCAGGTCGGCGTCGGAGATCGCCGCCATGCGGACGAAGTCGTAGGCGCGGCTGAGGAAGGCGCCGAAGGAGGATGCGAACGGCTTCCAGCCGCGCGTCTGCATGCCGACGGCGGCGGCGACCATCTGCTGCTCGGCGATGTACATCTCGAAGAAGCGGTCGGGGTGCTTGGCGGCGAAGCGCTCGGCGTAGGTCGAGTTGCCGACCTCGCCGTCGAGCGCGACGACCTTCTCGTCGACCGAGCCGATCCAGGCCAGGGCGTCGCCGTAGGCGCCGCGGGTGGCGACCTTTTCGCCGAGCTCGTAGCCGGGCCGCTCGACCGGCGTCTTCTCGATCTCGTAGGGCTTCGGCTCGGGCGGCGCCTGGACGGTGACGCTGAGCGAGCGGATACCGCCCAGCTCCTCGACCGCGGCCTCGGGATCGGCGAGCGGCTTGCCGTGCTGGTTTTCCTTGTTCTCGACCGCGGCGACGCCGGAGCCCTTCTTGGTGCGGGCGAAGATCACCGCGGGCCGGTCGGCGTCCTGCGCCCGCGCGTAGGCCGCGTCGATCGCCTCGAAGTCGTGGCCGTCGATCTCCTGCACGTCCCAGCCGCAGGCACCTGCCCGGGCGGCCAGGCTCGAGGTGTCCCACTCGTGCATGGTCGGGCCACGCTGGCCGAGCCGGTTGACGTCGACGATCGCGATCATGTTGTCGAGCCTGGCGTGGCCGGCGTGCTCGAAGGCCTCCCACATCGAGCCCTCGGCCAGCTCGGAATCGCCGCAGAGGACCCAGACTCGCAAGTCGGAGGACTCCAGGCGCGAGGCGGCGAGGGCGATGCCGACGGCGATCGGCAGCCCCTGCCCGAGCGAGCCGGTGGCGACGTCGACCCAGGGGATCTCCGGCGTCGGGTGGCCCTGCAGGCGCGAGCCGAACTCGCGAAAGCTGAGCAGCTCCTCGTCGTCGATCGCCCCCGCGGCCTTGTAGAGCGCGTAGAGCAGCGGCGAGGCGTGACCCTTGGAGAAGACGAGGTGGTCGTTCGCCTTGTTCTCGGGCGCGCCGAAGTCGTAGCGCAGATAGCCGGAGAAGAGCACCGCCATCAGGTCGGCGGCCGACATCGAGGAGGTCGGGTGGCCGGAGTTCGCCGCGGCGGCGGCGCGGACCGAGTCGACTCGCAGCTGCTGGGCTAGCTCGTGCACGGGCCGGGACAATATCTGGCGCTAGCCGATCGCGACCATGCGCTCGATCGGCAACTTCGCCCGCTCGGCGACCGCCGCCGGGACGCTCACCTCGAACTTCATCTCGCGCAGGCTGTCGCGCAGCTTCGGCAGCGTGATCATCTTCATGTACTTGCAGAAGGCCATCCGGTTGGCCTCGATCAGGTTGGCCTGGGGAGCCGCCTGCTGCAGTGGGTAGAGCATGCCGTTCTCGGTGGCGACGACGAAGCTGCCGTCGGGGTGCTCTTCGACGTGGCGAAGCATCCCCGACGTGGAAAGCATGTGCACGCCCTCGGGATCGATGTCGCCGGCGGCGACGTACTCCATCGCCTGCGTCGCGCAGCCGCACTCGGGGTGGATCAGGAACTCGGCCTCGGGGTGTTCGGCGCGGGTCTGGGCGATGTCGCCGGGCCGAATGCCGGCGTGGACGTGGCACTCGCCGTCCCAGATGTGGAAGCGGGCGCGGCGCTCGGGATCCTCGTGGAGCCCGGTCTCACGCTCGACGAAGGCGCCGAGCCACATGTCGGGACCGAAGAGGATCTCGGTCCCGGGCCCGTGCTCGGCCCAGATGTGCTCGACGACCTTGACCGCGTTGGAGGAGGTGCAGCAGTAGTCGGTCTCGGCCTTGACCTCGGCCGAGGTGTTGACGTACATGACGACGAGGGCGCCGGGGTGCTCGGCCTTCCAGGCGCGCAGCTGGTCGGCGTCGATCGAGTCGGCGAGCGAGCAGCCGGCGTCGAGGTCGGGGATCAGGACCGTCTTCTCGGGCGAGAGGATCGCCGCCGTCTCGGCCATGAAGTGGACCCCGCAGAAGGCGATCGCGTCGGCGCCGGTGGCGGCGGCCTGGCGCGAGAGCCCGAGCGAGTCGCCCATGTGGTCGGCGACGTCCTGGACCTCGGGCAGCTGGTAGTTGTGGGCGAGGATCACCGCGTTGCGCTCGGCGGCAAGCGCGCGCACCTCCTCGCTCAGGGCACGGATCTCCTCCGGCTCCAGGGCCGGCGTCATCGCGGGTTGGAGTGTGGGCAACTCCTGCATGGAGCGTTCCGTTTCCGATGTTCGCTGGCAGGGACTTGGATCCCGAAACCAGTCGAATGAACTGAGGACAAGTTTACCGGTCTTGTCGGGTTGGCCCGCGGGTCCTGTCGCGGCGGCCCTCCCCCATGTGCTCGGACGCCGCTGCGCGGCGCCCTGCGCTATGGGGGACCCCCGCCACCGCGCCACCCGCGGGAGGGGCGTAGGCGGCAGACTTGTTTTATGCCCGAGTTGCCTGAGGTTGAGATCACGGCGCGGCGGCTGCACACGGCTTTGGTTGGAGCTTGTGTCGAGTCGGCGGTTGCTCCCGGGATGAACGTGATGAAGACGTTTGAGCCGGGGCTGGAAGAGCTCGTCGGCCGGGAGGTATCTGGCGTTCGGCGGGTCGGGAAGATGCCCGTGGTGGAGTTTGGGGACCTGGCGCTGCTGATCCACCTGATGTCAGCCGGGCGCCTGCGGCTACTTGACAAGCGGGCGTCGGCGAAAGACCGGGCTTCGCGGGTGCTGGTGCGGCTGGAGGACGGGCGGGAGCTGCGGCTGCGGGAGTTCGGGACGAAGCAGCGAGCCTGGGCGAAGCTGCTGCCTGCCGAAGCCGTCGGTGAGGACGAAGCGGTCGCAAGGCTCGGGCCGGAAGCCTGGCCGGCGCCTCCGCTTGAGGTCTTCGCAGAACTGATCGACCAGCCGCGGCACCTGCACCCGCTCCTGCGGCACCAAGGCGACATCTCGGGCATCGGCCGCTCCTGGGTCGACGAGATCCTCTGGGAAGCCCGGCTCTCGCCGTTCAAGAAAGGCTCGGAGCTGAGCGACGAGGAGGTCGAGCGCCTGCACTCGGCTCTGCATGTGCTTGGCGATGCAATAGACCACTACGAGAAGACGATCGGCGAGCAGTTGCCCGACAAGGTGCCGATGCCACTGCGGGTCCACAAGCGCGAGGGCGAGCCCTGCCCCCGCTGCGGCACAACGATCGAGGCCGTCTTCTTCTCCGAGCACCAGACCAATTACTGCCCGAAGGAGCAAACAGGAGGTCGCGTCCTCAAGGACCGCCGGCTTTCCCGCCTGCTCAAGTAGCGCTGCCACAAGAGAAGCGGGTGCCCCTCCGCGGAACTTGTGAGCCCACCGACGGCCAGAGCC
>DASSMU010000094.1:0-6689 GCA_035701465.1 Solirubrobacterales bacterium
CACTCGGTGAGGATCTCTTCGTCTTCTGCCCAGACCCAGTGGTCTAGGTGGCGGCTCAGGACCCTCGACGCGGTGCGGAGACTCGGGGGGGGTCCCGACGGAGCAACAGCGGGGAGGCTCCGGCGGGACCCCCCCCGAGTCTCTGTAGCCGGGTCGAAGAGCGAGGTCGCCGGTTGACGGAGGTCGGGGGGGAACTCGTCGGGAGCTATTGAGAGGTTGAGGCCGATTCCGATTACTGCCCAGCTCTCCTGTGGCTTGGCCTCGATCAGGATTCCGGCGAGCTTGCGTCCTTCTAGCCAGATGTCGTTGGGCCACTTGACCTGGCACTCGGTGCCGTCGCGCAGCGACTCGGCGGCGGCGCAGACGGCGAGCGGGACGGAGAGCGGCAGCAGCAGGTGGCGCTCGTCGAGCGGCCGCAGGATCGCCGAGTAGAGCAGGGCTTTGCCTTCGGGTGCCGTCCAGACGCGGCCGACGCGGCCCCGGCCCGCGGTCTGTTCCCGAGCGGTGACCACGGTCCCACCGGGCGCTCCCGCTTCGACCAACTTCCGAGCGCGGCTGTTGGTCGAGTCGGTGACCCCGAAATGCCTGTGTGGGCACCCAAACCGAGTCCCGACCCCGTGATGTCGCACTTTCCCCCGCATACCGAAGGTTTGTACGACATCAAAGCGCAGCGCGCCGGCCCAGCGGTTCGATGTCGCACTTTTAGCCGCGTAGCGGCGGAAAGTGCGACATCATCGGGATGCGTCGACGAGGACGGCCTCGACGAGGCCCTCGATGTCGTGGCGCTCGGCTTCGACGTCGACCTTTAGGCCGGCGGTGTGGGCTGCCTCGCTGGTCACCGGGCCGATCGAGACGATGCGGGCGTTGCGGGGGAAGCGATCGCCCAGCGCCTCGGTCAGGTTGCGCACGGTCGAGGAGGAGGTGAAGGTGACGTAGTCGGCGCCCTGGGCAGCCTCGATCGCGTCGGCGCTAGGCTCCTCGCGCGCCGTCTCGTAGAGGGCTACGACGTCGACCTCGGCGCCACGCTCGCGCAGGGCGTCGGGGAGGACGTCGCGGGCCTCGGCGGCGCGGGCGACGAGGACGCGCTTGCCGCTCACCTCGACCTCGGCCAACGATTCGACCAGCGACTCGGCGACGAAGTTCTCGGGGACGATGTCGGCCGCGATGCCGACCCCGGCAAGGGCGCGAGCGGTGCCGGGCCCGATCGCCGCCAGGGTGACGCGGCCGGCATTTCCGCCCGCGTCCGACCCTTCGCCGCCCAGTGCCCGAGCATCGAGACCGGCCGCGCGCATTGCCTCGAAGAGCAGCTGCACTCCATTCGGGCTGGTGAGCACGATCAGCGCGTACTCGCCGATGCGGTTGACCGCCTCTTTGACCTCCTCGCTCTCGATCTGCGGCTCGATCCGGATTGCCGGCAGCTCGATCACCTCGGCGCCCAGCCCGCGCAGCGTCGCCGCCAGGCCGCTGGCCTGAGCGCGTGCCCGGGTGACGACGACGCGGCGTCCGTACAGGGGACGTCGCTCGAGCCAGGCCAATGCCTCTCTGCGCTGCACTACCGGGCCGATGACGATCAGCGCCGGGGCGCCGACGCCCTCGCGTTCGACCGTTTCGCCGAGGCTGCCGAGGGTCCCGACGACGGTGCGCTGTCCGTCCATCGTGCCGCGCTCGATCGCGGCGGCGGGCTCGGCCGGATCGCGTCCGGCCGCGATCAAGGCCGCCGCGTTGGCGGCCAGCCGCTTCACGCCCATGTAGAAGACGAGCGTGCCGGGGAAGCGGGCCAGCGCCTCCCAGTCGATCGCGCTCTCCTGCTTCCCGGGCCCCTCGTGGCCGGTGACGAAGGCGACGGCCGAGGCGTCGCCGCGGTGGGTGACCGGGATCCCGGCGTAGGCGGTGGCCGCGACCCCTGCGGTGACTCCGGGAACGACCTCGAACTCGATCCCGGCGGCGCGCAGCGCTTCGCCCTCCTCGCCGCCGCGCCCGAACACGAACGGGTCGCCGCCCTTCAGCCGCACGACGCTCTTGCCCGACCGCGCGGCCGCGACCAGGCGCTCGCCGATCTCCTCCTGCGGTACGGACGGGCGTCCCGGCGCCTTGCCGACGTAGACGAGCTCGGCGTTCTCGCGTGCTCCGTCGAGCGCTCCCGGCGGGATCAGCCGGTCGTAGTAGATCGCGTCGGCCGAGCCGATCAGCTCCAGCGACCGCGCCGTCATCAAACCGGGATCGCCGGGCCCCGCCCCAACCAGATACACGACCCCCGATCGTGCGTTCATCGCACCCCACCAAGGGGGGTGTCTGAGTTAAAGGGGTGTATAGAACCCCTAAGCTCAGACACGTCCGCGACTCCACTTCTCCGCCCGGTCGAGCAAGTCGCGGGCGCCGGTGTCTAGGAGGCGCTGGGACAGTTCGGCGCCGAGCAGGGCCGGTTCTGCCGCTGTGCCCTCGACCCGGTCGCGGACCCACTCGCTGCCGTCGGGGAGGCCGACGAAGGCGTCCATCCGCATCCGCTCGCCGTCGACCGTCGCGCGGACCCCGATCGGGGTGGCGCAGGTCGCGTCGAGCAGCGAGACGACGGCGCGCTCCGCGGTCAGCTCGCGCAGGGCGGTCTCGTCGCCGAGTGAGGTCACGGCCGCGGCGGTACTTTCGTCGTCAGCCCGGATCTGCAGTACCAGCGAGCCCTGGCCCGCGGCAGGGGTCATCGATTCGGCTGGGATTGAGAAGGAGATCTCGCTCTCACGCCCCAGCCGCCGCAGCCCGGCCACCGCGAGAACGATTGCGTCCAGCTCACCCTCGGCGAGCTTGCGCAGTCTGGTGTCGACGTTGCCGTGGAGCTCCCGCACGTCCAGATCGGGCCTGGCCGCGAGCAGCTGGGCGCGGCGCCGCAGGCTGGCGGTGCCGACCTTGGCACCCTCGAGCACCTCGTTCAGCGAGCCACCGGCGCCAATCCAGGCGTCGGCAGGCTCCTCCCGCGCCGGCACCGCGCCGATAGCCAGCCCGTCGGGCAGCTCGGCGGGCAGGTCCTTGGCCGAGTGAACCCCGATCTCCGCCTCACCGTCGAGCAGCGCCCGCTCCACTCCTCGCACAAAGCGCGCCTTGTCACCAACCTCACCGTCGGAGGAAACCTCGACCAGCTCAGCTCCACCCAGCAGCTCAGCGACCTGGCCTGCCTGGGCCAAGGCAAGCGCGCTGCCGCGAGTAGCAATCCGAATCATCGAAAGAGGCCCGCCCCGCCAAGGAGCGACCCCGGCAGGGGTGGAGCGTCTTGTACTTTTTCGCGAGCAGCCATCGTCGGTCGCCGCAAGCGCAGCTCGAAAAAGTTAAGCGGAACCCCTGCCGGGGTCGCTCCTACGCAACTCAGTCACATTCGAGCTGCCCTCGGCCTCGGGCTCTGTCTCCACGTCCAGCCCAAACAGCTCACGTAGAGCACTGACGTAGAGGTAGGCCTCGTCGCTTCCCGCCGAGCGCTTCATCCGCAGGGTCGGCTCGTGCAGGAGGCGGGAGGCAATCGCCTTCGCCATCGCGCTCAGCCGCTCCCGATCGGCCTCGCCGAGGTTCTCCCAGCGGCCCTCGTTCTCGGCGATGACGCGGCGCACGACCTCATCGCCGCGCTCGCGCAGCGCCGCGATCGTCGGCACCACCTCGAGCGAGGCGAGCCATTTCTCGAAGCGCTCCTGCTCGGCGTCGAGCAGCCGCTCGGCCAGCTTCGCCTCGGACTCACGGCCGCTGGCATTGCGTTCGGCGATCTGCTGCACGTCGTCGATGTCGTGCAGGCTGACGCCGGCGATCTCGCGGCAGGCCGGCTCGATGTCGCGGGGCACGGCGATGTCGACCAGCAGCAGTGGCCGCCCTTTACGGATCTTCATCACCTGTTCGAGCTCGTCGCGCTCGACGATGTGGTGAGGCGAGTTGGTCGCAGAGACGACGATGTCGGCCTGCTCGAGCTGCTCAGGCAACTCCTCGAAGCGGACCGCGTTGCCCTCGAAGCGCTGGGCCAGGCCGATCGCCCGGTCGTAGTGGCGGTTGGCGACGAAGACCGTGGCGACGCCGCGGCGGACGAGGGCGCGGGCGACCAGCTCCGCCGTCTCGCCGGCGCCGACCACCAGGACCCGGCGGTCGCCGAGGTCGCCCAGGGTGCGCCGCGCCAGCTCTACCGCGACCGAGGGGATCGAGACGTTCTTCTCGCTGATCCCGGTCTCCTCGCGGGCACGGCCGCCGGCGGCGAGGGCGCCGCGGAAGAGGCGGTTGAGGATCGGCCCGGTGCCGCCCTCGACCAGGGCCAGCTCGTAGGCGCGTTTGACCTGGCCCTGGATCTCGGCCTCGCCGAGGATCATCGAGTCGAGCCCGGCGGTGACGCGGAAGAGATGCCGCACTGCCTCGCCGGAGCGCAGCGAGTAGAGGTGGCCGAGCAGCTCGGTGGGGCGGATGTCCGCTTGGCGGGTGAGCACGCCGAGCGCGGTCGACTCGGCCTCGACCGGGTCAGAGACGACGAGGTAGAGCTCGGTGCGGTTGCAGGTCGAGATCGCCGCCGCCTCGTGGATGCCGGCGACGTCGGTGAGCTCGCGCAGCGCCCCGGCGGCCCGGCCCTCGGTCAGCGAGAGGCGCTCGCGCAGGTCGAGCGGCGCCGTCTTGTGGGAGACGCCGAGCGCCAGCAGCTCCGACATCAGGCGCTCACCTCCTCGCGCTCGGGTGCGGCCGCCTCGTCGTTGGCGCGGTTCTCGGCGAACCCCGCCAGCTCACGCAGCTCGCGCTCCATCCGCTGCAGTTTCGCCGCCATGATCGCGACGTAGACGACGAGCAGCAGGACGAAGACGATGTAGGCGCCGGCGACGTACTTGCCCGCCTCGTCGAGGGGCAGGGCCGGCGCGCCGGCGAGCGGCAGCAGGTCCACCTAGCTCACCTCCGGGGCGATCCGCGAGGCGCTGCCGGGAGCCGGAGCGTCGAGGGCGCGGCGCAGCCGCTTGATCTGACCCGAGGTGCTCTTCGCGGTCAGCTCGAACTTGACCAGGGTCAGCCAGAGCAGCGCTACCGCGGTCAGGCAGACGAGGAAGGTGAGCATCATCGAGCCGGGCAGGCCGCCGTTGGTGGTGGCGAAGACGCGCGGGTGGACGAGGCTCTGCGCCATCCGCACCGCGATGAAGTTGAGCGGCACGAAAGCGCCGGCGGTGACGGCAAAGACCGAGGCGTAGCGAGCCTGGCGCTCGGGGTCCTCGATCGCGTAGCGGAAGGGGTAGTAGGTCGCGTACATCAGGAAGACGATCAGGAAGCTGACCAGGGTCGGCTCGTCCCAGACCCACCAGTGTCCCCAGGAGGCCTTGGCCCAGATCGAGCCGGTGATCAGCACGGCGACGCCGAAGATCACCGACATGTGGATCGAGACGTAGGAGTAGGCGTCCCAGCGCCGGTCGCTGCTGCGCAGGTGCAGGATCGCGAAGACGCCGCCGACGACGAAGCCGACCAGCGCCACGATCGCCAGCGGCACGTGCAGGTAGAAGATCTTCTGAATGAAGCCCTGGTCGGCGTCGAGCGGGGCGTAGAAGAAGACGAACGAGAACGCGGCGGCAATCGCCACGACGGTCGCGATCGAGAGGGGTCTCAGTCCTTTGCCGTACATGCGTTTCTCGCGGTGCGATGCGGTCTGGGGCTTAGTCCTCCAGCAGGAAGTCGAAGACCGCGTAGCCGACCAGGAGGAAGATCAGATCGTATAGGGAGAGCACCGCGAGCCAGGTCCCGAAGCGGTGGTAACCGGGACCGCCCACGGCCAGCAGTGGCTCGCTGGCGCCGGTGGCGGCGATCATCAGCGGCACGACCAGGGGCAGCAGGACGAGCGGGCCGAGCAGGTCGCGGGCGCGCGAGTGGACCGCCATCGAGGAGATCAGCGTGCCGGTCGCGGCGATGCCGAGGTCGGCGAGGACGAGGACGACGAGGAGCGGCGGCAACGCCGCGGCGGAGCCGAGGAAGAAGAGGGCGAAGATCGGCACCACGACCAGCTCCAGCACCAGCAGGTAGGCGAAGAGTGCGGTTGCCTTGGCGGCGAACAGCGCGCTGCGGTCGATCGGGGCGAGCCGGATCGCGTCGAAGCCGCCCTCCTCGCGCTCGGCGACGAAGAGGCGGTTGACGCCGAGCAGGGCGGCGAAGAGCAGGGTCGCCCAGAGCACCCCGGCGGCGAGGCTGCCGGAGAGGCTGGTGCGGTCGAGGCCAAAGCGGAAGATGACGAAGGTGGTGGTGGCGAAGAGCGCCATCGCCGGCAGCGACTGCAGCGTGCGCAGCTCGGCCCGCAGGTCCTTGGCGACGATCGTGGCGAAGGCTGTGCGGGACGGGGTCATCGCTCCGTCTTCCGGTGCGCTTTATCCAGGAATAGAGGGGACAAGGCGCACCGGAAGCTCACTGGGCCGCCACCTTGCCGCCGGCCTCGAGCCGTAGCACCCGGTTGGCCTCGGCTTCGAAGCGCTCGGGGTCGTGGCTGACGATCACCCGAGTGCGGCCCTCGGCGGGGCCGACCAGCCCTCGCGCCAGCTCGCGGCCCTCGGCGTCGAGATTCGAGTCGGGCTCGTCGAGCAGCAGCAGCTCGGGCTCGTGCAGGACGCAGCGGCAGATCGCCAGGCGTTGGCGCATCCCGGCCGAGAGCTCGCCGACGCGCTCCCCGGCGCGGCGCTCCATCGCCACCGCGGCGAGCAGTTCGTCGATCCGCGCCT
>DASSMU010000095.1:0-4543 GCA_035701465.1 Solirubrobacterales bacterium
TCACCCCGCGCCACCCGCGAAGATCGCTTTCTCTATCCGGTAATCGCTGGGCGGTGCTCGGTTCCCGCTGGATCTTCGGGGCGGACGGCGTCAGCCCCTAGATCGAAAGCTTTATGCAGGGCCCGCACCGCGTCGGGCACGCGGCCTGCCGAGATGACGCAGGAGATCTTGATCGGCGAGGTGGAGATCATCTCGATGTTGATCCGCTCGCGGCCGAGCACCTCGAAGACTTTGGCGGCGACGCCCGGGTGCGAGCGCATGCCGGCGCCGATGATCGAGACCTTGCCGATCCGGTCGTCGGTGCGGACGCCCTGACTGACGTCGCCGAGGGCGGCGAGCGCGTCGGTCGCGGTAACCAGCTCGGCGCGGTCGATCGTGAAGGAGAGGTCGGCGAGCTCGTCCGGGCGGACCGGCTCGTTCTGGATGATCACGTCGACGTTGATCCCGGCCTCCGCCAGCGCGTTGAAGATCTCGCCGGCGACGCCGGGCTCGTCGCGGATCCCTGTCAGGGTCACGCGGGCCTCGTCGTCGGAGTGGGTCACGGCTGTTACGAAAGGTTGCTCCACGGTCTCCTGCTCGGTCTCGGCTTCGCTGACGACGAGGGTACCGGGGCCGTCCTCGAAGCTGCTGCGGCAGTGGATCCGCACCCCGTGGTTGCGCGCGTACTCGACCGAGCGCAATTGCAGGACGCGGGCGCCCGAGGCCGACATCTCGAGCATCTCCTCGTAGGAGGCGACCGGCAGCTTGCGGGCGTCGGGGACGATGCGCGGGTCGGCGCTGAAGACGCCGGCGACGTCGGTGTAGATCTCGCAGACGTCGGCACCCAGCGCGGCGGCGAGGGCGACCGCGGTGGTGTCGGAGCCGCCGCGGCCGAGCGTGGTGACGTCGTGGCTCTCGGTCGAGACGCCCTGGAAGCCGGCGACGAGGACGATCCGGTCCTCCTCCAGCGCCTCCTCGATCCGCTCGGCTTTGACGTCGATGATCCGCGCCTTTGTGTGGGAGGAGTCGGTGACGATCCCAGCCTGGGACCCGGTCAGCGAGATCGCCTTGTGGCCCATGTCGTGGATCGCCATCGCGCAGAGCGCACAGGAGATCCGCTCACCGGTGGAGAGCAGCATGTCCATCTCGCGCGAGTCGGGCCGGTCGGAGATCTCCAGCGCCTGGGCGACCAGCTCGTCGGTCGTCTTGCCCCGCGCCGAGAGCACGGCGACGGCGCGGCTGCCGGCTTCGCGCGCGGCGACGATCCGCCGCGCGGCGCGCTTGATCTGCTCGGCGCCGGCCACGGAGGTGCCGCCGAACTTCATTACCACGGTCTTGGGGGTCCCCTCAGGCATGGACGGTTGAGGATAGTCGCCCCCTCGAGAGCGGGCGCGCCGGCGTCTGGGACTCCAGTTCGACCCGGCCGTGGGTCAGCGCGCTGGTGGCTGAGCCGGGCTGAGCGCGGCCGGAGCCTGGGATGTAGGTGCGTCTCCGAGGATCTCCTCCGGCGCAATGATCTGAATGTCGCCGTCAGGCGACACGAGGACCACGGAATAGCCGTCTTGGGCAACGCGCTCCATTTCACGCTCAGCGTGGGGGGCATGAGTGTCTAGAAAAAAGGCCTGTTCCGGATATGGGGATTCTTCGGCAATGGCCAGCTCGATGGCTTCGTCCATCACCTTGCCAGCTGGAGAATCGCTCACTGCGCCCTGTATCTGGTGGCGTTGGCTCATCCTTCCCTCCATCCTTCGATCATCTCAAGATAGCCACGTTCGATCGCATGGATCGCAGCGCGCATCCCTTCGTCAAGGGTACCGTTGTGAAACTCCGTTCCGTTTCGCTTCCCGCCACCGTCGGAGTACCGATGCATCTCATTGATTCCATGCGCGCTGTCGAATACACGGATTGCCTCCTTGCTTTCAGCGGTTTTGAGAAGAAGGAGGATCGAATAGCCGACTACCTTGCCCCGCACCGTCTTGAAGTCGACTGAGAGCACGGCTCCGACGCCGACATCGAGGTTCTTCGAATAGCGCGCGCTCACACCCCGATCCTGAAATGGACCGCCGCGCGCGTGGTGCGCTGAAAGTCAAGACTTCGTCACGGGACCAGCGCGCTTCCGCGCCGCGCTACTCGCCGCCGCCGCCGAGGTTGCCGAGCATCGCGTGCTCGGCCATGCGGATCAGGCCGAGGGCCATGTGCGGGCGCATATCGCTGGTCCGCACCCGCACGTGCGAGCCGTGCGGGCCGACGACCTCGACGATCGTGCAGACATCGCCGATCTGGCAGTCCTCGCCGTAGTCGGCTTCGAGCGCCTCCATCTGCGCGGTCACCACCTGGCCCATCTTGCTCTGGTCGATCGGCATCTACTTGCAGACTACAGGCGATCCGGCTCGCGCCGGCCGAGAAGGCCCTCGGCGAGCCTGGCAGCGTGCCCTAGATCCAATTAGGAGCCGAGGTTGAACACCGTGCCGTCGAGGGCAGAGAGGGCAGGGTTCGCGGCGTAGCCGATCGTCGGCAGGCCGAAGAATTCCTCGATGCTGAGCAGCATCGAGTAATGGTTGTAGTAGCCGGTTTCGTTGACGCTGCCAGGTTCGACGAAGGGTGAGAGCAGCAGCATTCCGACCCTGCCTCCGCCCCCCGTTTCTTTCACCGGCCCGGTGCCGGCCGGGGCCGCGGCGGCCGGCGGCATGTTGGGGTATTCGGGGGTCCCGCAGCAGGCGCCGGCGTCGGCGCTCGGCCCACTCTGAGGCGCCTGGGCGAAGGTGATCGCGATCAGACCGCTTTTTTTATAGGCGGCCGAGGCTTCGATCTCCGGCACGACCTTTTCCAGGAACGGCTGGGCGGCGGCGAGCCCGGCCGGCTGACCGGCTTCGCACGGCACTTCGCTGCCGTCGTGGCAGGCATTGGGCACGATGTAAGAGAAGGCCGGTGTCTGTTTCTCGTCCCCGAGGTCGGTTTCGAGCTGGTCGAGGCCGACGTCGCGTTCGCCGCATTCGGCGCCGTCGACGAGCGAGTGGAAGTAGACGAACGGGTTGCGCCAAGTCTCGTACGCATCGCCGGGGCGCGGCGCCTGGGCGTCGTCGGCGCCGCCGAGGACCGGGTGGCGGCAGCTGGTCGCCTGGCCCGCCTGGCCGTTGCCGATGTCCTCGACGTAGGCCTTCCAGCTCTTTTTCGCTTCCGCGAGCTGGCCCGGCAGCGTTTTGATTTCCGCCGGGTAGAGGCAACCGTCGCCTTCGGCCTGGCCTTCCGCGCTCAGGGTGCCGGGCGAGACGTCCTTGTATTCGGGACAGTTCGCCGCGGTCGCCGCCGTCGGCCCCTGGCCGCTGAGCAACGCCATCTCGTTGGCCAGGTCGCCCTGGGTCACCGCGTAGTAGTTGGAGAGCAGCTCGCCCTTGGCGGGCAGGGTCTGGGAGAGGTAGGTCGACTGCGAGCCAGACCCGAAGGCTTCTTCGTAGCCGTGGTCTCCGAGCACGATCATGAACACGTGCTGGACTGGCGGGAGGGGTTCTTCTTCGGGGAATTCCGTCTTCGTTTTTGCGGGGGCGGTGGGCGAGCCTTCGGGTTGCGGTTCGCTCGGCACCGAGGACGGGGTGGCTTCCGGCGCTTCCACCGGGGCTTCCGCGATCGATTCCGGCGCTTCGGCTTCGGGTTCGGCGCTGGTCGCGGTGCTCGGGCTCGACCCCATCTCGACCACGATCGGAGAGATGCCGGCGCTCTGGGCAAGCGGCCCGGTGGCGGCGACGACGACGACGCCGAAAGCGAGCAGGGCCATCGTCGCGATCGCGGCGCTGCGCGGCTCCGGCATGAAGCGCTCGACTAGGGTCGAGTCCTCGAAGACGGCCTCCTCTGCAGCGGCGGCGCTCTCCTCGGCGTCCGGCGGGGCGCCTCCCGTTGCTACCTCGGAGCCGGCATCCGGCCGCACGATCGAGAGCCACTTGGCGAACGCGACGGGCACCGGTCCGCGCCGGGCGCCGCACTCGACGCAGTAGCGCTGGCTACTCTCGAGCGTGGCATTGCAACTCGCGCAGCTCGCCGCGCGAGCGCCGCCGAGACCCTCGTCGTCCTTACCTATTGGCACTGCCATCAAGTGTCACGCCACTCGGCCACGAAAATGTCACCCAAATGTGAACCAAAATCATGCCTGGGCACAGGGACTGGTTCACAACTCCGCAACATCTGCGCGCACAACGGCTTCACCATGTTGTTTGACCGCAGCGGCCGATCCCACTCAGCCGCCAGGTCTTCTTCGCGACAGCACACATGGACCCGACCAACGCCCTGAACGCGCACGCACCCCAGGCCCTTGGGGACGACGCGTACCCGCCTACGGAGCCCGGCCCCTCCCCACCGCCCAGGCCCGGCGCGACTCCCCCACCCGGGGTTCACCCGGTCCCGGACGCCCCTCCGGCAACCCCAGCCGCGCCGGTGGCGCAGCCGGCGGCCGCACCTTCGCCTCCCCCCCCGGCCACCGCCGCAACCCACTCGCTCGTCGCGACGAGTGGCGAGCAATGCCCGTCCTGCGGCGTCCACGTCGCCCCCGACCAGCGCTACTGCCTCGCCTGCG
>DASSMU010000096.1:0-12614 GCA_035701465.1 Solirubrobacterales bacterium
CGACGAAGCCGACGTGCTCGGCGTTCGGGACCGGCGCGACCTCGAACAGCGTCCCGTCCTCGCCGGAGAGGCCGACCGCGGCCTGGCCGTGGCGGTTCAGCCGCTGGACGATTTCGGAGTTGAGCTTGCCGACCAGGACCATGCGCGCGATCTCGACCGTCTCCGCGTCGGAGACGCGCAGGCCCTCGTGGAAGCGGACCTCGAGGTCGAGCCGGTCCATGTAGCGGGTGATCTCCGGGCCGCCGCCGTGGACGATCACCGGGTTGAGCCCGACGTACTTGAGCAGGACGACATCGGTGGCGAAGGCTTCGCGCAGCTCGTCGTCGAGCATCGCCGCGCCGCCGTACTTGATCACCACGGTGCGGCCGTGGAACTCGCGGATGTAGGGCAGCGCCTCCATCAGCGTCTCGACGCTGACTCCGGCCGCCCGCGACTGCGGCGCCTGCTCGGTCATCGCTGCCCCCTCTCGTTCGTGGTCATGTCGTGTACTCCGCGTTGATCCGGACGTACTCATAGCCGAGGTCGGAGAAATAGACGTGGGCGGGGTGGTCTCCACGGTCGAGTCGCAAACCGATCTTGGCCTCCGGAACGTCCGCCGCAAGCTCGGAGTTGTCGATCGAGTCGCCTCCGATCTCCTCGAGGTCTTCGCCGGCGAGCGCCATTCCGGCCGCCTGGGCGATCCGGCCCCAATTGGGGTCGCGGCCGAAGAGCGCCGTCTTGACCAGCGGCGAGTTGGCGATCGCGCGGGCGACCCGCTCGGCCTCCTCTTGTGAGGCGGCACCGTCGACCTGAATCCGGCCGACCCGCGTCGAGCCCTCGCCGTCGGCAACGACCTCGAGTGCAAGTTGCAGGAGGACCGCCTCGAGCAGACCTTCGGGAAGGGGTTGGCCCGACGCCCCGGTCGCCTGCAGCAGGACGGTGTCGTTGGTGCTCATCTGGCCATCGACGGTGATCCGCTCGAAGGAGGCATCGGTAGCGGCGCGCAGGGCGGCGTTCGGGTCCTCGACGACCGCGTCGGTCTGCACGAAGCAGAGCATCGTCGCCATGTTCGGCTGGATCATCCCGCCGCCCTTGGCCTGGGCTGAAAGGGTCACGCCCCCGGCTCGGACCGTGCAGCGCTTGGGCCAACGGTCGGTGGTGAGGATCGCGTCGGAGAAGGTCGCTGCCCCGGCCTCGGCGAGGGCCTCGGCGGCCTCGCCGATGCCGCCCAGGACGGCCTCGATCGGCAGCGGCACGCCGATCACGCCGGTCTCGGCAACCGCGACCGTCTCCGGCCGCAGGCCGAGCTTCGCCGCCGCCTCGTCGCACATCGCGACCGCGTCGGCGAAGCCCTTCTCACCGGTCTCGGCGTTGGCATTGCCGGCGTTGACGACCGCGGCGCGGATCGCGCCCCGCTCGCAACGCTCGCGGCAGACGCGCACCGGCGCCGCCGATGAAGCGTTGCGGGTGAGCAGGATCGCCGAGGAGACCTCGGGCGCGTCGCAGACGAGCAGGCCGATGTCCGTCTTGCCGCCGCCCTTGAGCCCGCAGTGGGCACCGCCGGCGCGGAAGCCGGGGGCGAGCTGCGCAGGGTCGAGCTCCTCGACGCCGGGAGGAGGCGTTACCCAGCGAGACTTAAAGAACCCCTCGCTCATACGAACCCCTTCCGGTGCGCTTTATCCCGGAATAGAGGGGGAAAGGCGCACCGGAACGTCATAGGAGGCCTTCCGTCTCGTCGAGGCCGAGCATCAGGTTGAGGTTCTGCACGCCCTGTCCGGAGGCGCCCTTCCAGAGGTTGTCGATCGCGGAAAAGGCGATCACCCTGCCCCGCTCCTCGACGGTGACGTAGACGTGGCACTCGTTGGTGTCGCGCACGTCGCGCAGTCCAGGCGGGCTGTCGACAACGTGGACGAAGGGCTCTCCGGCGTAGCGCTCGCGGTAGAGCGCCTGCACCTCGTCCTTGGAGATCGGCTCGCTGGTCTGCGCGTAGCAGCTGGTCAGCTCGCCCTGGTCGAGCGGCAGCAGGTGGGGGACGAAGGTGACCGGCGCCGGGCTGCCCAGCGCGGCCAGCTCCTGTTCGATCTCGGGCCTGTGCCTGTGGCCCTCGGTCTTGTAGGCGAAGGCGTTCTCGTCCATCGAGACGTAGTGCATCGCGTCGCCGCCGCCGCGGCCGGCGCCGGAGACTCCCTGCTTGGCGTCGATGACGACGTCGGCGAGCAGGCCGCGCTCGGCCAGCGGCGCCAGCGCCAGCACGCTCGCGGTCGGGTAGCAGCCGGGGGTCGCGACCAGCTCGGCCTCGCGCAGCTGGTCGCGGTAGAGCTCGGTCAGCCCGTAGACGGCGCCCTCGAGCAGCTCCGGCGCCCCGTGCTCGCCGTACCAGCGCTCGTAGGTGGGCAGGTCGCGGAGGCGGAAGTCGGCCGAGAGGTCGACGACGAGCGCGCCGAGCCCGCGCAGAGCCGCGACCGCGGGCGCCGAGGCCCCGTGGGGATAGGCGACGATCGCGGCGTCAACTCCCTCGATCCGGTCGAGGTCAAGCTCGGTCAGCTCCAGCGGCACCCGGTAGCGCGGGTAGAGCCGATCGAGCCGGGTGCCGGCGTCGCTGCGCGAGGTGACGGCGACCAGCTCCAGCTTCGGGTGGCGCCAGACGATCTGCGCCGCCAGTGCCCCGGTGAAGCCGGAGGCACCGGCGACCAGGACCCGCGCGGCGGGGTCGCCGTGGAGCGGCTGTGAGGCTGCGTCAGACACGGAGCGAGCCCCCGATCTGCACCAGCTCGGCCTCGATCGCCGAGCGCTCGGCGGCAACCTCCTCGTCGGTCAACGTACGGTCCGGCGCCCGGAACTCGAGCCGCAGCGCGAGGCTCTTGTTGCCCTCGCCGACCTGCTCGCCCTCGTAGAGGTCGAAGACGTCGGCGGCCCGCAGCAGCTCGCCCCCCGCCGCAAGCACGGCGGCCCGAACCTGCTCCGCCGCGATCTCACCCGGCACCACGACGGCGATGTCCTGGTTGACGGCCGGGTAGCTGGTCACGTCCTCGAAGGTCTCCACTCCCGCCGTGGCAACGGCGACCAACGCCGCCAGGTCGACTTCGAAGCCGACCGCGGCCTCTATGTCCCAGGCCCGGCAGACGAGCGGGTGCAGCTCGCCGATCCAGCCGGCCGCCTCACCCCCGACGCTCACCCGGGCCGACCGGCCGGGATGCAGGAACGGCTCCTCGCCAGCCTCGAAGGCGAGCTCGGCTCCAAGCTGACCGGCAAGCGCTTCCAATGAGCCCTTGAGCGCAAAGAAGTCCGCAGGCTCGCCTCCCCCCCGCCAGGACCCGGGCGCCAACGGCCCCACCGCGAGGCCTCCGATCCGGTGCGGCTCGTAATCCGGTGCCTCCCGCTCCCCTGGAAACCCCCCAGCCAAGGGACCGACGGGCCGATTTCCGGACGTATGTTCCGGATTTCGGCCCGTCGGCGGCGGGTCCAGGTAGACGCGGGCGGACTCGAAGATTGCGACGCGGGTGGCGCCGTGGGCCTGGTTGCGCTGGGCCACGTCGAGCAGCGAGCCGAGGACGGTCGTCCGCATCACGGATTGGTCCTCTGAGAGCGGGTTGGACAGCGCGATCGGGTTAGCGCGCGGATCGCCGTCCTGGATCCGCAGCTTTCCGGCCTCCTCCGGGTCGGTGAAGCTCCAGCCGACCACTTCGTCGAAGCCGAGGTCCCGCATCGTGTCCTCGGCGCGGCGGCGCAGGCGCTGCTCGCGGCTGAGTCCGCCGCCCCTGCCGGCCACCGCCGGCAGGGTGCTGGGCAGATGCTCGTCTAGTCCGTGAACCCGTCCGACCTCCTCGATCAGGTCGACCTCACGGGTGACGTCGTAGTGGCGGTCGGGCGGCACGGTGACCTCGAGGTCCTGCTCGTTTGCGGCAACGCCGAAGCCCAGGCGCTCCAGGTAGGTCTGCTGGTCGGCCAGGGGAATCGCCATGCCCAGCAGGCCCTCGACCCGGTCGCCGCGCAGGCGAATCGCCGGCATCGAAACGACGCCGGTCGCCACGTCGATCGTCCCCGGCACCAGCTTGGCCCCGCAGAGCTCGACCATCAACCGCGAGGCGATCCGCTGCGCCCGCAGGCAGAGCTCCGGGTGGAGCTGCTTCTCGAAGCGCGAGGAGGCCTCCGAGCGCAGGCCCAGCATTCGCGAGGTGCGCAGGATGTTGGTCCCGTTCCAGGTCGCGACCTCGAGCAGGACGCTGGTCGTCTCAGCGGAGACCTCGCTGCGCTGGCCACCCATGATCCCGGCGACCCCCGAGGGACCGTTGCTGTCGCAGACGAGCACGGTCTCCGCATCGAAGGTCCGCTCGACGTCGTCAAGCGTCGTCATCTTCTCCCCCTCGGCCGCGGCGCGGATCGTCAGCGCCCCGTCCGGGACCTTGTCGAGGTCGAAGGCGTGCAGCGGCTGGGCGGTGAGCAGCATCGTGTAGTTGGTGATGTCGACGACGTTGTTGATCGAGCGCTGCCCGGCCGCTGCAAGCCGCGCCTGCAGCCAAGACGGCGAGGGCGCGATGGTCACGTCGGTGAAGACCCGGGCGGTGAAGCGCGGACAGAGCTCCGGGACCTCAACCGCGACCGAGGCGTAGTCACCCGCATCGCCTTTGCCCTCGGCGACGGCGTCCTCCAGCCACGGCTCCTGAGCCAACGGCGCGCCGCTGATCGCGTGGACCTCGCGGGCGACGCCGTAGATGCCGAAGCAGTCGACCCGGTTCGGCGTCACCTCCAGCTCCAGCACCGGCTCGGCGATCGGCAGCACCTCGGAAAGGGGTGTGCCGGGAACGAGACCGTCGTCCTCGAGCACCATGATCCCGGGTGGCCCCTCTCCCAACTCCAGCTCGGAGGAGGCGCAGATCATCCCCATCGATTCGACCCCGCGCAGCTTCGCCTTGCCGATCTTGTGCCCCCCCGGCAGCGTCGCTCCCGGCAGCGCCACGGGAACGGTCTGGCCCGCCGCGACATTGGGCGCCCCGCAGACGATCGTCCGCTCGCCGTCGCCGGCGTCGACCGTGCAGACGCTCAACCGGTCGGCGTTGGGGTGCGGCTCGGCGGCCAGCACCCTGCCGACGACGAACCCCTCTGCCGAGGGGGGACCGACCGCGCCGACCCGCTCGACCTCGGTGCCGGTCATCGCCAGCCGCTCGGCGAGCGCGCCCGGCTCGACGCCGGGATCGCAGTACTCGCGCAGCCATGAGTACGGCACCCTCATGAGAACTGCTCCAGCACCCGCACGTCGTTGTCGAAGAAGCGCCGCAGGTCGGGGACGCCGTGGCGCAGCATCGCGATCCGCTCGACGCCCATGCCGAAGGCGAAGCCCTGCACCCGCTCCGGGTCATAGCCGTTCGATTCGACGAAGCCGAGCACGTTGGGATCGACCATGCCGGCACCGCCGACCTCGATCCAGCCGATCCCCTTGCAGAGGTTGCAGCGCTCGCCATCGGCGAGCGCTCCCGTGCCGTCGCACTGGAAGCAGGAGACGTCGAACTCGACACTGGGCTCGGTGAAGGGGAAGAAGTGCGGACGCATGCGCGCCTCGCGGCTGGCACCGAAGATCGCCCGCAGCAACTCGTCAAGCGTTCCCTGCAGATCGGCCAGGGTGATCCCCTCACCGATCGCCAAACCCTCCACCTGGTGGAACATCGGGCTGTGGGTGGCGTCGGAGTCGCGCCGGTAGACCTTGCCAGGGGCGATCATGAAGATTGGCGGCGGCTGGGCCTCCATGCTGCGCACCTGCACCGGCGAGGTATGGGTGCGCAGCAGCACCTCGGGGTCGGACTGGACGTAGAAGGTGTCCTGGAGCATCCGCGCCGGGTGGCCCGGCGGGTGGTTGAGCGCGGTGAAGTTGTAGTAGTCGTGCTCGACCTCGGGCCCCTCCATCACCCGGTAGCCGAGGCCGACCATCGTGTCCTCGATCTGGCGCGTGGTGCGGGTAATTAGATGGATGTGGCCGACCGGCCTGGCCGGGGCGCCGGGGAGGGTGACGTCGACGCGGTCCTCGGCCAGCCGCGACTCGAGCTCGCCGGCGTCGAGCGACCCGGCACGCGACTCGATCAACTCCTCGAGTGCCTTGCGGGCCTTGTTGGCGCCGGCGCCGACCTTGCCCCGTTCCTCCGCTGGCAGCTCGGCGATCCCGCGCAGGATCGTCGTCAGCTCGGCCTTGCGGCCGAGATAGCGGACCCGCAGCTCCTCCAGTTCCGCCGTGCCGGTGACGGCCTCGATCGCCGTCGCGGCCTCGACCCTGAGCTCTTCGACTCGCTCAAGCCCTCTCTCAGTTGCCATCAGGACCCTCCGGCATGGCGAGCGACGATATCCGCTCGGCGCAAATTGCGGCCACGGCGGCGACGTTGAGCGACTCGGCCCCACCGCTGCGCAGGGGGATGGTCGCCCGGGAATCGCAGGCGGCGAGAACCTCCTCCGGCAACCCCTCCCGCTCGGCGCCGAGGCAGATGGTCGCCACGCTCTCCAGGGCGGCAAGCGGCTCGCCCCCGTGCGCCACCAGCGCGGTACGGGGTGCCGGCGTCTCCCCTACCTCGCCACGGGCGACAGGCTGGCCGAAGATCGAGCCCATGCTCGCCCGCACCGCCTTCGGCCCGAACGGATCCGCGCAGCCCGGCCCCAGGACGACGACCCCGTCGAGCAGGGCGTGAGCGGTGCGGAGGATCGTGCCGACGTTGCCGGGGTCGGCGACGCCGTGCAGGTAAAGGCAGGGCGAGCCCCCGGGCTCGGCCCAGCCCTGCGACCAGACCGCGATCGCCCGCGTGCCGGAGCCGAGGCTCGATACGCCGGCGAGCAGCTCAGCCTCCACCTCCTCACCTTCCAGGCCGGCTCCCGGCGCGGTCAGCACGAAGCGCGGCTCGGAACCGGCGGCTAGGCCGGCCTCAACCAGATCCTCGCCCTCGGTGACGAAGGCGTCCTCGCGCTCGCGATGCTTGCGCTCGCGCAGCTTGCGGACCAGCTTCAGCTTCTCGTTTTGGGGGCTTTCGATCATCGGCTCAAGTGTGTTCTTGTTCTGTGTTTCTTCTCCTGGAACGAAAAAGCGGGCCGTGAAGACGGCCCGCCCGGGAAAGTGGAGTCTTGGCTGCGGCTAGGCGGCCGCACCCTCCCGGGCCAGCTCCACAAATCGGCGGAACGCCTCGCGGTCGTTGACCGCGATATCGGCGAGCATCTTGCGGTTCACCTCAACGCCGGCCCCGGCGAGGCCGTGGATCAGTTCGGAATAGCTCATGCCCTCTAGCCGCGCGGCGGCGTTGATCCGGGTGATCCAGAGCCGGCGGAACTCGCGCTTGCGGTTGCGCCGGTCGCGGTAGGCGTACATTCCCGACCGCTGCACCTGCTCTTTGGCGAACCGGTACGAAGAGTGCTTGCGCCCGAAGTAGCCTTTCGCTTCTTTGAGGACTTTACGGCGCTTCTTGCGCGCGTGGACGGACCGTTTTACCCGGCTCACTTGCCGCCTCCAAGCAGGTGGCGTACCGACTTGACGTCGGACGGAGCGATCTCCACCGGCCGCGCCATCCGACGCTTGCGCTTCGGCGACTTCTTCTCGAGGATGTGGCTCGAGTAGGCACGTCGGCCGCGCAGCTTGCCGGTGCCGGTCTTGCGGAAGCGCTTCTTGGCGCCGGAATGGGTTTTCATCTTGGGCATCGGGGTCGCTATTGAAGCAGACCGGCGCCTTGCGGTGCAGGCACTCTTCGCGGCCGGCAGGTGGGGCGCAGGGTACTGTGGCGCCCGATGCGCATCGTCTACGTGATCGGGACGCGGCCGAACTTCGTCAAGACGGCGCCGGTGATCGGGGCGCTGCGGGCGCGGCTGCCCGAGGGCCGCCACACGATCGTCCACACCGGCCAGCACTACGACCGCCTGATGTCGGAGGTCTTCCTCGAGGAGCTGGGCGTGCCGGAGCCCGACCACATGCTCGAGGTCGGCTCGGGCAGCCACGCCCAGCAGACGGCGCGAGTGATGGAACGGCTGGAGCCGGTCCTGGCAGAGGAACAGCCCGACCTGGTGATGGTCCCCGGCGACGTCAACTCGACCCTGGCGGCCGCCCTGACCGCGGCGAAGATGCAGATCCCCCTCGCCCACATCGAGTCGGGCCTGCGCAGCTTCGACCGCACGATGCCCGAGGAGCTGAACCGGATCGTCGCCGACCAGCTCTCCGACCACCTCTTCATCCACAGCCCCGAGGCCAACGACAACCTGCACGCCGAGGGCATTCCGGCCGAGCGCATCCACCTCGTCGGCAACACGATGATCGACACGCTGGTCGCTTTGGAGGAGCGCTTCCGCGCCATTGGCACGGCCGCGAAACTCGGCGTCGAGACCGGCGGCTACGTGCTGGTCACCCTGCACCGCCCCGCCCTCGTCGACGGCCCGCTGCTGGCCGAGACGGTGGAGCGCCTCGCTGACCTGGCGCGCGAGCTGCCGGTCGTCTTCCCAGTCCACCCCCGCACTCGCAAGACGATGGAGACGATCGACCAGAAGCACCCGGGCCTGCGCCTCTGCGAACCGCTCGGCTACCTCGACTTCCTCTCCCTGCTCGCCGACGCCGGCGCCGTCCTAACCGACTCCGGCGGCATCCAGGAGGAGACCACCTACCTAGGCATCCCCTGCTTCACCCTCCGCGACAACACCGAGCGCCCAATAACGATCACCGCCGGCACCAACACCCTCCTAGGCCTAGACCCCGCCGCAATAGCTCAAATCCCCCAAGCTCTAACTCAGCGACCGGCTAAGGCCACCGAGCCCCCGCCCCTCTGGGACGGCCACGCAGCAGAGCGAATCGCCAACATCGTCGCGGACTGAGGCCTATCCCGGCAGGGGTGGAACGTCTTGTACTTTTTGGTCGGATCGGCCCTCGAGAGACCTCATCCGCTTCTCCAAAAAGTTAAGTGGAACCCCTGCCGGGATAGGCCTCAGGCAGCCGCAGCATCATCGCCAGGCGTATCGCCCTCAGGCTCTTTAGCTTCAGTCTCAGCCTCAGCAGCCTCAGCTTTGGCAGCCTCTTTGCCAGGCGCAAGCAACATGCTCATGTTGCGCCCTTCCTGAAGCGGCTGCGACTCGATCACCGCAAGCCCGTCGAGATCCTCGTAGAGCTTTTGCAGCAGTGCCCTGCCCCGCTCGGGATGCGCCTGCTCGCGACCGCGGAACATGATCGTGATCTTGACCTTGTCCTGATGGCGCAGAAAGCGCTCGACATGGCCCTTCTTGGTTTCGTAGTCATGCTGGGCGATCTTCGGCCGCAGCTTGATCTCGCGGATGTTGACCTGCTGCTGGTGCTTGCGCGCCTGCTTCTGCTTCTGCTCCTGCTCGTACTTGTACTTCGAGTAGTCGAGCAGGCGAGTGACCGGCGGTTTCGAGTTGGGCGCCACCTCGACCAGATCGAGGTCGGCGTCCTGGGCGCGTTTGAGCGCCTCGTTGATCTCGACCACGCCGAGCTGCTCGCCATCGGCCCCGATCAGGCGGACCTTGGGCACGCGGATCCGCTCGTTGATCCGAGTCGTGTCGCGCTCTGGTGGGCGCCGGTCGAACCTACGCGGAACCGGCACTATCTAAAGGAGTGGTGGAGCTTCAAGAGGACGAGATGTAGGGACCGGGACACGGGACGCTCAGCGGCGCGGGGTGTTTGGCGTGCCTGCGATCAAGTATCCGGAGTATAGACAGAGGACGGTGGGTGACAAGCGCCCGGCTCAGCTGGGCTCGCTCTCGGCGCGGACGCGTGCGGCGAAGTCGGCGGCCGGCATCGCCCCCAGCTCGCCCTCCTCGTGGGAGCGAACGGCAACCGCGCCTGCCTCCAGCTCGCGGTCGCCGACCACAAGCATGTAGGGGTAGCGGCCCAGCTCGGCATCGCGGATCTTCTTGCCGACCGACTCCGAGCGGGTGTCGATCTCGACCCGTACGCCCGCCTCGCGCAGCTCGGCGACGACGCCCTCGGCGTAGGAGCCGTGGCGGTCGGAGACGGGCAGGACGATCGCCTGCACCGGCGCCAGCCAGACCGGGAAGCGGCCGGCGTAGTGCTCGATCAGGATCCCGGCGAAGCGCTCCATCGAGCCGAGCAGGGCGCGGTGGATCATCACCGGCCGGTGAGCGGCGTCGTCGGCTCCAACGTAGGAGAGCTCGAAGCGCTCGGGCATCTGGAAGTCGAGCTGGCAGGTCCCGCACTGCCAGGAGCGGCCGAGCGCGTCGGTGACGTGGAAGTCGATCTTCGGCCCGTAAAAGGCGCCGTCGCCCGGGTTGAGCTCGTACTCGCGGCCCTGGCGGTCGAGCGCCTCGGTCAGCGCCGCCTCGGCCTTGGCCCACTGCTCCTCCGAGCCCATCGACTTCTCCGGCCGGGTCGAGAGCTCGACTCGCACGTCCTCGAAGCCGAAGCGTGCGTAGAGCTCGTCGATCGCCGCGCAGATGTCGGCGACCTCGTCGGCGATCTGCTCCTCGGTGCAGTAGACGTGGGCGTCGTCCTGGGTGAAAGCGCGCACCCGCAGCAGCCCATGCAAAACGCCCTCGCGCTCGTTGCGCGAGACCCGGCCGAACTCGGCCAGGCGCAGCGGCAGCTCGCGGTAGGAGTGGCGCTCGGAGTCGAAGACGAGGCAGGCGCCGGGGCAGTTCATCGGCCGCAGCGCCAGGCGCCTCTCGTCGGACTGCATGAAGTACATGTCGTCGCGGTAGTTCTCCCAGTGCCCGGAGCGGTGCCAGAGCTCCTCGTCGAGCACCTGCGGGGTGGCGATCTCGCGGTAGCCGCGCTTGCGCAGCTGAGCCTGGACCTGGTCCTCGATCAGGTGCAGCAGGGTAGTGCCGTTGGGCAGCCAGAAGGGCATTCCCGGCGCCTCTTCGCGCAGCATGAAGATGCCGAGCTGGGGGCCGAGGCGGCGGTGGTCGCGCGCCTTGGCCTGCTCGATCAGCTCCAGGTGCTTGTTGAGCTCTTTTTTCGAGAAGAAGGCGGTGCCGTAGATCCGGGTCAGCATCTGGCGCTTCTCGTCGCCGCGCCAGTAGGCGCCGGCGAGGGAGCTGAGCTTGATCGCCTTGATCCGGCCGGTGGAAGGGCCGTGGGGCCCGCGGCAGAGGTCCTCGAAGGGGCCGTTGCGGTAGAGCGAGACGGTCTCCACGCCTTCGTCGGAGATCAGGTCGCGGATCAGCTCCACCTTGTAATCCTCGCCCTGGCCCTCGAAGATCTCGATCGCCTCGGCGACCGGCACGTCGCGGCGCTCGAACGCCTCGTCGGCCTCGATGTGGGCGCGCATCGCCGCCTCGATCTTCTCCAGGTCGGCGTCGGTGACCTTGACGTCCTCGGGGAAGTCGAAGTCGTAGTAGAAGCCGTTCTCGATCGCCGGCCCGATCGTCACCTTTGTGCCCGGGTAGAGCTCCTGCACCGCCTCGGCCATCACGTGGGCGGCGTCGTGGCGGATCAGGTCGAGGGCCTCGGGTTCGCGATCGGTGAGGATCCCGATCTCGGCGCCGTCGGGAAGCGGCGCGGACAGGTCGCGCAGCTCGCCGTCGACCTTGATCGCCAGAGCGGCCTTGGCCAGCCCCGGTCCGATCGCCGCGGCGGCTTCGGCGCCAGACGCGCCGTCGGGCAGCTCAAGCGGCGTGCCGTCCGGCAGCATGACGGTGATCTTTTGAGTAGCAGCCTCGATCCGGCCATGCTACCCACGGCCCGGTCGAACGGCCCCCTGGACTGACTTCGCCTTTTGCAGTCCAATAGCACCGGAAAAGACGAAGTCACCTCAGTTGGAGCCTTGGCGGGCTTGGCGGACGGCGATCAGGGGACAGGGGCTGCCGCCGTGGACGAGTCCGGTCCGCCTCCAGAGAACGTATGGAGGGATGACCCGGTCGACCCTGAAGCCCGGGAACGGCGGTCGTGTCGATCCGCTCTCGGTAACCACGAAACGCACCCCGGGAGGCGGATGGTCGCCAGCTTCGGCATCGGTCTCGATGCAGACGCGACCTCCGCGCAGCTCCCAGGCGATATAGGGAGAGCCGTGTTCATCGACGAGCAGCTGTCGTGAGGCGAGCACGAGGGTTGGGCCTTCGCCTACGTCGGCGCGCAACTGGGTCAGCGCCGGGGTATACGAAGCGGGACCGACTGGCGCGTTGGCGAGCGCGAGCAGAGAGCAGCCACCTGCCGCGAGCAGGTAGAGCCAGGCGACCGGTCGGCGCAGCAGCGGCAGGACGATGACCAGCGCGGCCAGCGGGGCGCCGATCTCAAGCGCCTTGGCGGCGGTGTAGGGGGTGCCGCCGATCCGGGCGGCCGCATAGGCCAGCGCGGCGGCGGCTAGGCCGGCGAGGATCGCGGTCTCGCGGCGGCGCCAGCAGAGGAACAGGCCATACAGGAGCAGGATCGAGGCGAAGGCGGCGCCGAGGTAGTAGCCGAGAGCCGGTACGGCGCCGGCACCCGGGGTGAGGCGGAAATCGCCCGAGGGCCAGATACCGAGCGCCTCGAAGGGCGAGATCTGGCCGAAGAGGTTGCCGAGGCCGGGGCCGTGGGGGTCGAAGGTCTCAAAGCTGTGGAAGTCGATCATCCGGCCGATCTCGGGTGCTATCAGGACGAGGAAGAGGAGGACGGCGTAGATGCCGGCGCGGATGGCTGCGGATCCTGTCGTGGGGGGGGGGGGGGGGGGGGGGGGGGG
>DASSMU010000097.1:0-9646 GCA_035701465.1 Solirubrobacterales bacterium
CCAGCGCTTCTTCAACCTCGTCGTCACCAACGTCCCCGGGCCGCAGTTCCCGCTCTACGTGCTGGGACGGCCGATGGAGTCGATCTTCCCCCTGGTGCCGCTCGCCCGGCGCCAGGCGCTCTGCGTCGGGATCATGTCCTACAACGGCCAGGTCGACTTCGGCCTGATCGGCGACTACGACGCGATGGCCGATCTCGACAGCTTCGGCCTCGACCTCGAAGGGGCGATCGCCGAGATCGTCGGCGAGACGCCGGCGGCAACCGGGGCTCAGCGGACCAGCCGTGCCGAGACGCGGAACGGCGCGCTGTCAGTCAAGTAGGACCAGTCGAGCCGGCGGGGGCTGAAGCCCGACTGGCTCGCATCGGCGTTGACGAGCACCGCGGTGAGGCGCGAGAAGCGTCCGGGCCGTGAGATTCGCGCCGTCAGCCTGCCGCCGCGGCCCCTGAAGCGCACCACCTTGACCACGCGCCCGTGCCGCTCGCTGCCAACCCGGCCGACCAGCGCCAGGCCGGCGGCGATTCCGCGCGGCGCCATCGCCTTGACCACGAGCGCGCGCCCCGCGCGCGCGTGCAGGCGGAGCAGCTCGAAGGTCGTGTGGTTGAGCCGGCGTTCGAGGACCGCACCGCTGTGCGGCAGGCCGCCCTGGCGCGAGACGTCGGGATAGAGGCGCCCCTCGGGAAAGACCTTGTCGGTGCGCCACTCCGGCAGATCGGCGGCGAAGCGAGCGAAGTCGCGACTGAAGTCCGACCCCCCGGCCGCCTCGATCGCCGAGTTGTAGGCGGCGACCGAGAACCCCCCCGGCCTGGTGTGCACGGCGCGAGACCAGGCGGAGCGGACGATCGCACGCCCGTAGCGATGCGCCAGCCACTTGTTCCAGACCGCCGAGCCGTACTCCTTGATCGAGTTGGCCGTCAGCGGCGTGTCGTAGGGCCTCACCCAGCGCCGTATGTAGCGCAGGTAGTCGTTGATTCCGTTGTAGACCTCGTCCTCCATCCAGACCGCGCTGGACTCGGCAAACCAGGCGTCCTGGTAGGCGTCGTAGCCGAACTGGAGGATGTGGTCGTACTCGTGGGCGATCGTCACCTCGAGGTCGTGCAGGGGGGTCGTGCCGGGGAACTCGAACGGGTCGTAGTTGTTATCGAGGACGAGGTAGCCGTGCAGGTGGCGCGGCAGCCGGTGCGCCCTCGTCGCCTGGCCCCGGTCGGGCGCCGCGTAGCCGAACAGGGCGCCGCCGATCTCGTCGAGGTAGATGTCCGTCTTGCCCCTTCCCCCGCCCTTGCGGCCGTCGGAGCGGGGGGCCTGCCAGCCGAGCTTTTCGTTCTCGATCGAGTAGACGTGCTCGGCAACCGCCTGCACGCGTTCGACGTAGTCGGGTACCCCGTCGCCGTTGGCGTCGGCAAGGCTGGGCGCGTCGATTCCCTCTGCCACCCAGTGGACGCAGAAGTGCCTCGTGCAGGCCGGCGAGCGCGGCGCCTCGGGCACCGTGTAGGCGTTCCGGTTCGGGTCGGGATGGTCGGTGGGGCGGGCTGCCGGCGCCCTGAAGATCCACTGGTCCCCGGCGGCGGCCGAGGCGAGCGCCAGCGCGAGCAGCGCCATCGACGCCAGCGAAGCCCCTATCAGCCGCCAGCGCGCCTGCACTCGCAGAAATCTACAGTCCGCCCTGGTTCGTCCCAGGCACTGAGTTCGCACTTCTTCGCCGTGACGGCGAACAAAGGCGAAGTCAGCGCGAGGCGGCGATACTTCAGCGGTGACTTTCCCCGGAAGGCCCGCTTGCGCGTAGCGCTCGCCCAGATCGACCCGACCGTCGGCGACATCGACGGCAACGCGGCCAAGATCGCCGAGTGGATCGGGCGCGCCCGCGCCGAGAGCGCCGAGCTGGTGATCTTCCCCGAGCTCTGCGTCCCCGGCTACCCGGCCGAGGACCTCTACCTCAAGCGCCACTTCGTCGAGGCCAGCCGGCGCGCGGTCGAGGAGCTTGCCGGCGAGGCGCAGGGACTGGTCGCCCTGGTCGGCTTCGCCGAGCCGGTCGCCGGCGGCGGGGACTTCCGCCACGCCCACAACTCGCTCGCCGTGCTCGCCGACGGCGCGGTCCAGTCCGTCTACCGCAAGAACCGGCTGCCCAACTACTCGGTCTTCGACGAGCAGCGCTACTTCGTCCCGGGAACCGAGCCGGCGACCGTCGAGGTCGGCGGACAGCGGGTGGGGCTGACCGTCTGCGAGGACGTCTGGACACCGGGCCCGCCGGCCTCGGAGGAGGCCGCGGCGGGGGCCACGCTGATCGCCAACCCCTCCGGCTCGCCCTACCACCGCGGCAAGGGCCGCGAGCGCGAAGCGATGCTCGCCGAGCGCGCCCGCGCCTACGGCACCCACTTCGCCTTCTGCAACCTCGTCGGCGGCCAGGACGAGCTGGTCTTCGACGGCCAGAGTTTCGTCGTCGATCCCGCGGGTAACGTGATCGCCCGCGCCGCCCAGTTCGAGGAGGAGTTGCTCGTCTGCGAGCTCCCCTCCCCGGCGCCCGGCCGGCTCGCAGAGCCGCTGTCCGATCCCGCCGAGGTCTACGCAGCGCTGCGCCTCGGCCTTCGCGACTACGTGCTCAAGAACGGGTTCCGCCACGTCGGCATCGCCCTCTCGGGGGGCATCGACTCCGCCCTGGTCGCGATGCTCGCCGCCGACGCCGTCGGTCCCGAGCACGTCAGCTGCGTGGTGATGCCGTCGCCCCATTCGAGTCTGGAAACACAGGCCGACGCGCGGAATATCGCCGCAAACCTCGGTACGGAGCTGATCGAGATCCCGATCGAGGGGGCGATGGAGGAGTACGAGAGCGCCCTCGCGGCGGCATTCGAAGGCGACGGCGGCAACGGAGCCGGGGACGAGCCCCTGCCGCGCGACCCGACCCGACCCTCCGAGCCCGACCTCGCAGCCGAGAACATCCAGGCGCGGATCAGGGGCAACCTGATGATGGCGCTCTCCAACAAGCACGGCTGGCTGGTCCTGACGACCGGCAACAAGAGCGAGATGTCGGTCGGCTACGCGACTCTCTACGGCGACATGGCGGGCGGCTTCGCAGCGATCAAGGACGTGCCGAAGACGCTCGTCTACGAGCTGGTCCGCCACCGCAACGAGCTCGCCGGCCGCGAACTCGTCCCCGCTTCGGTTCTGGAGCGCGCGCCCTCCGCCGAGCTGCGCCCCGACCAGCTCGACAGCGACTCGCTGCCCCCCTACGACCTGCTCGACCGCATCCTCGAGTCCTACGTCGAGCGCGACCAGGGGCGCGAGGAGATGATCGCGGCCGGCCTCCCGGCCGACGTCGTCGACGAGGTCGTGCGGATGGTCGATCGCTCCGAGTACAAGCGCCGCCAGGCTGCACCGGGAGTCCGGATCACGCCGAAGGCCTTCGGCCGGGACAGGCGATTGCCGATCACGAACAGGTTTGGTGGCTAGGCGGGCTTCGGAACTGGCCTAACGGCGATGGTCATCTGTGCAAGGGCACAGATTCGATCCTCTGCGTCTCTGACCTCCGCTTCCCAGACCCAGGTCGTCCGGCCGCGGTGGCGGGCCTTGGCCTGTACTTCCGCATGGCCCTCGGTGATCGGGCGGATGAAGTTGACGCCGATCGACTGTCCCATCGCCATCATCCCCTCGTCGAGCACGGCCAGCGCCGTCGCCCGCGAGCAGACGCTCTCGACCAGGCTCGACATCACCCCGCCGTGCAGGAGCCCGACCGGTTGGCGCAGATCGTCGCGCATCGCCACCCGCACCCGGGCGTGCTCGGGATCGTCGTCGAGCCACTCCGTCCCGATCAGGGCATCGAAATGCGAAACCAGTCCGTGCGAATCCTCGGCCATCGCGGCCAGGACACTATCTCCAGGGGGCGTGTCTGAGCCTATGGGTCCACATGGCCCCTTAACCTCAGACACGCCCTCGGGGCCGGCTGCTCGCGTAGGCTTCCGGCCCGTGGCGATGACCGACGACCAGAAGGCGATGTTGCGGCTGCTGGCGCAGCGCGAAGATGGCTACGAGGACATGGCCGCCCTGATGGGCATCAGCGTCGAGGAGGTGCGCAACCGCGTCAAGGAGGCGCTCGCCGAGGTCGACCAGGCCGAGGCGCCTGCCGATCCCGCGCCAAGCCCACCCCTGGCGCCCGAGCCTCCCTCAGCACCGTCACCTCCGCCTCCCCCCGCGCCTGCTCCTCCACAGCCGACCGGAGATACGCCCCCGACCCCGCCCGCGGCTCCCGCCGTCCCCGAGCCGCCAAAGCCGACTGCTTCGGCCAAGCGTTCCGGCAACCGGCCGCCGCAGCTTCCCGGCCTGAGGCTGCCGAAGGATCGTGGTGCCTTGATCGGGCTCGGTGCCGGAGCGGCCGCCGTCCTGGTCATGGCCATCGTCCTCATCGTCGCCGGCGGCGGGGGTGGCTCCAGCTCCAACACCACCGCCTCGACCGAAGGCGGCACGACGCCCACCACGGCAGAAGACAAAAACCTGACCCAGGCGATCCTGACCCCGGTCGACGGCGGCGAAACCAACGGCGTCGCCCTCTTCGGCCGCTTCAAGAAGAACGTCCTCCTACAGGTCACCGCAAAAGGGCTCGAACCCTCGACCTCAGGCCAGTCCTATGCGGTCTGGCTGTCCCACTCCGGCAAGGGGATGGTTCCGGTGGGCACCGCGAAGGTCCCGGGCTCGGGCAATCTCGCCGCCCGCTTCCAGATCCCCCCCGCTGTGCTGCTCCTGATCGCCCGCGGCGCCTTCGACGAAATCGACGTCACCCGCACCTCCGACGCCACCCTGAGCACCGCGATCGCGACGGCCCGCAAGAACAAGGCCGAATCCGCCTACACCGGCACCGACGTGATGCGTGGCAAGATCACCGGCCCCTTCGTAGGCGCGGCCGCAAAGAAATAACCCGACTCTGATCTGCTCCGTGCTCCGTTCGGGCTCGTATACAGCCCAAAGGGAGCACGCATCGGGTCAGCCGAGGAGCTTGCCGGGGTTCATGATCCCGCTGGGATCAAGACGGTCCTTGACCGCGCGCAGCACGTCGAGGCCGATGCCGCCCACCTCGGCCTCCATGTAGGGGGCGTGATCGCGGCCCACTGCGTGGTGGTGGGTGATCGTGGCGCCGGCGGCGACGATCGCCTCCGAGGCGGCCTGCTTGACCCGGCGCCACTGCTCGACCTCCTCGCCCTCACGGGCACGGGCGATGTAGGTGAAGTAGAGGGAGGCACCGTCCGCATAGGCGTGGGAGAGATGACAGAAGACCAGGCCCGGAGTGCCCTGGGCGGCAAGCGCCTCGCGGATCGCGGTCCCAACCGCGGCGTGCAGCTCCCCCAGCCTGCTCCAGGTGTGCGAGGTCTCCAGGGTCTCGACGATCGCCCCCATCCCCATCAGCGTGTCGCGCAGGTAGGGGCCCTGGTAGCGGCCGTGCTCCCAGGAGCGACCCGCCGACTGGCCCAGGTAGACGGCACCCCCGCGGCGCAGCTCGCGCACGCTCAGCGCCCGGCGGCGGGCAACCGACTCCTCGTCCCCCTCCAGGCCGAGGACGACGAGACAGCCACCGCGCCGGCGACGCAGGCCGAGGTAGCCGCCGAAGAGGCTGCCCGCGACCCCTCGCGGGCCCGAGAGGGCCAACGAGACCTCGGTCTCCTCCTCGTCGGAGACGCGAATCACGTCGGGCAGGCCGGGCCCCTGCGCCAGGGCGCGGACGATCCCTGTCCCGGCCTCGAAACTCTCGGCCATCCACGCCTCGTAGCGCTTCTGGCGCGGAGCCGGTCGCACCCTCACCGTCACGTCCGGAATCACGCCGAAGGTCCCCTCCGATCCGATCACCAACTCGCGCAGGGCAGGTCCGGCGGCTGTGTGAGGGGTCTCCAGGGTCTGCAGGTCGCCCGCGGGAGCGATCAGGCGGACCGAGCTGACCAGGGAGTCGAAGCGGCCGTAACCGCTGGAGGCTTGCCCGGCGGAACGGGTCGCGGCAAAGCCGCCGATCGTCGCGTACTCGAACGACTGCGGGTAATGGCCGAGGACGACACCATGCTTCGCCAGCTCCGCTTCGGTCTCCGGGCCACGCAGGCCGGCCCCGAGGCGGGCGGTGAGCGAGCGCTCGTCTACCTCGACGCCGCGCAGCCGCGCCAGGTCGAGACTGACGAGGCGGGAGTGATCGCCGCGCAACGGCTCGATCCCGCCGACCACGCTGGTGCCGCCGCCGAAGGGAACGACGGCGACGCCCTCGGTTGCGCAGACGTCAAGGACCCTTCGCACGACATCGGCGTCGGCCGGCAGCAGCACCGCGTCGGGCGCCGCCTCGAGCCGGCCGGAGCGCAGCCGGGCGAGGTCGGCGTAGCCGCAGCCGGTCGCGTGGCGGACCCGGTCCTCGGTGCTCGCGAAGACGTTCTCCTCGCCGACCGCGTCGACCAGCGCCTGCGGCAGGGGCTCGGCCGGCGGCAGATCGAAGCCGTCCAGATCAGCGGCGCGCGGCGACGACCGCAGCTCACCGATGCGCTCGTAAAGAACCGCTCGAGCCTCGGAATCCAGCTCAGGTTCCGTCGCCGGGTCGCCCCATCCCCACCACTTGGAGTCCCGCCGCGGCGCGCTCACAGCAGCGCCCGCTCGATCCCGTCCAGGGCTTCGTCGAGCAGCGTGCCCTGGCCGCGACGCATCATCGGCGAGCCGAGGCGCGAGAGGCCGCGCAGACCCTGCCTGGCCGCAATGCTCACCCCCGTTCCGCCGTCATCCTCGCTGACGGCGATCTCGATCGAGTAGTACCGCAGGTGGCGCTCGAACGGCGTGCCCGGGATCAGCTGCTCCCAGGCGATGCGCTCACCCTCGACCGCGTCCGTGCAACGAAAGTCGGCCCGCACCCCGCGCCCCTCGGCAGTGCCGAGCACCTTCGTCCACTGCGCCCCGGCCCCCTCCCCCTCGACACTCTCCACCCGCATCGTCCGCGGCCACCAGCGAGGCAGGTTGTAAGGATCGAAAACAAGCTCCCAAACCGCAGCGGCCGTCGCCCCAACCGTGCGCCGTCGAGTCACCCGTGGCATCGCCACACCCCAGAGCCCATCCCGGCAGGGGTGGAGCGTCTTGTACTTTTTCGCCAACCCGCACCGAGGCGCCAAGCCCTGCGCCGCCCCACCGAAAAAGTTAAGCGGAACCCCTGCCGGGATGGGCTCTCAGTCACCGGCAAGTCGCCTGAGGTCCCTCACCAACAGCAGGTGCTTGAGGTGACTGACCGTAGCCGCCAAGCTCTCCAGGCTCTCCAGAGCCTCCTTGCGGCGATCGGGGTTGCGCGAGCGCAGCGACGGCCCGAGCAGCGCTTCCAGCAAGTTCGCCTCGCGGTCGGCCGAGGAGCGGAAGACGCGCAGGTTGCGGGCGCCGACACCGACCCGCGAGAGCTCGTTGGCGGAGCGGATGATTTCGCGGTCGGTCTCGTCGTAGACGGTCCTACCCTCGCGCTTCTCCGGCTGCACGATACCGAAGTTCTCCAGCTCGGCGATCAGCTCCTCGCGGGCGCCGGTCTCCTCGATCACCTCCTCCAGGGTGAGGTAGGCGCGTGAGGTGCTAACCAGGATCGCCCGCCGCACGGCGCCGCTCGAGGGGCGTTTGTCCGAGCCCCCCGCCGCGGAGAGGATGTCCCCGCCGGCCGCCAGCTCCTGGCGGATCACCCGCAGCGGCAGGAACTCGTCGCGCTGCAGGCGCAGGATCGTGCGCAGGCGTTCGACGTCGGCCTGGCTGTAGAGGCGGTAGCCGCCGGGCGTGCGCCGCGGCGTCAAGAGCTTTTGGTCCTCGAGGTAGCGGATCTTCGAGATCGAGACGTCGTCGAACTCGCTCTGCAGGATCTTGCAGACGGCGCCGATCGTCAGCGCCTTGCGCGGGCGCGAGTCGCGCTGGCGGGCATGCTGCTCCGAGATGGCCACCGGGTCGCCTACTTCTCCAGGTAGCTGAGCTTGTACTTGCCGACCTGGATCTCGTCGCCGTCGGCGAGCCGGTGGGACTCGATCCGGCGACGGTTCACGTAGGTGCCGTTGAGCGAGCCGAGATCGTCGATGTAGAGGCCGTCGCGGCGGCGCACGAGCAGGGCGTGGTTGCGGGACACGGTGACGTCGTCGAGGAAGACGCCGGCGTCGGGGCTGCGGCCGATGCTGACCCGGTCCTCGTCGAGCGCGAAGCTCTCCCCCGCCCGGCCGCCGCCGGCGCGGATCACCAGCGCCGCGCCGCTGCGCTCGATCGTCTCGTCGATGTCGATCGGCTGCATCTCGCCGGTGTCGTCGACGGTATAGGTCATCGTCGTCGGCTCGTCGCCGCCCTCACCGCCCTCGCCACCTTCGGCGGGACCGCCGAGATAGGCGCCGCACTTCTGGCAGTAGTTCGCGCCCTCGGGGTTGACGAAGCCGCATTCGGGACAGTGAAGCGCCATCGACCTCTCCCGCTAGGCGGCGGGCTCGTCCTCGGGCGACTGCGCCCTGCCGGCGAGGATCTCCGTCAACTGCGCCACGTCGTCTCCGGAGAAGAGCGTGTCGCCACGCTCGCGCTTCTGGCGCAGCCGGTTGACCAGCTCCGCCCGGAGGATGTCGATCTTGCCGTGCAGGACGCGACGTTTGTAGGAGATCTCGTTCTCCTCCTGCGTCAGCTTGTCGATCAGGTCCTTCAGCTCTTCGTCGCTGAGGGATCCGAGATCGGGAAATGTGTCCTCCATCTCGCTCCTTGTTCGCTGGTCTCGGCCAAGCCTCGGCCTCGGTCAGCCGATTATAAGACCCCATCACTCAAAGGTTCAACCGAAGGTTGAAGGTTGAGGCTTCCTGGCTGCACCCTTGCAAGGTTGACTTCGCCGTTTGGGGTGCGATAGCACCGGAAAAGGCGAACTCAGCCTGGGGAGGCCTGGGCCGCTCGGACTTCGCGGATGCCGTTCTGGGCGTATAGGACCGTGGCGACGATGGCCAGGGCCAAGCCGATGATGAGGAGGGCGGCCGGAACCCAGCCGGCGAAGACCATCGCGAAGAAGATCCCGCCCATGATCGGGAATACCGAGATCCGGCCGGGCCAGTTGACGCGGATCTCGACCCCGTGGCGCAGCCCATACTGGGCGAGAACGAGCATCGCCAGCTCGCGGATCGCGAGTAGCGCCAGCGCCCAGCGCGGCAGCAGTTCGAAGTGCCAGCAGACAACCGCGCCGGCGAGGATCGTGAGGCGGTCGACGAGCGGGTCGAGCAGCGAGCCGAGGCGGCTGTACTGGCCGGTGACGCGGGCGAGGAAGCCGTCGAGGTAGTCGCCGGCGGCGATCAGCCAGAAGACGATCGCGGCCGGTGCGCTGCGCCCGTCGCCCGATTCGAAGGCGAGCCAGAGGAAGAGCGGCAGCGCCGCCAGACGCAGATAGCCGACCGCGTTGGGGATAGTCCAGGGGTTGAGCGGTTCGCCCTTCTGGACCTGGCGCGGCGGCGGTCCGCTGCGGTCGAGCCCGAAGAGGCGGCGGACTCGGCCGCGGCCGAAGGGGGCGGTGTCAGCCATCGCCCTCGAGGAGGGCCTGGGCCTCGGCGGCCGCCTCCCCGACGGGCAGCTTGTGCTCGGCGCCGCCGGCGCGCTCGCTCGCCTCGACCACGCCCTCGGCGAGGCCGCGACGGCCGACGACGATCCGCAGCGGGCAACCGAGCAGCTCGGC
>DASSMU010000098.1:0-14191 GCA_035701465.1 Solirubrobacterales bacterium
CCAGGTAGGTCTCGGGCGTCATCACGCCGGCCGAGGGAGCGAGCCCGTGGGCGCCCGACTCCTTCTTCGCCACTGGGCGACCGGCTTCGGCCAGCAGCTCGCGGATGATCTGCTCCTTCTTGCCGTACTCGCCCTCGCCGAAGTGGGCGTAGCGCACCCGGCCCTGGGCGTCGATGAAATACTCGGCCGGCCAGTACTGGTTGCCATAGGCGTTCCAGGTCGCCAGGTCGTTGTCCTGGACCACGGGGTAGTGAATCCCGTTGCGCTCGATCGCTTCTTTGACGTTGCCGGCGTCCTTCTCGAAGGGGAACTCCGGCGAGTGGACGCCGACGATCGTCAGGCCGTCCTTGCGGTAGGTCCTGTCCCAGGCGGTCAGGTAGGGCAGCGTGCGCAGGCAGTTGATGCAGCTGTAGGTCCAGAAGTCGACGAGGACGACGCGGCCGCGCAGCGAGCGCAGCGTCAGCGGCCGCTCGCCCGGGGTGTTGAACCAGTCCTGGGTGTCGACGAATTCGGGTGCCGTTCCGAGCACCGGCAGGTTGGCTTCCCCATTGGGACCGGTCGATGGCGGAGGCGCGCTTGCCGCCGCCGCGCCGACGCCATGGGCCGCTTCGCCGCGGACACCTTCCAGTGCCGTGCGCGCCGCGGCTGTGTCCTCCAGACCTTCCGTGGGGTTGACCAGGAAGCTCGGCAGGTCGCCGGCGATCCTGTTCTGGAACCTGACGTCGTAGTTGCCGGCCATCGCCAGGGCGACGACGACCATCACCGCCCCCATCGCCACCTGCAGGGCGTTGCCGCGGCGCCCCAGCGGGGCGACGACACGGCGGCCGCCCAGCATCAGGAGGTAGAGGACCACAGCCGAGCCGAGCCCGTAGCTGAGCGCCACCGCGAGCCGGCCGGCGGTGAACGACTGCGAGGCGGAGACGGTGATCACCCCGGCCAGGATCGGCCCAGCGCAGGGCGCGTAGACCAGGCCGAGGCTGGCGCCGATCGCGGTCCCCGACCAGAAGCCGTCGCCACCGCCGCCGGCTACGCCGAAGCGCCCGGCGAAACGGCTCATCGTCGCCTCGATCCGGGCCCCGAGCGGCGGGATCATCAGCACGATTCCGAAGCCGAGCAGAACCGCGATCGCCAGCTTGCGCAACAGGCCGCCGGGCAGGCCCAGGGCCGCGATCACGTAGACCAGGGCCACGGTCGCGAAGGTGAAGGAGAGGGCGAGGCCGGCGACGATCCCCAGCGGCCGGCGCCTGCCGCCGGTGGCGCCCGCCGAGAGCGCGATCGGCAGCACCGGCAGAACGCAGGGCGAGAGCGCGGTGCCCGCGCCCGCGACGAAGCCGAAGAGAATCAGCAGTGCCATCGCCTAAACCTTTCCACCTCCCGTATACGGGCCTGCGGCGGCGTTGGCTCAGGCGGGCTGCGAGGTGACCGAGTCCGCCGGCCGTGCCACGACCTCGGCCGCCCTGCCCAACCGCTCGCCGATGCCGTAGTGGGCGCAGATCGTCAACTCGTGCTCGCGCAGGAGGGGCCGGGTCGGGTCGACGACCGGCGCACTGCGGATTGCGTCGCCGCGATGGGCGACCCAGACGCGGCCGCCGCCCCCGGCGCAGTCGCGCAGCGAGATTGCCACCAGCGTGCCGCGGACACGGCCCTGCCTGGCGATCAACCAGGTCGGCTCGCCTCCTCCGGCGTCGACGAAGAAGCCGTGAACCTGCCCGACCGCCGCACCGCCGGCGTCGTCGACCGCGTGGCCGATCCAGCCGCGCACCTCGGCCAAGGACGGCAGCAGACTCGCCGGCGCCTCAGCCATCCTCCTGCCTCTCGAGCAGCTCGGAGGCGGCGCTGGCCGGATCGAGCTCCCGCTTGACCACCCGCTCCAGCAGCAGCGCGGTCTCGGGGTCGCTGGCGGCGGTCGCCTCCATCCGGCGCCGCATCCGCGAGGCGGCGATCCCCAGCACCTCGTTGCGCAGATTGCGGGCGCGACGCTGCTCCAGCGTGCCGGCGACCTCGATGTGGGCGCGGTGTCCCTCGATCGCCTCGGCGAGCTCCGCCACCCCCTCCCCGCGGGCGGCCTCGGTGCGCAAGATCGGCACCTGCCAGCCCTCGGGATCGTGCGAGAGCGCCAGCACGCCGCGGACCTCGCGCACCATCGTGTCGGTCATCGGGTGGTCGGCCTTGTTGACGACGATCACGTCGGGGATCTCCATCACCCCCGCCTTCAGGGCCTGGATCGAGTCGCCCGAGCCGGGCATCAGCGCCAGCACGATCGTGTCGGCGTGGTCGACGATGTCGATCTCGGCCTGACCGACGCCGACCGTCTCGATCAACACGTCGTCCTTGCCGGCGGCGTCCATCGCCAGCGCCACCTGCAGCGCCGCCTCGGAGAGACCGCCGAGGGCGCCGCGCGAGGCCATCGAGCGGATGAAGACGCCGGGGTCGAGGAAGTGGTCGGAGAGGCGGATCCGGTCGCCGAGCAGGGCGCCGTGGGTGAAGGGGCTGGAGGGGTCGATCGAGAGCACCGCGACCTGACGGTCGGTCTTGCGGAGCTCTGCCGTCAGCGCTCCGATCAAGGTGCTCTTGCCGACCCCGGGGGGCCCGGTGAAGCCGACGATCCGCGCCCTGCCGGTGCGGGGATATACCTCGCGCACCAGCTCCCAGCCGGCAGGATCGTCGGACTCGATCAGCGTGATCGCCCGGGCCAGAGCGCGCTTGTCCCCGGCGACGAGCCGTTCGGAGAGGGAAGCAGTCTTGGCCAGGTCGGACACGGCGAAGCCAGTCTAAGAGTCTGAGCGGCAATTCCGCGTGTGCGGCTGGCGAGCGCCGGACCAAGCGGGGCAAGGACGCAGGGAGGACGAATAGCAGCGCTATTCGTCCGACTGAGGACGCCGCACCGCGCAGAGTCCGCCGCCGCCAGGCGTGCGCGGGGAATTGCCGCACAGACTCTAAAGTCTCCGCCGCCGTGATCCGCCTCGCCAGATTCATCTCGCGCAACGGGATGCTCAACCACCGCTACGGGCAGCTCCTCTGGCGCTACCTCTGGCGCCGCTTCCTGACCCGAGCCGGGCGCCGCTGGCGCACCGCCGGGATGCTCTTCCTCGGGCGCAGGCTCGAACTGGAGGTGGGACGCAAGGGCAGGATCGAGTTCGGCCGCTTCGTCTGGATCGGCGACGGGACCAAGATCCGCTGCCACGAGGGCCTGGTCGAGATCGGCTCGAAGACGGTGATGGGCCAGGAGTGCACGATCTCCGCCTACCAGCGGGTGCGGATCGGCGAGCAGTGCGTGATCGCCGACCGGGCGATGTTCATCGACTTCGACCACGGCGTGGTCGAAGTCGAGCGGCCGATCCGCCAGCAGGGCATCTACAAGCGCGACGTCGCCGTCGGCTCCAACGTCTGGATCGGCTACGGCGCCTGCATCCTGCGCGGCGTCAGCGTCGGCGACAACTCGATCGTCGGCACCAACTCGGTGGTGACCAGGGACGTCCCGGCCAACGCGGTCGTCGCCGGCATCCCCGCCCGGATCATCCGCATGCGCGAGGCGCCGACGGAGCTGAGCTGGGACGACCCGGTCGAACCTGACCCTGGTGCCTGGACGACGCTTCAGCCGCCGGACGCGTAACACCCAGACCAGGTCAGGCGAGCACCGCGGGCAGTGTGCGGAGTCCGTGCTCCCGTGCAGCGCGGTGCAAGCGAGCGTCCCAGGTGGCGAAGATCGGCCTTTCTGCCGAAAGCGAAAGGGCCGCAGCCAAATGCATCGCATCGAGAGTCCGCAACCCTGCGGAAAGAGCGAGTTCAGCGGCGCGCTCGGAAAGACGTCGGTCGATCTCGACGACATTGACGTTCCACCAGTCCCCCTTGACTTTCCGGGTGCCCCTTCCCCCCGCGCGCAGACCAACCGCACGAACCGTCTCTACGAAGGCAAGGCGGCAGCTCGACCAGGTATCCGCCTCATCCATGGCCTTCACGACGTCGTCGCTTCCCGCCTCGACGACGTACCGCTTGACCAGCGCGCTCGAGTCGAGGTAGAGGGTCAACGCTCTTCTTCGCGTTCGGCGAGAATCAACTCAGAAGCCGACGTTCCGGTGTCAATCGGCGTGGCGGGCGGCGCCTCGGAAGGCGGACGAGAAGCAGGCGTAACCCTGCCTTCGTCTATGAGCTTCTTCATCGTCTCACTCTGCTCGGGCATCGCCGGCGCCAATTCGGCGACCGGGCGGCCGCGGCGAGTGATCGTCACCCGCTCGCCGCCCTCGACGTCGTGAAGAACGCTGCTCAGGTTCGCCTTCAACTCCTGAACTCCAATCTCTCGCACAAAGCAAGATTAGGCATGGACGACCTCCTCGAATTCACAACAGGATGATCTGCAAGCAGACTATCAGAAATGAATTGCTTTGTCTGTAATCTGATAGATTCCGCCCTGCGGGTTCGGCGAAGTGGCCTACGGCGGATAGCCGCGGTGACCCAAGTGGAGATAACCGCCCCAGGAAGGATCAGGCCATGGACATCGCTGCCCGTTTTGGAGACAACCTGGCCCGCTGCCGGAAGCGGGCCGACCTCTCCCAGGACGAGCTCAGCGTGCGGGCTTCCCTGCACCGAACCGAGATCAGCCAGCTGGAGCGGGGGCTGAGGCTTGCCCGCGTGGACACACTGATCAAGCTGATTGGGTCGCTCGAAGTCTCCGCCGACGAGTTGCTTGCCGGAATGAGCTGGGATCCGGGCGACACTCGGATCGGGAAGTTCAAATCACAAGAGTGAAGCGCGGTGCCGTGCTTCAGGCGGCGCCCAGTTTGGCGCCGACCAGGTCGGCGTAGACGGCAGCGGTCTGCTCGGCGACGTCGCCCCAGTCGAAGCGGCGCAGGTGCTCGTAGGCTTCGGCGACGAGGCTGCGACCGAGCTCGTCGTCGGAGAGGACGCGGATCGCGACCTCGGCGAGGGCTTCGGGGTCGTGGGCGCGGAAGCGCAGGCCGGCCTCCTCGTGGGGAACCACCTCGCGCAGCCCGCCGGTGTCGGCGACGATGCAGGGACAGCCCGAGGCCATCGCCTCCAGGGCAACGAGACCGAAGGGCTCGTAGATCGAGGGCACCACGGTCAGGTCGGCGATCCGGTAGAGCGAGTGCAGCACGTCGTCGCCGATCCAGCCGAGGAAGGTGCCGTGCTCCATCAACCCCAGCTCCTCGGCCTGCTTGTGCAGCTCGGCCTCGTGGGTGCCGGAGCCGGCGATCAGGAAGCGGGTGCCGGGAACCTCCTCGATCAGCCGCGGCATCGCCTCCAGCGCCAGCTGGAAGCCCTTCTCGTAGACGAGGCGCCCGATCAGCAGCACCAGCTTCTCCTCCGGGGCGGCGAACTCCGAGCGCAGCCGGGTCAGCTCGGCCGGATCCTGCGGCTGCAGGTCTTCGGGGTCGATCCCGTTGGGAATCACCGTGACCCGCTCCTCCTCGACCCCGAAGATGTCGGCGATCTGCTCGCGCATGTAGTGGGAGCAGGCGATCACACGCTCGGAGCGGTTGACGATCCAGCGCTCGACCCCGTGGATGTAGGTCTGGGGGTGCTTGTCGACCCAGCCCTGGTGGCGGCCGTGCTCGGTGGCGTGGATCGTCGTCACCAGCGGCGCACCGAAGCGCTTGGCGAGGTGGTCGCAGGCGTTGGCGACGAGCCAGTCGTGGCCGTGGACGAGGTCGAAGCTGTAGCGGTCGCCGAGCTCGACCCCGGCGGCGAGCATGTCGGAGTTCATCCGCTCGACCCAGGCGACGAACTCGCCCAGGTCGGTCGGGCGCTTCGGCTCGCGGATGCGGTGGATGAAGACGCCGCCGCTGCGCTCCTCCGCCGGCGACTCCTCCCCCCCACGGGTCAGCACGTGGACCTCGACGTCGCGCTCGATCAGGGCCTCGGAGAGCTTGCGCACGTGGCGAGCCAGCCCGCCCTCGATCAGCGGCGGGTACTCCCAGGAGAGGATGAGGACGCGGGTCACGGTTGAAGGAGCGGCGAAAGGCTCAGGTCCGGGGCGAGTGCGCGCAGGCACGGGTCGGCGATGGTCGGGGAGTCTATGGCCTCCAGAGCCGTCTGGGAGTGGAAAATCGCCCGCTGGTAGGCGTAGTCGCCCGCCTGGCCGCGCTTGTCGAGGAAGGCCCAGTCGCTCGCCTGCGTCGCCAGCAGCTCCCGTGCAGCCCGCATCGCGGCATCGCCGCGCAGGCCGGCGGAGAGCGCGCGCAGCAGTCGCAGCTCCAGTCGCCGCGCCCCCCAGGCGAGGTCGGCGACGGCCGGCGAGTCCCAGGTGCCGAGGTCCTTTCCCTCTCCCCAGGTCGAGGCCGCCAGCGGGCGCTCTACCGGCTCGTGCTCAGCGAGCGCCTCGGGGGCGGTGAGCAGTCGAACCCCCGCGGCGGCGGCCCCGGCGAGGACCTCGCGCAGCCAGAGCGCCCCCTCCGACCACCAGTGGCCGAGCAGCTCGGTGTCGATCGCGAAGACGAGCAGGCCGCGGCGGCCGCGGGAATCCGAGAACTCGCGCAGGCGCGCGCCTGCCGCGGCGAGAAACTCGCCGGCCTGGCGGCGCGCCGCCGCCTCGGCCGCGGCCGGGTCATACCCCCCTCCGCCGACCTTCCAGATCCGCACCCCGCGCAGCGATTTGCCGGCGAACTGGGCGTGGGCCGGATCGGACGGGTAGCCGTCGAGCGACCAGAGCCACTGGATCGCCTCCCAGTCGATCGGCAGCGCCGCCGGACCGGCCGGGGTCGCGACCGGCGACAGCGCGTCGAGCGCCACTCCGTGCTTGCTCTGGTCGACGCAGAACCAGCGCACCCCCTGCTCGGCCAGCCGCCACTCCAGCCCCGGCGCGTAGGCGCACTCGGGCAGCCAGAAGCCGCCGTCCCAGCCAAAGCGCCGCCGGTGCGAGCGGATGCCGGCGTCAAGCTGTAGGCGCAGCCCCTCGCGGGTCGCCAGCAGTGGCAGCACAGCGTGGGTCGCAGCGGAAGCCGCGAGGGCGATGCGACCCTCCTCCACCGCCGCTTGAAACGGTCGCAGCGGGTCCCCCCCGTGCCCATCGAGCAGCTCCAAGGCGTGGCGGTAGCGCGCCAGCTCCGCCTTGCAAGCATCGCGGCACTCCGCCGGAACCTGGCCCGCATCCGCTTCCGCGGCGCCAATCCGCCAATCGACCAGGAACCGGCGCAGCCTTTCAGCCACCCTGGAATTCTCCAATTGGTCCGCCAGTACCGGCGTGATCGTCATCGTCAGCTTCTCAGCAACCTCCAGCACCGGCAGGTACGAACGAACCACTGCATCGAACAACCACTCCTCCCCGAACGGATACGTCCCAAAGCCCTCCACGTACGGCATGTGGGAGTGCAGGACGATCGCCAGGTCGCCGGCGCTTCCCTCAGGGGGCATGGCAGACGGCGAGGAAATCCAGGGCCCGGTCGAGATCGCTTTCCCTCAGCTTGAAGTCCGAGGCGGCGATCGCGGGAGTGAAGCGGTCGTAGAAGGGCTTGGTCAGGCCCAGCGCCTTGTGGACGCGGTCCCAGCCGAACTTGATCGCGATCTCGTGGACGCGCAGCTTCCGTGCGTGGAAGAGGCCGAACAGCTCGACCCGGGGGAAGTGCGCCTCGCAGAGCTCGCGGAACTCGGCGGCCCGGTACTCGTGAACGTGCCAGGGGTTGTCGGACTTCTCGGCGCCCGGCGGCGCCAGGGTCAGCAGATTGGGGGTGGAGACATAGGCGACACCCCCCGGAGCGAGCATCGACTTGAAGTGCTCGAGGATCGCGCCGGCGTCCTGGACGTGCTCGATCGTCTGCAGGAAGACGACTGCGTCGCAGGGCTCGGCGAAGCTCTCGACCAGGTCGCGCTCGAAGCGCAGGTTGGGGCTCACGTAGCGCAGCCGGGCGTGCTCGTGCGCCTCCGGGTTGGCGTCGACGCCGACCACGCTCGCCGCCGAACGCGCAAGCACGTTCGAGCCGTAGCCCTCCCCACAGGCCATGTCGACGACCCGCCGGCCCCCGACCCGCGCCGCGATCCACTCGTAGACGACCAGGTGACGCCGGTACCAGTAGTTCTCCTCGGGCACGTCGGGCAGCGTGCGCTCGCCGGTCAGCGGCAGCGGCGGCACCCCTGGTGGCTGATTTTCTTGGACGTAGTCGCGCGCCACGAACGGGGACCGTATTGTTCCCGGCCCGACTTGGCTCTCTCTATCCCAATTTCAAGCGTCCATCAGGAAACTCCGCGTGTGCGGCTGGCGAGCGCCGGACCAAGCGGGGCCAGGACGCAGGGAGGCCGAATAGCAGCGCTATTCGGCCGACTGAGGACGCCGCACCGCGCAGCGTCCGCCGCCGCCAGGCGTGCGCGAGGAGTTTTTTGATGGACGCTGCATACATCAAGGACGTCAACACCCGCTACCACGACGCGGCAGCCGACGAATACGACGCCAAGTGGGGGATCGACTTCGGCGACACCGGCCAGGAGCAGGTGCGCCGAAAGCTGGTCAAGGCACTCGGCGGGCGCGACGGCCAGAGCTTCGGCGCCGGGCTGGAGATCGGCTCCGGCACCGGCTACTTCTCGCTCAACCTGCTGCAGCTCGGGGCGATCGAGAGCCTCACCGCGACCGATATCTCGGCCGGGATGCTGAATCGGCTCGCCACCACCGCCGAGGGGCTCGGCCTCGAGGTCGAGACCGCGCAGACCGAGGCTGAGGAGCTGCCCTTCGCCGACGAGAGCTTCGACCTCGTCTTCGGCCACGCCGTCCTGCATCACATCCCCGATCTCGACAGGGCCTTCACCGAATTCCGCCGCGTCCTGCGCCCCGGCGGAGCGATCGCCTTCGCCGGCGAGCCCTCGCGCTACGGCGACCGGCTGGCCGCCCTGCCGAAGCAGGCTGGCCTGCTCGTCGCCCCCGTTTGGCGCCACCTGGTCCGCGCCCGGCCCCGCGCCGTCGCCGAGGCCGAGCAGTCGGAGGGACACAGCCTCGAGGGCGAGGTCGACGTCCACGCCTTCGCCCCCGCCGACCTGCGCCGCCTGCTGCGCGACGCCGGCTTCGAGGACCGCCACGTCGGAGGCGAGGAGCTCCTGGCCAATGCCTGGGGCTGGGGCCTGCGCACGGTCGAGGCAAGCGCCGAGCCCGAATCGGTCTCCTGGAAGTGGCGCAACTTCGCCTTCCGCAGCTACATCGCCCTGCAGAAGGTCGACAGTCGCCTGCTCGAGCCCCACCTCCCGGCAGAGCTCTTTTACAACCTGCTGGTCTCCGGCCGCAAGCCGGCCTAGGCGTCGCGCTCGCGGCGGACGCGGTAGAGCTTGGTGCGGGACTCGAAGCCCTTGAGGCGGCGCTCGCCGGCGAAGGAGTAGTCGAAGGCGTCGGGGGTGGCGTTCTTCGCATCCCGGTCGACGAGGACGCTGCCGGGCTTGGCGATGCCGGTGATCCGGCTCGCCAGGTTGACCGGGCGGCCGTAGTAGTCGCCGGTCTGGGCCAGGGCGAGACCGCGGGCGATGCCGGCTCGCAGACTCGGGAACTCCTCGCCCTCCTGCTCGGCGGCCTCGACCAGGCGCAGCGCCGCGGCGGTCATCGCCACGGCGTCGGGCGAGACCATCATCGCGGCGTCGCCGATCGTCTTCACCAGCCGCACCGGCGGCTCGGCTACCGCGGTGGCCATCTCCTCGAGACGACCGGCGACTAGGCCGAGCTCTTCGGCCTCGATCTCCTCGCCGAGCTTGGTGAAGCCGACCAGGTCGGCGAAGCAGACCGAGACCTCGGTGGTGGCGCCCATCTCGCCCGAGGCGAGGTCGGCGGCGCCGATCACGTCGCGGCGAATCTGCTCGAGCAGGTGTGCCCGCTGCGCGTAGAGCAGGGTGGGCTCGAAGATCGGCATCATGTGCTCCGCCGCGGCGGCAAAGCGCAGCGCCAGGTCGCGCTCGGTGTCGCCCGGCTGCATCAGCGTGCGCCTGATCAGCTCGCGGTTGGCGTCGGCGATCCTCGCCGTCCCCATCCCGATCGCCCGCGCAACCTGGATGATGCCGTCCTCGGGCAGGCCGGCGTCGAGGAACGCCTTGACCCGGCGGGCGGCACCCAGGTCCGCCTCCGTCAGGACCTGTTCCCCGGCTTCCGGATAGGGAATGCCGAGCGCTGCGCTGGACCGCTGCAGCAGGCCGAGGTCGGCACCCGAGAGCTCGGCGACTTCTTCCCGGGTGTAGCGGGGCCCGTCGCCGGCGATTGCCCGCTCCACCGGCAGCAGCGTGAGGCGGCCCGCGGCGATGGCTTCGCGCAACTCCTCGAGCGGCACGCCTTCGGCGGCGAGCCGTTCGAGCAGGTCCAGGCGGGCCGCACGAGCCTTCCCCTCGACACCGTCGAGCAGGCCCTCGGCCTCGAAGTCAATTCCGGCGCCGACCTTTGCCACGCGCCCATTCTTTCGCGTCTGGCGCTTTACTCGGCTATAGCCCGATTAAGGCGCCATTTGGGCGTCAGGCAAAGGCGACGGCCCCGCCGCGGCGCGGATCGCCGCCACCGCCGAGGTCACCGGTGCCGTGTGCGCGCGCCACCGCCTGCACTCCGCCGAAGAAGAGGTTGATCGCGGGACGGCGCAGGACGGGGATGCCGCGCGCCTCGATCCGCGCCAGCGCCTCCTCGTCGATCCCGGGCTCGGCCTGGACGACGCCCTGCTCGAAGTGCAGGCGGGGGGCGCGCACGGCGTCGCCGGCACCCATCCCCTGCTCGACCGCGCGTACCACCGTCTGCAGGATCGCCGAGCGGATCCGGTTGGAGCCGGCACTGCCGAGGCCGAACTGGATCTCACCGTCGCGCAGGACCACCGTCGGGGCCATCATCGAGGGGACGCGCCGGCCCGGCGCGATCGCGTGGAAGCCAAGCGGGTTGAGATCCTCCTCGCCGAGCATGTTGTTGAGGATCACGCCGGTGCCCGGCACGAGGACGCCGGAGCCCGAGCCGTTGGAGCAGGTGACGCTGGCGCACGTCCCGGCGCTGTCGAGCACGGAGATGTGGGTGGTCGAGCCGAGCAGATCGCCCGCGGAGAGGTCGAGCGCGGCCGGCCCGAGCAGGCTCGCCTCCAGCCCCTCGCCGTAAAGCGCCTCGGCGAAGGCCTCGCCGCGGGCGTCGTTGGCGGCGCCCATCGCGGCGACCAGCTGCTCGGGGCCGCTGCTCTCGCCCAGCCGCTCGAGCAGGCCGAGGCAGTAGGCGATCAGGATCCCACCCGAGGACGGTGGCGGGTTGGTCAGAACCTCGGTGCCGCGAAAGGCCGCCCGGATCGGGCGGCGCTCGATCGCCTCGTATGCGGCGAGGTCTTCGGGACCGAGCGTGCCGCCGTGCGCGACCACGTAGTCGCTCAGCGCCGCCGCCACCTCGCCCCGGCGAAACGGCTCCGCCCCCTCGGCGCCAAAGCATTCGAGCGCCTCGGCGAGCTCGGGAAAGCGGAACAACTCTCCCTCGCGCAGGGTCCGGCCCGCAGGTGCGTAGAGCTCGCGTGTCCCCTCCAACCGCGCGTGGATCGGTTCGAGGATGTCGAGGATGTAGGCCTGCTCGGCGTTGACGGGCGCTCCCTCGCGGGCAAGCCTCACCCCCGGCTTGACAAGCTCGGCAAGCGACACGGAGCCGAAGCGACGCAGCGCCTCCTCGAGGCCGGCCGCCGTGCCCGGAACGCCGCAGGACGCCGGGCCGACGTAGAACGTCTGCACGGTGTCGGCGTCGAAGTGGACCGGGACCGGGACCAGCTCCGCCCCGCGCTCGATCCCGTCGGCGCCCGGGGCGGCGACGAAGAAGTCGAGCAGGACCGTCTCCCCACCTCGATGGATCATCATGAAGCCGCCGGCACCGAAGCCGGTCAGCGGGCTCTCCGCGGCAAAGGACGCGAGGACCGCGGCAACCGCGGCGTCGACCGCGTTGCCGCCCTCGCGCAGTACCTCGGCCCCCACCTCGGCGGTGGCTGGGTGGCCCGCGGCGACGACCCCGGTCATCACCCCAAGTCGGACTAGCCGGGCAGGAACTCTGGAACGTCGATGCCGAGCTCGCCCGGGCGCTCGGAGCGGCGCGAGCGCGGAGCGTCTTTGGTGCGCCTGATCGTCGGCTCGGCGGCGCGGCTCGGCGGCGCGGCGCGGCCGTCGAAGCGGGTCGCAACCACGGTCACCCAGACCTGGTCGTTCAGCGCCTCGTCGACGTTGGCGCCGAAGATGATGTTTGCGTCGGGGTGAGCGGCCTCGCCGACCAGCTTCGCCGCCTCACTGACCTCGACCAGGGAGAGGTCGGCACCGCCGGTGATCGAGAGCAGGATCGACCGCGCGCCCTCCATCGAGGTCTCGAGCAGGGGCGAGGAGATCGCTTTTTCGGCCGCCAGCACCGCCCGGTCGTTGCCGTGGCCCATGCCAATCCCGAGCAGCGCCCGGCCGGCTTCGGACATGATCGTGCGCACGTCGGCGAAGTCGAGGTTGATCACCGCCGGCAGCGTGACCAGGTCGGATATGCCCTGCACACCCTGACGCAGAACGTCATCAGCGACCTGGAAGGCCTCGACCATCGAGGTCTGCTGGTCGAGCACCTCGAGCAGGCGGTCGTTGGGGACGACGATCAGGGTGTCGACCTCGGCGGCGAGTTCCTCGATTCCCTTGCTCGCCTGGTTGCCGCGGCGGCTGCCCTCGAAGCTGAACGGCTTGGTGACGATGCCGACCGTGAGCGCACCGACCTCGCGGGCGAGGCGGGCGATCACCGGAGCGGCGCCGCTGCCGGTACCGCCGCCGGCCCCGGCGGCGACGAAGACCATGTCGGAGCCCTTCAGCAGGCGCTTGATTTTGTCCTGCTCCTCGAAGGCCGAGCGGTGACCCACCTCGGGGTCGGCGCCGGCGCCGAGGCCGCGCGTCTGCTCTTCGCCGATGTGAACGGTGACGTCGGCGACGCAGAGCTGCAGGGACTGAAGATCCGTATTGACGGCCATGAACTCGACCCCAGGAATCCGGGCCTCGACCATCCGATTGACCGCATTTACACCACCCCCGCCAACCCCAACCACCCGAATCTTCGGCTGGTGCGGCTCACCACTACCAGGCGGCTCATACTCAGGCTCCTCCCGCCCATAACGGGGAGCTTCAACAACCGGCTCAATCTCTCTGCGGGAAGAACGAGGCTCCTCGGAGAAAACCCGCTTAAGCCGCTCAGGAGGGGTCTCGGTAGAACCACCTTCACTCGACTCAGCGGCATGTGCCTCAGGCGCCTCACCCGCGGGTGGCACGGATGATGGGGGGGTCGAGGACGGACCGTGGCCCACCCGCAGCGCCCCCCCATCATCCGGGACAGGACCCGCGGTCGACCCCTCTGAAACCTCGTCCTCAGTAGTGGACCGAAAAAGATCAGACAGAGGCCCCTCACGCATGCTCGCCCGCTTCTTACGCCGACTCATGTGCCAGAACCTCCTTCGCCAGCTCGCGGTAGTAGTTCGCGGCGCTACTGCCGGAATCGTACTTGAGCACGCTGGACCCCTTCACCGGGGCCTCGGCGAATTTGATCGCCTTGCGAATTCGGGACTTGAAGACGAGCTCGCCGAAGTTCTCCTCGAGAATTTCCACCGCCTCCTTGGCGTGGACCGTGCGCGTGTCGAGCATCGTCGGCAGGATGCCCTCGATCTTGACATCCGGGTTGAGGTTCTCCTGAATCATCTTCAGCGTGTTCTGCAGCTGGACCAGCCCGCGCATCGAGAGATACTCGCACTGGACCGGGACGATCACCTTGTTCGCCGCGGTCAGCGCGTTGATCGTCAGCAGCCCGAGGCTGGGCGGCGTGTCGATGCAGACGAAGTCGTAGTCGCCGGAGACCTCCTTGAGGGCCTTCTCGAGCGAACGCTCGCGGCCGATCTTGGTGCTCATCGCGATCTCGGCCCCGGCAAGGTCGATCGAGGACACAGCGATGTCGATCTCGCGGTGCTGGACGATCTCGGAGATCGGCATGTCGTTGACCAGCACGTCGTAGAGGCTTTTCTCGACCTTGTCCGGATCGATCCCCTGGCTCATCGTCAGGTTCCCCTGCGGATCGAGGTCGACGCAGAGCACCCGATACCCGGACTCGGCAAAGGCGACGGCCAAGTTCAAAGTAGTAGTCGTCTTCGCCACTCCACCCTTCTGATTGGCAAAAGCAATCACGTCAGCATGCTTAACCGCCACCTCAGCCTCCGGCTCCTGCACGGCCACCTCATGCCGGCTCGGCGCCAGCAGATCCTTCGGCATGAACCGCTCC
>DASSMU010000099.1:0-3420 GCA_035701465.1 Solirubrobacterales bacterium
CGAAGACGCCGAGGTAGGGCAGAACCACCACGAAGATGATCCACAGGACCTTGACCCCCCCGGACGCATCGTGGCGGCGGAAGATATCGGCCAGCACGGTGAACAGGATCCACAGCCAGATGACGAAGGCGAAGAAGATCACCATCGTCCACATGACTTCGAGGAACGGGTAGTCGGCAGCGAGGATCATGAGGCCGTCCCAGCCTATCTGTCGGCGACCCACATCGACGAGAGAGAGAGAGAGAGAGAGAGAGAAGGAGGCCCCCGCGCACGACCTTCGTCATTGAAGCGCTCCTGACCTTCCAACTCACCGCTCGCCGGGAGGAGCAGCGGGACACCGAGGGGCCGGGCCCGAATTCCCCTACGAACTCCGGCCCCTCGATGTCCTGCGGCGCCTCCAGCAGCATTGCGGCGCGGCCACCCCTGCAGCGCCACACCGCGCCAGAATCCAGCCCTGCAGAGAACGAAACAAGCGTTCAGGCAAAGTGGTTCCTATCTACTGAGGCACCGCGGCGCTTTGAACGGCTCCGGCACCTTGCCGAGGGCTGGGACGAGACCGTCTACGCCCCCAGCCCTAAAGCCAAAACTCCCGACCTCTGGCGAAGGTCGGGAGTTTGAACGTCGAAAGCTTGGTACCGCTACGGGGATTCGAACCCCGGTTTCCGGACTGAGAACAGGAAGATGCCGGACTAGGACATCGAATACCGCTCAGCTGGTCTTCTGCTAGCCGAGCGATTCCGCTTTACCTCGTAAGGGGCCCGTGCCTCACGCGGCCTCCGTCAGCCCCTCGGCCTCAGCGGGCGAACTCGCCGGGATCAGCAGCCACGCCGTCGCGGCCGCCCCGGCAAGCGCCAGCACGGCGCTCGCGATCAGCGCATGGTGCAGCCCGTCGACGTATGACTGGGGATCTCCACCAAGCGCGGCGCCCGCCGGCACCAGCGTTCCCAGCGCCGCGATTCCCACCGCCACGCCGGCCTGGCGGAACGTGTCGTTGGCGCCCGCTGCGAGTCCGCTCTGCTCATCGGGCAATGCGTTCAGGGCGAGCGCGCTTCCCGTCGGGTTGAAGAGACCCGTGCCGAGGCTCGTCACCAGGAGCCCCGGCAGGAGTGCCGTCCACGAAGAGCCCACCCCGGCGATCAGCATCCCGGCGAGCCCGACGCCGACGAGGGCCAGCCCTGCGCTGGCGATCTTGGCAGGCGAGTAGTTCGCTCCAAGCTGCGCCGTCATCCCCGAGACGACGAAAACCAGGAAGGTGCCCGGAAGGTAGACCAGCCCGGTCTGTATGGGCGACATGCCAAGGACGGTCTGCAGGTAGAGGGTGAGGTAGAGAAACACGGCAAAGAACGATGCGGCGATCGCGAACACGGCCACCTGTGCCCCGGCAAACCGGCGCTGGCCCATGAGACGAAGCGGCAGCATCGGCTCGCGCGAGCGCTCCTCGACGATCACGAAGGCGATCAGCAGCGCCGCCGCCCCGAGGAGCGCCGCGACGATACCCGTGCTGCCCCAACCGCTCTCGTTGCCGCGCAGCAGCGCCAGCACCAGCAGGAACAGCCCGCCGATCAGGGTGACCTGTCCGGGCAGGTCGATCCGCCGGGGCGTTGGGTCGCGGCCCTCGGCGACCCAGCGGTAGGTGATCCACAAGACGGCCGCGCCGATCGGCACGTTGACCAGGAAGATCGCTCGCCAGCCGAACACGTCGGTGAGGATCCCACCGATGAAGGGCCCGAGCGCGAACGAAGCGCCGATCGCGGCGCCGTAGGCGGCCAGCGCCTTCACCCGATCCTCGCGGTCGGGCGTGACCTGGGAGATCAGCGCCAGCGCCGTTGCGAACATCATCGACGCCCCAAGTCCCTGGACCGCTCGCGCGCTCACCAGCAACTCGATCCCACCGGCAGCTCCGCACAGAGCCGAGCTCGACGTGAAGATCACAAGACCGAGGAGGAAGAGCCTCCGACGGCCAATCCGGTCGGCGATTGCCCCGGCCGTCAGAACGGTCGCCGCGAGCGGGATGGTGTACGCGTCGACCACCCACTGAAGCCCGCTGAGGCCCGTGTCGAGACCGTGGGCGATCGAAGACAGGGCGGTGTTGATGACGCTGATGTCGAGCATCAGCATCGCGGTCGCCAGGCAGGCCACGACGATGGTGACGACGCGGTTGGCTCGGTCAGCTCGACTCATCGGGATCTTTCTGTCAGGTAGGACGGTCCCCCAGTATCTCCGAAAAGTCCGCCTTTCCATGCGAGGGCGCTTCACGGCAGCACATCCGCGAGGCCGGGGAGGTTCGACGGTTCAGGTTCCCCGTCCACTCGTTGGCGTCAGAGGCGTTGCCGTGGAACTCCCATGGCCGTGGGGCCACTCATCGCTAAGTGCCACAGCATAGGACCGGCTATCAGGGCTTCTCTGTCACTGGCTCGCTGAGCGGCGCCGCATTCGGCTCGCCGAATACCCGGGCGAGGACGATGCTCAACTCATAGAGCACGATCAGGGGCACAGTCTCGAGCAGCATCGAGACAGGGTCAACGCCCGGCAGGGCCGCCGCGATAACGGCGCAGGCGAGATAGGCGTAGCGGCGGTTTTCGGTTAGCTGGCGCACCTTGACAATGCCGAGCCGGGTCACGGCAAGGATCCCGACCGGGACCTGGAAGACAACTCCACAGGCAATCAGCGTCTGAGCGAAGAAGCTGTAGTAGTCCTTGGCGCGGACCTGGATGTTGAACTGGGCGTCGTTGAAGTTGAGCAGGAACTTGGTTGCGGCGGGCAACACGACGAAGTAGCCGAAGGCGATGCCGGCGATGAAGAGGGCCGGGATCAGGAGAAGCAGGGGAAGAATCGCCCGCTGCTGCTGCTTGCTGAAGGCGGGCAGCAGGTAGGCATATAGCTGGTAGAGGATGATCGGCAGCGAGAGAACGGCTGCGCCGTAGGCCGAGACGGTCAGAGTCGTCGTGAACGGCTCGCTGATCCCGAATGTGATCAGCTTGTCATGGTCGGAGGGCAGCGGCCCGTTCGCCAGTTCGAGCAGGAGGTGGTTCTGCCAGAAGCAGAGTGCCAGGGCCACCCCGAAGGCCACGCCACAGACGATCAGCCTGTGACGCAGCTCGTCGAGATGCTCGACCAGGGTGAGCTGGTCGTCATGCGCAACCGAACTCCGAATCGCCATGGCTCAGGCGTGCTCGGACGGCTGCTCGATGCGACGCGGCTCGACGGCCGCGGCCTTCTCTTGATCCTCGTCCTTGTCCTTGTCATCGCCGGTGAGCGATCCGCGGAACTCGCGGATGCCCTTGCCGACCGACTGGCCGAGCTCTGGAAGGCGCTTCGGTCCGAAGACCACCAGGGCGATGATGAGGACGACGAGGATTTCCATAGGTCCAATGTTTGGCATGCATGGACCTACGCCACCTCGAGCCGATCGGATCAGCG
>DASSMU010000100.1:0-12402 GCA_035701465.1 Solirubrobacterales bacterium
TGTCCGGAGCACTTAGGTTCCTAGCCGCAATTCCTTGCTCGACGTCAGGGACCGGGAGTGCGTTCTACCGCGGCCTCGGCCGTGGCGGCCTCGGCCTCGCGGATCGCGGCGCCCTCTAGGGCGTTGGACAGGGCGCGGACGTAGGCTCGGGCCGAGGCCTCGAGGATGTCCGTTGCCACGCCCTGGCCGGTGGCCAGGCGGCCTGCCGCGCGCAGCATCACCGTCACCTGGCCGAGGGCGTCCTCTCCCCCGGTCACGGCCTCGACCGTGTACTGGCGCAGGTCGCACTCGGTTCCGGCCGCCTTCTGGATCGCGTGGAAGATCGCGTCGACGGGGCCGTCGCCGCCCGACTCACCGACCGACTCCTCGCCGGAGGGCATCTTCACCGCGACGCGGGCCAACGGCTCACGCCGCGAGCCGGCCTCGACCTCGAACCAGGCCAGCTCGTGGGCGTCGTCCTTCTCGCGCATCTCGTCGGAGACGATCGCCTCCAGGTCCAGCGCGGTCACCTGCTTCTTGCGGTCGGCGACCTCCTTGAAGCGCTTGAAGGCGGCGTTGAGGGCGTTGCCCTCGACCTTGAAACCCAGCTGGTCCAGTGCGTCGCGCAGGGCGTGACGGCCGGAGTGCTTGCCCAGCACGATCGAGTTCGACTCCAGGCCGACTTCGGTCGCGTCCATGATCTCGTAGGTGGTGCGCTCCTTCAGCACGCCGTCCTGGTGGATCCCAGACTCATGCGCGAAGGCGTTGCGGCCGACGATCGCCTTGTTGGGCTGGATCGCGTAGCCGGTCAGGCGCGAGACCATGCGGCTGGTGCGGGCCAGCTCGCGGGTGTTGGCGCCGGTGTGCAGCCCGTGCGCGTCCTCGCGGGTGCGGACCAGCATCACGATCTCCTCCAGCGAGCAGTTGCCGGCCCGCTCGCCGATCCCGTTGACCGCGCACTCGACTTGGCGTGCACCGGCCAGCAGGCCCGCATAGGAATTGGCGACGGCCAGGCCCAGGTCGTCATGGCAGTGCACCGACATCTCGACCTCGCGCAGCGCCGGCACCAGCTCGTAGAGGCGCCGGAAGTACTCCACGTACTCCTCGGGCGTGGTGTAGCCGACCGTATCGGGGATGTTGACGACGGTCGCTCCCTCCTCGACCGCGATCGCGCAGACTTCGGCGGTGAACTCGACGTCGGCGCGGGTCGCGTCCATCGGCGAGAACTCGACGTCCTCGCAGTAGGACTTGGCCAGGGTGACCGCGGCGCGGGCCTGTCCCTTGACGTCCTCGCGATCGGTCTGCAGCTGGTACTCGATGTGGATGTCGGAGGTGGATATGAAGGTGTGGATGCGGGGGCGCTGCGAGTCTTTGATCGCCCCCCAGGCGGCGTCGATGTCGGCCTTGTGGGTGCGGGCCAGGCCGCAGATGACGGGGCCCTCGACCTGACGGGCGATCGCCTCGACCGCCTCGAAATCGCCGGGTGAGGTGATCGGGAAGCCGGCCTCGATCACGTCGACGCCCAGGCGGGCCAGCTGCTGGGCTATCTCGACCTTCTCAGCCGTGTTCAGCGAGATGCCGGGCGACTGCTCCCCGTCGCGCAGCGTGGTGTCGAAGATGTGGACGCGGTTTGCGTCTTCTGACGGTGACACTGTTGCTCCTCCTTCTCTGCTTCGTTCGAATGACCTTGTCTCTCGCGGCTATCGCGCCGCCCAGCGCTATTCCCCCCGAAGGGGGAGGAGAAGGAGAAGCGCGAGGCGGTGGGGCCGGTACGTCATTCGGTCGCTTGAGCTTAGCGTAGGCTGCGCGCATCGCAAGCGAAACCACGTCAAGCGCCATCCCCCGCTCCACCTGGTTCGCCCTCTTCGCGATGGGCATCGCGGTGGTCGTGATCGCCAACGACTTCTCCGCGATCAACGTCGCCCTCCCCACCGTGCAGAGGGACTTCCACACGAACATCAACACGATTCAGTGGGTGATCAACGCCTACGCGTTGACCTTCGGCGTGATGATCGTCACCGGCGGGAGATTGGCCGACATGTTCGGGCGCCGGAACGCCTTCTTCCTCGGCACCGCGATCTTCGCCTCGATGTCGGCACTGGGGGGAGCGGCCCAGACCGAGACCTGGCTGATCGCGACGAGAACCCTGATGGGCATCGGCGGGGCGCTGATGTGGCCGGCGATCCTCGGCATGACATATGCCTTGCTGCCGGAAGACAGGGCGGGCCTTGCGGGCGGCATCATCATCGGCGCAGCCGGGCTCGGCAACGCGATCGGACCGCTGATCGGCGGAGTGCTCACCGACGCGCTCAGCTGGCGCTGGATCTTCTTCCTCAACGTTCCGGTTTCGGCCTTTGCCGTCTTCGTCACCTACCGCCTGGTCAAAGTCGAGGAGCCCGACGCGGGCGAGCAGCGAATCGACTACCCCGGCATCGCCGCCCTCTCGGTGGGCCTCGTCTCCCTGCTCGTGGCCCTGGATCAGGTCGACGACTGGGGCTTCGGCGACCCGCGGGTGATCGGTCTGCTGGTCCTCTCCGCCGTCCTGCTCATTGCCTTCGTCCCGATCGAGCGCCGGGCAGGACTCAGCGCCCTGGTGCCGCGGGCGGTGATGGCCAACGAGAGCTTCCGCGCCTCCTGCCTGGCGATCCTGCTGATGTCGGCGACCTTCTTCGCGGCGCTGCTCTACCTGCCTCAGTTCATGCAGCACCAGCTCGGCTACTCGCCACTGGAAGCGGGACTGGGCATGTTGCCGTTCCTCGCCACCTTCGCCTGCGTCTCCTTCGTCGCCGGGCCGCTCTACGAGAAGCTCGGCGCCAAGCTGCTCGCCTCGGTCGGCGCCCTCTGCATCGCGATCGCCCCCTTCGTCTTCTCGCTGGTGGGCGAACGCTCGCACTACGACTCGCTGATCGCGGGGATGGTCGTGCTGGGGGTCGGGATCGGCAGCTTCTACCCGACGGCCACCACGGCCGGTGTCACCTCGGTCGACGAGTCGCAGACCAGCCTCGCCGGCGGCATCGTCTACATGTTCCAGATCGCCGGCGGCTCGATCGGCCTCGGCCTGACCACGATGGTCTTCTCGGCGCAGGGCTCATTCGTCGACGGCATCCAGGCGGCCTTCCGGCTCGATGCCGCTCTCTCGCTGGTCGGCTTCCTCGTCGCGCTCTTCTTCGTCGGCGGCCGCCTGCTGCGACGACGCGCGGACGAAGGCGCCGCGGCCTAGATTAGGGCGCGCAGGCTCTGGCGGACGTCGTTTTCGCCGGGGCCGCCGTTGACCGAGTTCTGGCCGGGGCCGCCGCGGAGCACGTCGTTGCCGGGACCGCCAACGATCACGTCGTTGCCGGGACCGCCATAGATCAGGTCGTCGCCGCCGCGGCCGGCAAGGTGGTCGTTGCCGGGACCGCCGATCAGCTTGTCCGGGCCGCTGCCGCCGACGAGAAGGTCCTGCCCCGCCCCGCCCCGCATGGTCACCGGGATCTCGATCGCCTTCGACACCGTCACGGTGTCGTCGCCACTCCCGGCGTTGAACTCGAAGCCGGCCACCATGGGCGCTTTGCAGACGAGCTCGTTGGCATTGCCGGGGGAGTTTTCGCAAACCGTCCCTCCCACTTCCAGGGGAGCCGCCGAGTCGATCACGTAAGTGCGCCCGTCCGGCGTGAGCCAGATCCGAATCGTGCTCTGTTCGGAGCCGCCGGCCAGGACCACGGTGTACGTGGTTGCGGTGGAAGTCGTCGTGGAGGGGGAGGTTTCGCCGTGCGCGACCGTCGCGGCCTGGGCCGCCAGGATCGCCAGCGAGATCGTGATCGCCCTCTTCATCGCAAAATGCCTCCGCCGAGTGGCAGACGCCTACTCTGGCAACAGCACTACCTTGCCGACGTTGCGGCGCTCGGCGATGAATTGGTGCGCCTCTCCCGCCCGCTCGAAGGGAAATGCCGCGGCGACCACCGGCTCCAGGCGGCCGGCCTCGAGGTCGGCCATCAGCGGCTCGGTGACCCGGTCGAGGCTGCCCTCCCGATCCCACCACTTGAGCATGTTGAGGCCGAAGATGCCCTTGTTCTCGTTCATCAGCGCCAGGCTCTTCCACCAGGGAATCGTCGCCAGCGGCATCTTGGCGAGGCTCTTCAGCATCGCCGGGATGTCGCGACCGCCTTCGCTCGTAGCCTCGGAGAGCCCGTACATGACCAGGCGGCCACCGGGGCGCAGCAACCGGTAGTCCTTACGGAACGAAGTCGGGCCGAGCGCGTCGATGATCAGGTCGACGCCCTCGCCGCCGGTGAGGCGCATCGTCTCGGCCTCGAAGTCCTGGTTTCGGTAGTCGATCGGATGCGTCACGCCCTGAGCGCGAATCGCGTCGTGCTTGGACGGCGAGGCGGTGCCGAAGATCTCCGCGCCGGCGTTGCGGGCGATCTGGGTCGCGGCGATCCCGACGCCCCCGGCCGCCGCGTGGATCAAGACCCGGTTGCCCTCGCGCAGGCTGCCCATCAGGACCAGCGCGGCGTAGGCGGTGCCGTAGTTGACCGGGAAGGCGGCGCCCTGCTCGAAGCTGAGCCGCTCGGGCAGCGGCAGCGCCTGCGCCTCGGGAACGGTGACGAGCTCGGCCTGGCCGCCGAAACGGGTTCCGACACCGACCCGGTCGCCGACCGAGAATTCGGTGACCCCCTCACCGACAGACTCGACCGTGCCGGCCACCTCGTAGCCCATCACGCACGGCGGTTTCGGCGCATCGGGATAGAGGCCGAGGCGCGCCATCGTGTCGGCGAAGTTGATGCCGGCGGCTTTCACGGCGATCCGGAGCTCTCCAGGGCCAACCGGAGGATCGGGACGGTCGAGGACCTTGAGCACGTCGAACCCACCGTTGGCTGTCTGCACCAGCGCCTTCATTGTTTGAAGCGTACTTGCGAACGCGGCGAGGGACAGCCCGCCAGCCCGCCGAAACTTTTCCGCTGCATCCTGACGTATTGTCCACGGCGATCAATCAGCCCATTTGCTCCCCCCTCCAGGTTCAGCGTCTAACGACCGACCTGGAGAAAGGAGGTGGCAATGGTGGAAGTCGTATTGATCATGCTCTTGCTCCTGCTGCTCCTTCGGGAGGCGTAGGGCAGAGCTGACGGGCGGGGCTTCGGCCTCGCCCGTCGAAGAGCCCGCATACGTAACGCACCAGGTCATCCCAGCACAGAAAAGGCCCGGAATTCCGGGCCTTTCCGCAATGCTGGAACTCGTATTGATCGCAGTGAAGTATATCCGTGAGCGTCGATGCTCACAAGTCGAATATGGCGGTGGATGACGTGACGGCCGAGCAGCCAGTACCGGCTGCTTAGAGGTCGACTGAGCGGCCGACGGAGAACCCGTCGACCTCGAGGATCTTGGCGATCGTCTCGTCGTGGACGGGAGCGTCGGTGGTCAGGGCCATCACCGCGCGGTCTCCCCCGGGCTCGGCGCCGACGGCGGCGGAGACGATGTTGACGCCCTCCTCGCCGAAGATCGTCCCGACCTTGCCGATCATCCCCGGCCGGTCGGCGTAGCGGAAGACCGCCAGGTGCTCGGCGAAGGGCAGGTAGAAGCTCTCGCCCCAGGCCGAGACCAGGTAGGGCTCGTTTCGCGGGCCGACTCCGGTCCCGGCGACCTCGACGTCCTCGCCGCCGGCCTGCAGCCGCACCGTGACCAGCTCGGTGAAGTCCTCGGAGCTCGAGTCGTTGGTCTCGATCAGCTCGAAGCCGCGCTCCTCGGCCATCTGCGGGGCGTTGACCAGGTTGACCGGCTCCTCGGTGTGGCCGGAGAGGATGCCGACGAGGACGGCGATCCCGAGCAGGCGCGTGTCGTGGGAGGCGATGCGACCGCGGAACTCAGCGGTGACGCTGTCGATCGAGCCCTGGGCGAGGCCCTCGGCGAGGCGGCCGAGCTTTTCGCAAAGCGGCACGAAGGGCGCCAGCGCCTCCATCTCCTCGGGGCGCACGGCGGCGATGTTGACCGCGTTGGTGACGACGCCGCCGGTCAGGGCGGCGGTCACCTGCTCAGCGGTGACGAGGCCGGCGCGGTCCTGGGCCTCGGCGGTCGAGGCGCCGAGGTGGGGCGTGACGACGACGTCGGCGCGGGCGAAGATCGGGTGCTCGGTGAAGGGCTCGGCCGGGAAGACGTCGAGCGCCGCGCCGCCCACCTTGCCCGACTCGAGCCCGGCGAGGAGGGCGTCGAGGTCGACCAGCTCGCCGCGCGCGCAGTTGACGATGCGAACGCCGTCCTTCATCGAGGCGATCGCGGTGGCGTCGATCAGGCCGATCGTCTCCGGCGTCTTCGGCACGTGCACGGTGACCACGTCGGCGCGCTCGAACAGCTCCCCGAGCTGCGAGACGCCGTGCACGCCCAGCTCCTTGAAGCGCTCGGCGGAGACGAACTTGTCGAAGGCGATCACATCCATCTCGAAGGCCTGGGCGCGCTTGGCGACTAGCTGGCCGATGCGGCCGAAGCCGACGATGCCGATCGTCTTGCCGTAGAGCTCGGCGCCCTTGTACTTGGCCCGGTCCCAGCGGCCGTCAACGAGGGCGCCGTGCGCCTGCGGGACGTTGCGGAAGAGGGCGAGCGCGAGGGCCAGGGTGTGCTCGGCGGCGGCGACCGAGTTCGATTCGGGCGCATTGGCGACGACGATGCCGCGGCGCGTCGCAGCCGGGATGTCGACGTTGTCGACGCCGGTGCCGGCGCGGCCGATCACCTTGAGGTTGTCGGCGCGCTCGATCAGCTCGGGGGTCAGCTTGGTCGCCGAGCGGATCAGGATCGCGTCGTAGGCGCCGATCGCCTCGGCCAGCTCCTCGTCGGACATCTCCAGGCCGAGGTCGACCTCGAAGTTCTGCTTCAGCAGGTCGACGCCGGAGTCGGCGATCTTCTCCTTGACCAGGACCTTCACGGCCGGGCCTCCCCCACGTTCCCGACCACCCAGTCGATGCAGGCGGTCAGCGCCTCCACGTCGGCTGGCTCGACCGCCGGGAACATCCCGATCCGCAGCTGGTTGCGGCCGAGCTTGCGGTAGGGCTCGACGTCGACGATGCCGTTGGCGCGCAGCGTCGCGGCGATCGCGGCGGCGTCGACCGAGTCGTCGAAGTCGATCGTGCCGACGACCAGCGAGCGTTTGGCGGGGTCGGCAACGAAGGGGCTGGCGAAATCGCTGCCCTCGGCCCAGCCGTAGAGATGACCCGAGGACGCCGAGGTGCGCTGCACGCACCAATCAAGGCCGCCGCCGGCAAGCATCCACTCGATTTGATCGGCGAGCAGCAGCAGGGTCGCCAGCGCCGGCGTGTTGTAGGTCTGCTCCTTGCGCGAGTTCTCCAGCGCCGTCTGCAGCGAGAGGAAGGCGGGCTGCCAGCGGCCGGGGGCGCCGTCGAGCTCCCCGATCCGCGCGATCGCCGCCGGGCTGAGCGCCGCCAACCAGAGCCCGCCGTCGGTGCCGAATGCCTTCTGCGGGGCGAAGTAGTAGACGTCGGCCTGGCTCGGGTCGAGCCGCAAGCCACCCGCGCCAGAGGTGGCATCGACGAGGACCAGCGCGTCACCGGCCCCGTCTGGGCGCACGACAGGGACCATCACGCCGGTCGAGGTCTCGTTGTGGGCCCAGGCGATTACGTCAGCACTGGGATCCGAGACCGGCACCGGGGCGTCGCCCGGGTCGGCCTCGACCACGATCGGGTCGGCGAGGAACGGCGCGTCGGCGGTCACCTTGGCGAACTTCTGCGAGAACTCGCCATAGGTCAGGTGCAGGGCCTTCTCCCGCACCAGCCAGGCCGCAGCAGCGTCCCAGAAGGCCGTCGTGCCACCGTTGCCGAGGGCGATCTCGTAGCCGTCGGGCAGGTCGAACAACTCTGTGAGGCCGCCGCGGACGCGCGCGACCAGGTCGCGGACCGGCTTCTGCCGGTGCGAGGTGCCCATCAGCGCCGACTGCCCGGCCAGCCTCTCCAGCGCCTCCGGCCGCACCTTCGAGGGCCCGCAGCCGAAACGGCCGTCGGCGGGCTTGAGGTCGGCGGGGATCTGGGCTGTGCCTGTGGCTGAGGTCATTGGAGGGTGTCCGGTGCAAGGTGGGCACCTTGCGGCGCGGCGGCCTAGGTTAATGACAGTCGCGGGTGGACCTCGGGCAGGCCCGCGGCATAAGCTCCCCGGTCATGAGCGAGACGACAGAGCAGGTGACGAAAGGCGACGGCTACGCAGTCGCGAATCTCGGCGACCTCGGCGAGGGGCCGGGCTTCCGCAAGATCCGTAAGGGGCTGGGCGTAACCGCGTTCGGCGTCAACGCGATCGTGCTGCCGCCCTCCTACTCGACCGGGGGCCACTACCACGACGAGCAGGAGGAGCTCTACTTCCTGCACAGCGGCCACGTCGCGATCGAGTTCGGCGACGGCACCAAACACGAGCTAAAGCCCGGCGGACTGGCTTGGGTAGACGCCTCGACCGTGCGCAAGCTGCACAACCTCAGCGACTCCGAAGACGCCGTCTACCTGATCGTCGGCGGCAAGGACGGCTACGTCGGCCGCGACGGCAAACTGCCCGAGGGCGAGACGAGGTTCGGCGCCGACGGGCCTCCCGGGGCCGCCTGAAATCCAGCACGGGTGAGGAGCCCGGTCGTCCTCCAGTCGAATTGACATCGCCCGCGCCTATGGCGCGGAGCGCCGAGATGAAGTGCGCGGCCTACGGCCGCGCCCCAGGACAGATTGCATGTCGCGGCCTTCGGCCACAATCGACTGGAGGACGACCGGGCTCCTCTGTCGACACGTCAGCGGACCTGGGGCCAGTACCCGAAACACCCAAGCTCTCAGCCAAGGTGAGAACACGAACCACCCAGCGCTAACGCCGGGCAAGCTCAAGGGCAGGGGGTGTCTCGGAGCGCCTCGTACCTGAAGCTCTCCTCGGCTCAAGCGGAATCAGGGAGCGTGCAGGCGGGTGGCGGTGGCCCTCCCCGGGAATGTCGCGAAGCGGCGGAAATGCAATCCGATGTCTGCGCGGGCGTAGCCCGCGCACCTCATCTCGGCGCTCCGCGCCATAGGCGCGGGCGACGTCAATTCCCGGGGAGGGGCACCGCCACCCGCCCGGACAACCCTCAGAACTCCTGGTCGACCCAGGGCATCATGTCGCGCAGGTCCTTGCCGACCTTCTCGACCTGGTGGGACTTGCCCTCCTCGCGCATGCGAGAGAGGTTCTCGCCGCCGGCCCGGTTCTCGGCTATCCACTCGCGGGCGAACTCGCCCGACTGGATCTCGCCGAGGATCTCCTTCATCGCCGCGCGGGACTCCTCGCCGATGACGCGTTTGCCGCGGGTCATGTCGCCGTACTCGGCCGTGTTGGAGATCGAGTAGCGCATCCCCTGGATCCCCTTCTCGTACATCAGGTCGGCGATCAGCTTCAGCTCGTGCAGGCACTCGAAGTAGGCGAGGCGGGGGTCGTAGCCGGCCTCGACCAGGGTCTCGAAGCCGGCCCGGACCAGCTCACTGGCCCCGCCGCAGAGGACCGCCTGCTCGCCGAAGAGGTCGGTCTCGCACTCGTCCTTGAAGGTCGTCTCGATCACCGCGGCGCGGCCGCCGCCGATCCCGGAGGCATAGGCGAGGACGAGGTCGTGGGCGTTGCCGGTGGCGTCCTGGTGGACCGCCATCAAACAGGGAACGCCATTGCCTTCCTCGTACTGGCGGCGGACCAGGTGTCCGGGGCCCTTGGGCGCGACCATGCCGACGTCGACGCCGGGGGGCGGGGCGATCTGCTCAAAGTGGATAGAGAAGCCGTGGGCGAAGAGCAGGAGGTTGCCGGGCGCGATGCCGTCGACGATCTCGGACTCCCAGACCTCCGCCTGCTTCTCGTCGGGCAGCAGGATCATCACCGCGTCGCCGCGGCTGGCGGCTTCGGCGATGTCGAGCACCTCGAGGCCGGCCGCTTCGGCCTTGGCGCGGCTGGAGGAGTCCGGGCGCAGGCCGACGACGACGTCGACTCCGGAGTCCTTCAGGTTGAGCGCGTGGGCATGGCCCTGCGAGCCGTAGCCGAGGATGGCGACGGTCTTGCCGTCAAGCAGGGAGAGGTCGGCGTCTGAGTCGTAGAAAATGTCTTGATGATTGTCCTTGGGCATGGGCGGCAGGCTAGCCGACTTCAGCGCAGGGCGCGCCGCATCAGCTTGCCGGAGGGCGTGCGCGGCAGCGCCGCCGCCAGCTCGATCCGCTTTGGCACCTTGAACCCGGCCAGCGATTCGGCGCAGTGGCGGCGCAGTTCGTCGGGCGTAGTCTCGGCGCCGTCGGCGAGCACGACGATCGCCGTCACCGCCTGCTGCCACTCCGGGTCCTCGCGCCCGACCACCGCCGCGTCGGCGACCTGCGGGTGGCGCAGCAGCACGTTCTCGACTTCCGCCGGCACCACGTTCTCGCCGCCGCTGACGATCAGGTCGTCGAGCCTGTCTTCGACGTAGAGGAAACCTTCCTCGTCGATCCGGCCGAGGTCGCCGGTGTGCAGCCAGCCATCGGCGTCGGCGCGCCCGGGCGCGACGGTCGGACCTTGGACGAGGATCTCGCCGTCCTGGATTCGCAGGTGCGTGGTCAACAGAGGCCTGCCGGCCGAGCCGAGCTTGCGTTTCGCCTCGGCCGGGGCGAGCGTGGTCACCTGCGAGCAGGCCTCGGTAAGACCGTAGGTCTGGACCACTGTGGCGCCGCGGCCGATCGCCTCCTCCAGCGTGGTCTCGGGAACCGGGCCGCCGCCGACCAGGATCGCGCGCGGACCGGAGAGGTCGGCACCGGTGTCGAGCAGACGGGCCAGCATCGTCGTCACCAAGGAGACGACGGTGATCCGGTCGCGCTCGAGGGCCGCGCCGACGCGGTCGGCGTCGAAGCCGTCGTGGATCACCGCCGCGGTCCCGTAGATCACCGAGCGCATCGCAATCCCCAGCCCCGAGATGTGGCTGAGCGGCAGGCAGCAGAGCCAGCGATCCTCGGGGGCGACGCCGATGTTGAAGGCGGAGGCGACGCTGCTCCAGAGGAAGTTGCCGTAGGTAAGGCCGACCCGGTCGGGGGTGTCGGTGCTGCCACTCGTCATCACCTTGCAGGCGAGATCGTCCATGTCGTGCTCGCCGAGCAGCGGCAGGTCGGCCTCGGTCTGGGTCAGCTCGCCGGCGTCGTCGAGGTCCACCGCCGGTTCCTCGACCGCGATCACGTCCGCGCGCTCCTCGGCCGAGAGCCGCGGGCTGAGCGGCAGCAGCACCGCGCCGGTCTTCATCAGCGCGTGCACCAGCACAACCTGCTCGCGGCGGGGGTGCATCGTCATCGCCGCGATCGAGCCGCGGCGGACCCCGTGGGCGGCGAGGCGCCGCGCGACCCAGGTCGCCTCGGCCTCGAGCTCGGCGTAGGTCACCTCGGAGCCGTCCGCGACGAGGGCGGTGCGGTCGGGACAGCTCTGCGATCTCTGGGCCAGCCAGTCGTCGAGTTTCATCGGCGGGATATCGTGCCCATCATGCCCCAACGCCACAAGGAAGCCCCGCCCGAGCAAGACCTCTACGCGCCGATCGTCTGGCAGAGCACCGGCGAGTACGACGACATCCGCTACGAGAAGGCGGACGGGATCGCCAAGATCACGATCGACCGGCCCGAGGTCCACAACGCCTTCCGGCCGCAGACGCTGGTCGAGATCTCCGCCGCGCTCGAGTTGGCGCGCGAGGACGCCGAGGTCGGGGTGATCGTCCTCACCGGCGAGGGACAGAAGGCGTTCTGCTCGGGGGGCGACCAGCAGGTCCGGGGCGATACCGGCTACCTCGCTGAGGGCGCGGCGCTCGGGCGCTTCCACGTCACCGACCTGCAGGTGCAGATGCGGCGGCTGCCGAAGCCGGTGGTGGCGATGGTTGCCGGCTACGCGGTCGGCGGCGGCCACGTGCTGCATGTCTGCTGCGACCTGACGATCGCCGCCGACAACGCCCGTTTCGGTCAGACCGGTCCCCGGGTCGGCTCGTGGGACGGCGGCTTTGGCGCTTCCCTGCTGCGCGACCTGGTCGGGACCAAGCGGGCGAAGGAGCTCTGGCTGCTCTGCCGCCTCTACGACGCCGAGGAGGCCCTCGGGATGGGCCTGGTCAACACGGTCGTCCCGCTCGACGAACTGGAGCGGGAGACGGTCGCCTGGTGCCGCGAGATGCTCGCCCTCTCCCCCTTCGCTCTGCGCCTGGTCAAGGCCAGCTTCAACGCCCACGAGGACGGCTACGCCGGGATCCAGCAGCTGGCTCACGACACCAACCTGCTCTTCTATGGCAGTGAGGAGGCGCGGGAGGGGCGCGAGGCCTTCAAGCAGAAACGGCCGCCTGATTTCGGCCAGTTTCCGAGGCGGCCGTGATGGTTTCGGCGCGCGGGTCCTGTCACAGGGGGAGGGGGGCACTGCGGGCAGTCCACGGGCTGTCCTCGACCCCCCTCCCCCAGCGCCACCCGCGCGAGCCACGTTCTC
>DASSMU010000101.1:0-12510 GCA_035701465.1 Solirubrobacterales bacterium
CGATGTACTACTGGCAGGCAGAATACGGCGGCGACACCCTGCACGAAGAATCGGCCTCCACCTGTGGCGATGAGCGAGAGATCGTGCGGGCCAAAACGTCGATCTCCACGACTCTTTCAGGAGATGGCAAAAAAGGGGCGAAAATCACCGTTAACGAAGGTTTCAAAGTTCGAGACCAGGCTACTCTCAGCGGTATCAAAGCCTCCGGAATCACAGGCGACGTTCGGTACCTAGTATACGCCGATGAAGAATGCGAAGAACCCGAAGCTACTGCGGGTGAAGTAACCATCGAAGAAGGAGGAGTTCCCCCTTCACCCGGTGTGGCCCTCAAAGCCGGTGTCTACTACTGGCAGGCAGTCTACGGCGGAGATTACCTGCACGAAAGGGTTGAAGGAGAATGCGGCAGCGAGGTCGACACAGTTGAAGAATCGACCCTCTCTCTCACCACCTCCCTGTCGGCAGGAGAACTCTCGGGGAACGATATCGAAGTGGATGAAGAAACCCCCGTAACCGATACGGCAACGCTTGCTGGCTCAACTGCCTCTACGGCTACAGGGACTGTGGATTATGCCGTCTACGAAGACGAAGAGTGCGAAGAACTCGCAACCAAAGCTGGTGAAGTCGAAGTCACAAAAGGCGAAGTGCCGCCTTCCGAAGCGGTGACCCTGATAGCAGGTACCACCTACTACTGGCAGGCCCGATACTTAGGAGACGGCACGCATGAAGAAGCCATAAGCATCTGCGGAGACGAGCAGATGTCCGTGGCCGAGCCAACTTCGGTCACGACGACGTTGGCCGGCTGGACGGAATCAGCTGAAGAAATCGAACCCGACACAGAACTCACAGTTTTGCCAAAATCTTTCGTGTATGACACAGCAAGCCTTTCTGGGAAATATGCCGAAAATGCCACAGGACTGATTGCTTACGATATCTACAAAGATGCTAAATGTACTGAACTTTTCACCAGCACTAGTTCAGTAGAATTGGAAGAAAAAGGAGTTGTTCCACCGTCGGGTATGGCGACGCTCCCTCCGGGAACGTACTACTGGCAGGCTACCTACTACGGGGATGCCTTAAACCAAGGTTCTACCAGCGCTTGCAGCGTAGAGGTGGAGAAAGTCTTGTTAGCGTCTTTGACGACGGAATTGGAAGGGGAAGGCCAATCGGGTTCAAGCATCGAAGTGCAGGCAGAAACGCCGGTAGCAGATCAGGCGACACTTGATATTGAAAATGCAGCGACAGCCAGCGGGACAGTTTCATATGACGTCTACACCGACGAAAGTTGTGAAAAATTCGAACTCTCAGCGGGCGAAGTCGAAGTTGAAGAAGGAAGTGTGCCGAAATCGGAATCGGTGGAACTGCCGTACGGCACCTATTACTGGCTGGTGAGTTATTCAGGCGATAGCAAACACGCGGCGGTGACGAGCGATTGTGGAAACGAGGTCCAAATCGTAATGGAAGGTACGTCTCTCAAAACCACTCTAATGAGTAAAGATGAATCGGGAGAAAATATCAAAGTAGTGGAAGGCACAGTTGTGACCGACAAAGCCGTGCTGAGTGGCCCGAACGCCGGCGAAGCCACTGGCACAGTAGGGTATAAGGTCTACGGTGACGCCAAATGCACCGAAGTCGTCACCGAAACTGGAGAAGTGGATGTTGAAGGAGAAACTATTCCGGCATCCGAAGAAATTAGCCAACTGGATCCCGGGACCTATTATTGGCAGGCGGCATATTCGGGTGACAGCGCGAATAAACCCTCTCTTAGTCCCTGTGGAAGTGAGATCGAGACGGTCACCACTGCCCCAATAACGACCTCTCTGTCAGGCGAAGAACAGTCTGGGGAGGAAATCAGCGTTCAGGAAGGCACCGCGGTTAGCGATTCCGCGACGTTCAATATCGAAGGGGGTGCTTCGGCGACCGGCACCGTCGACTATCGCGTATTTAGCGATCCCGATTGCAAAAAAGAAGTCACCGGTGCCGGTGAAATGGAAGTTGAAGGAGAAGGTCAAATCCCGGACTCAGAACCCGTTGAACTCCCCAAGGGCACGTATTATTGGCAGGCGAGCTATTCAGGCGATTCCGAACACGCAAAAGCTGAAAGCGCCTGCGGCATGGAGCAACTCCAAGTCGTCGGACCGCCGTGGTGGATTGTGAGCGTGGGGGATTCGTACATTGGTGGCGAGGGCGGTAGGTGGGCTGGCAACGTGGTCTTCAACCATATGGGGATTGGCCCCGTACCTCTTCTTGCTTCAACTACACCGATGGACGCACTGGGAGGGGGTGCGTACAACGATGGGGTAGGCGCGGAAAGCCTAAAACTTTGCCATAGATCCCGGTCAGCTGAGATCCATATCCAGGTAGCCATGGACGGCACAGAAGTGAAGAGCAAAAACCTTGCGTGTACCGGTGCGCGGACCAGGAGTCGAGCTGTGGTAGAAAGGGGAGAGACGCTTTTCAAGCCGGGCTTGGACTTTTTGGAAGTCGCTGGTGGTAACAGGTTTCCCCCACCAGAGTCTCCCATCCAAGAAGACAACGGCGTTCCTTGTCCGCTGAATCAATGCAAAGGCCAGGCGTTGCAACTCCAGGAGTTTGCTCAAGGACTATGGGATGACCTCGATGCGCAGGGTCACCCCAAGCATGAAAAGATCAAGATGGTGGTGGTCTCGATCGGTGGGAACGACTTCAGATTCGGAGATATTGTTGAAAGATGTGCGGAGATCTATCTAATCCATCTAGGATTTGATAAGTGTCGTGATGAAGGTGTAGTGCGAGAGCCGTTTGAAGGACCCTGGGTGGATGAAGCAAGAAGGGTAATCAAAATAGCGATCGAACGCGTTGGGCGGGCGCTGCTGCAGGTGCAGGGTGCGGAATATCATCTGGAAGATTTTACGATTCTCGTTCAAGATTATGAGTCGCCGATGCCTCCAGTGCTGAAGTGGACTCTACCGCTCTTCGGTAGCGGTCTTGAGTTGTGGTGGCCTCGCGCGTTCACTGGTAGGTGTCCTTTCACAGACGCTGACGCTACGTTTGCTAACAACACAGCGCTAACAACGATCGACAACACCGTGAGGCTTGCCGCCGGCGATGCCAGCCGAAGCTTTTTAGTCCGGTTTATGAAGCTTGATAGTGCGTTCAACGGCCAACGACTGTGCGAGTCTGGTCTGAAAGAGTTGCTTCCGGGCGATTCTTGGGAGCGACGACCCCCAATGGATAAATTGGAGTGGATAAATCAAGTGCGCCTGACTCAGTTCAACAGTCCTTTCCTGCTTCAAGAAGATTTCCATCCGAACTTCTTCGGCCAACTCGCGTTGCGCGACTGCCTTCGGCTGGCCTTTAGAAACGGCAATCCGGAAGGTCTTCCGATCAACCCCTCCCCGAGTTGTGTTCCGGTCCATGGTGGGGAGAGGATTATTAGAATTAGACCAGGAATTTCGACAATGCGTGGGCCGTTTCAACGCGAGCCGTTGATGAAACTCGTGCGATAGCGAGTTGGGGTCATGTCCGTGACCGGGTTGGGAGGCTCAGGCTTCGTTTCATAGCGACTCGCTTCGATCACGTGACGCTACGGCTGGAAAGGTTCGCTTTCCCGCTTCGGTTCCTGCCGGCTCGCGGGTCCGAGCCAGGGCCGAGGTCGTCTCGGTCGAGGACAAGGGCGGCGGCTGGCACGAGGCCATCACCCGCTTCACCCTCGAGGTCGAGGGAGACGGGACTCGTCGGTGAAGAGGCGGCCCTGCTCGAACTCGACGACGTGGAAGCGCAGGCGCAGACCGGTGCCGAAGACGATCTTCGCCCTGGCGCCCAGGGCCAGCGGCCCGTCGAGGCTGGTGCGCTTGATCCCGGCGTTCCACTTCGGCCAGGCCTCGGCGTTCGCGTAAGACCTTTCCCAAACGGCGGCCGGCGGCACGTCGGCTTCCAGCATCTCGGTCGTTTCCCACCGACTCATCGGTAGAGCCCCTGCTCGAGAAGCTTTACGTTTGCGGCGACCCAGCGATTCAGGATCGCATCGTCAAGAAGGGATCCACCGAGCGCCTCCTGCTCCAGCAGAGGCATGAAGCTGAGCGGGGCCCAGATCAGGAAGAAGTGCTGAAGGGTCGCCCAGAGCCGGTCGGCGTCCTTGCGCAAGGCGCCTTTCTCGGCGAGGGCATCGATCTCGGCACGGCCCCCCTCGATCATCAGTCTGAAAAGGCGGGCGCTGCCGGGCGTCCCCTCGACAAGTGCGCGGCCAAAATAAGCGCAGACCTCGGGGTGCTCGCGCATCACCCGGGCCGTCTGCTCGGCACGCTGGCGCAACAGGTCGGGGGGGTCGGGCCGCTCTTCGGAGCCGTAGGCGGCGCCCCCGAATCGCCGCAGGGCGGTCTCGTCGACAGCCGCGACGAGTCCCTCCTTGCCGCCGAAGTGGTGGACGACAAGCGCCGGAGATACCCCCGCGGCCTTGGCCACTTCCCGCAGGGATGTCGCGCCGATTCCGTGCTCGCCGAAAAGGCGAAGCGCAGCTTGGACGATCGAGTCGTTGCCTCCGGCTGAACGCATGTTCAGTATAACTATACAATTGTTCAGTTCTCAAGGCAGTCAGAGACAAACGCGATCGTCCTGCGATCGACCCTTGTCACCAATCGGTGTTGGATAACCGCAACTTCGAGTGCCCCATATGTTTACGCCCATCGGAGTTGAAGTGGGACGCATATGCCATGACTACTCAAGGAGAAGATGGATGACGGATCGAGAGCTAGGCGGAGGCAGTGCGCGCTCCGGAACTCGCAGTAGGGCGGCCCGTACCGGTTATGCGGCGGTCGCCGTGACGGCTGTCTGTGCACTGCTTGCGGCTGGGGCCCAGGCGTCCACCGTGACCGTTGGAAGCGTTCTGCCGTCTCCCTTCGTTTCCACTGCCTTCAAAGAAGTGCGGACGCAGTTCAACACCGTGCTGCCGGAGAAAGGGGCGAACCTCGTCTCGCCGACAGACGGAGCGATCGTACGCTGGCGGATCCAGGGAGCCAAAGGCGGTCCCTTTTTCCTGCGGGTGCTCCACCCGAGCGGCACGGGTGCCTACTCGGCGTCTGGCACCAGTGGCCCGGCAACTCCGTCTGGAACCGGACTGCAGACCTTTACGACGAACATGCCGATCCGCGCCGGTGACCTGATCGGAATCGACCCGAGCAACGGGACCGACGAAATCGGCGTCGCCGAAGTCTCGGGAGCGAGTTTCGCCTTCATCTTTCCGCCGCCGTTCGACGGAGCGACGGTTGCTCCCAGCGGCACCGAATCCGGGCACGAGATCGAGCTCAGCGCCGAAATCCAGCCCACTCCGAAAGTGACCGCCGTCGAACCCGCTTCGGGCTCGATCGCCGGCGCGACCACGGTGACGCTCAAAGGCACCGACTTCAACGGGGCCAGCGAAGTCAAATTCGGCGAAAAGCCGGCTGCCAGCTTCAAAGTCGACAACGACAACCAGATCACCGCGACCTCCCCGCCCAGCAAAAAGTCCGGCAGGGTCGACGTGACCGTGACCACGCTGGCCGGGAGCAGCCCAAACGCCAACACCGACAGGTTCAGCTACACCGCCTGCATCGTGCCCAAGCTGACGGGCAAGCGCCTGAAGGCGGCGAAGAAGAGCCTCAAGCATGCCTCCTGCAAGCTCGGTACGGTGAAGAAGATCGCCGGGCCCGCGACCAAGGTCGGCAAGGTCGTCAAGCAGAGCCCGAAGGCGGGAAAGGTCCTGGTTCCGGGCGCCAAGGTCAGCCTGAAGCTGGGCAAGTAGGTACTGCCGTTGCATGTCGAGCTGAGGCTGGCCCCAGCTCGACATGCGACCTGCCTATTTGACGGTCAGCGTGCCTTCCATGCCGGCTTCGCGGTGGCCCGGAACGGTGCAGTAGAAGTGGTAGGTGCCGGGTTCCAGGTTGACCGTGGTCGAGTCGGAGCCTTCGGCGATCAGTTCGGTCTTGCCGACTTCTTCGCCACTGGAGCTTTCGATCGCGACATCGTGGGTCAGCCCCTGGGGGTTGTTGAAGTCGACCGTCACCTTGCCGGCCTTGGCCGTCGCTTCGGTGGTCGTGTAGGCGAGTTGACCTTCGGGGTCGGCTTCGAATTTGAGGGTCGAGCCTCCCCCTCCGCCGCCTTCTTCCTTGCCGCCGCTGGCGCCGCTGCTGCTGGTTTCACCGCCGCCGCTCGTGGCTTCGGTGGTGCTCGATCTGCTGTTGTCGCTGCTGCCGCCGCAGGCGACGAGGGCGATCGATGCGAGGGCGAGGGCTAGCAGGACGGCGACCTTCTTCATGGCTGGGGATCCTTTCCTGGGGGAAGAATGCTCAGGGAGACTGTAACTGCATACGGTCGGATCGCGGTGGCAGTTCAGCGTCCCTTGAACTCTGGCGTGCCGCCGCCGAAGAAGGCCTCGACCCCGTTGCGAAGGTCCTCGGTGGCCATGCTGTCGGCGATCCCGTGGCGCTCCAGCTGCAGGTGCTCTGTGAGGCTGTTCTCGATGCTCTGGCCGGCGAGGGTCTTGGCCATCCGTACGTAGTGGGGAGCCTTTGCTGCCAGCTTCTCGGCCTTCGCCCGCGCCCGGTCCATCAGCTCCTCGGGAGCGACGACCTCGGAGACGATCTTCTCGGCCAGGGCGTCCTGGGGGCTCATGTTGGGATCGTTGAGGAGGATTTCAAGCGCCCGGCTCGACCCGACCACGCGGGGCAGGAAGTAGGTCATGCCACCGTCCGGCGAGGCGCCGATGCGGCCGTAGGCGCAGGCGAAGAAGGCCGACTCGGAAGCGATGCGGATGTCGCAGGCGAGCGCCAGCGAGAAGCCCGCACCAGCAGCCGGTCCGTTGACGGCGCAGATCACCGGGTAGGGGATGCGGCGCAGGTCGATGATCGCGGTGTGCAACGCCTCGGCCCCGCGCCGCACCTGCGCCGGCAGGTCGATCTCCTCGGAGGAGACGCCCTCCTTGAACCAGTTGACGTCGCCACCGGAGCAGAAGGCCTTGCCGGCGCCGGTCACGATTAGTGCCCGCAGCGGTGCCTGGTCGGCGAGCCAGGCGAAGGCGGTCGTCATCTCGCCGATCATCTCCGGGCTCATCGCGTTGAAGGCGTCCGGTCGGTCGAGGATAAGGGTGCCGATCTCGCCGTCGATCTCGATCCGCATCGTGTTCAGATCGGGGGGGCTGCTCAGGGTGTCGGTGGTCATTTCGCTCTCCGTGTCGGGCATGAAGTTGGCCGGGTGGCCAGGAGCCTACTCTTTGGCCTGTGAGCGAAGGCGACGACCAGGCAGGGCTCTCGCGGGCAGAACGCGTCGCCCAGCAGCGCCGCGAGCTGCCCGACGCGCCCGGGGTCTATCTCTTCCACCGCGCCGACGACGAGGTCCTCTACGTCGGCAAGGCCCGCTCGATCCGCAAGCGCGTCGCCTCGCACTTCTCCGGCGGCGAGACCCGGCTCACCTCACGGGTCGACCGGATCGAGTGCCTGGTCACCTCGACCGAGGCCGAGGCGCTGCTCGCTGAGCAGAGCTTCATCAAGCGCCACCGGCCGCGCTTCAACATCCGCCTGCGCGACGACAAGTCCTACCCCTACGTCTGCGTCAGCCTCGACGAGGACTACCCGCGGGTCTACTTCACTCGTGAGAAGCACCGCCCGAATCGCGCCTACTTCGGCCCCTTCTCCAGCGCCAAGCGCGTGCGCGAGACACTCGACCTGCTCGGCAAGCTGTTCCAGTTCCGCACCTGCGAGGGGGTCGAGCCGGGCCGGCGCTCCGGCAGCCCTTGCCTCGACTACTTCATCAAGCGTTGCGGGGCGCCCTGCGTCGGCTACGTCAGCCGCGAGGAGTACCGGCGCAACATCGACGCGATCGTCGACTTCCTCTCCGGTCGCTACCGCCAGGTCGAGGCCGACGAGCAGACGAAGATGGAGGAGGCGGCGGCTGCGCGGGAGTTCGAGCGCGCCGCCCTGCACCGCGACCGGCTGAAGGCGATCCAGTCGCTGTTCGAGCGCCAGCGCGTCGCCGGCGGCTCGGTCGGGACGGCCGATCTGATCGGCGTCGCCGCCGAGGGAGCCGACGCCAATGCCCAGGTCTTCCAGGTCCGCGACGGCATCCTCGCCGAGCGGCAGAGCTTCTACCTCGACAACCAGGCCGAACGCGATCTCTCCGAGGTCGCCGAGGAGTTCGTCGGCCAGTACTACTCGGCCTCGCCAGCGGTGCCGCGGACGATCGTCGTCGGTCCCTACCTGCGCGACCGAGTCGAACTGCTCGAGGCGGCGCTGAGCGAGCGGCGTGGGGGGGCGGTCGAGGTGCGGGTGGCCGAGCGCGGCGACAAGCGGCGCCTGCGCGAGCTGGCCGAGCGCAACGCCCGCCTCGCTCTCGACCAGGACCGGCTGCGCCGCGAGCATCGCCGCCAGCGCCGGGTCGAGTCGCTGGCCGACCTGCGCGAGGCGCTCGGCATGCAGGAGCTGCCGGTGCGGATCGAGGGCTTCGACATCTCCAACCTCGGCGGCGAGCACACCGTCGCCGCGATGGTCGTGTTCGAGGGGGGTGCGACCAAGAAGGCCGACTACCGCCGCTTCCGCGTGCGGGGCGAGGACGGCAACGGGCGGCGGGCCGGCCCCGACGATTTTGCCTCGATGGAAGAGGTGCTCGGCCGCCGTATGAACCGCTACCTCGAGCAGGCCGACCTCTCCCCGCACGACCGCAAACGCGACGCCAGCTTCGCCTCGCTGCCCTCCCTGGTCGTGATCGACGGAGGCAAGGGGCAGCTCACAGCCGGGATGCGGGCGTTGCGGCCGCTGACCGAGCGCGGCGTCACCGTTGTCGGGCTCGCCAAGCGGCTGGAGGAGGTCTACGTCCCGGGTCGCGCCGCGCCGATCGACCTGCCCGCCGACTCGGAGGCCTCGAAGCTGCTGCAGCGGGTGCGCGACGAGGCGCACCGCTTCGCGATCGAACACCACCGCGGCCGTCGCGACCGGGCGATGACCGGCTCGGTGCTCGACGAGCTGAAGGGCGTCGGACCCGTTCGCAAGCGGGCACTGCTCCAGCATTTCGGCTCTCCAGAGCGGTTCGTCGCCGCCAGCCGCGAGGAACTGGAAATGGTGCCCGGCGTGCCTGGCAAGGTAGCCCGTGAGATCCACGAGCAGCTGAACAGGACCGGTTGATGGCGAAGACCAAAGAAGCCGAGGGGTTAAAGCCCGCGCGGGACGGCAACGCCGCCGATCGCGAGATGACGCTGGTCCTGATCACCGGCCACTCCGGCGCCGGCAAGTCGGAGGCGATCGCCGCCTTCGAGGACGGCGGCTTCTTCTGCGTCGACAACCTGCCGCCGCGGATGATCGGCAGCCTCGGCGAGCTCTTCCGCCACGAGGGCAGCGGGGTGGAGCGCGCCGCGGTCGTCTCCGACGTGCGCGGCGGCGACTACTTCGACGACCTGCTGCAGGTGCTCGACGATCTCGAGGCCGATGGGTTGAAGCCGACCGTGCTCTTCCTCGAGGCCGACGAGGAGACCCTGGTCGATCGCTACAAGGAGACCCGGCGCCGCCACCCGCTGGCGCCGGAAGGCCACATCGTTGACGGGATCCGGGCCGAGCGCGAGCTGCTGGCGCCGCTGCGCGAGCGCGCCGATGTGGTGATGGACACCAGCGACCTCACCGGCGGCAGCCTGCGGCGGCGGATCGCCGAGGAGATGCTGGACGAACACGAGGGCGGCAAGATGGCGCTGACCCTGCTCACCTTCGGCTTCAAGAACGGGCCGCCACGTGACGCCGACCTCACCCTCGACGTACGCTTCCTGCCCAATCCCCACTACGTCGACGAGCTGCGCCCGCTGACCGGGCTCGACCCCCGCGTGCGCGAGTACGTCGAGTCGGGCACCCAGGCGGGCGAGTTCTACGGCCGGCTGCTGCCGCTGATCGACTTCCTCGTCCCCGCCTACGTGGCCGAGGGCAAGAGCCACCTGACGATCGCCGTCGGCTGCACCGGCGGCCGCCACCGCTCGATCACCGTGGCGGACCGCATCCGCCGCGACCTGGAGGAGCGCGACGACGTAGTGGTTCACACGAAGCACCGCGACGCCGACCTCGACTGAGCCGCCGACGGGCCGATACGTCAAGGTTACCTGGACGTAACGGCCCGTCGGCGGGCATAGAATCGCCCGGCTTTGGCCGATCCCGTCATTTCCATTCGTGGGTTGCGCAAGAGCTATGGCGAGTTTGAGGCTGTGCGCGGGATCGACCTAGAGGTCAAGGCGGGAGAGGTGTTTGCCTTCCTCGGCCCCAACGGAGCGGGCAAGACGACCACGGTGGAGATCCTCGAGGGCTACCGCAGGCGCAGCGGGGGGGAGGTCTCGGTCCTGGGGGAGGATCCAGAGTGGGCGGGGCGGGCCTGGCGCGAGCGGATCGGGATCGTCCTGCAGAGCTGCCGGCTCGACCCCTACCTGACGGTGCGCGAGTCGCTCGGGCTCTATGCCGGCTACTACAGCGCGCCGCGGCCGGTCGACGAGGTGGTCGAGCTGGTCGGCCTGGGCGGCAAGGCAGACGCCCGCACCGGCGGCCTCTCGGGCGGCCAGCAGCGACGGCTCGACGTCGGCATGGCCCTGGTCGGCGACCCCGAACTGCTCTTCCTCGACGAGCCGACCACCGGCTTCGACCCCTCCGCCCGTCGCCATGCCTGGGACACGATCGCCGGCCTGCGTGACCTCGGCAAGACCGTCTTCCTCACCACCCACTACATGGACGAGGCGCAGCGCCTCGCCGACCGGGTGACGATCATCTCGCGCGGCGAGATCGTCGCCAGCGGAACCCCCGAGGACCTCGGCCACCGCGACAGCCTGCCGACGACGATCAGCTATCGCCTGGGCGGCGAGGAGGTCTCGGTGGAGACGACGACCCCGGTCGCCGATCTGCACGAGTTGACGGGACGGGCGGTCGAGCAGGGTCTAGAGCTGGAGGGTCTCGAAGTGACCCGCCCCAACCTAGAGGACGTCTACCTCTCACTCACCGGGGAGGAGGACTCGGAATGAGCGGGTTGGCGCTGTTCGCGCACCAGTTTCGCTACGACCAGAAGACGTTCTGGCGCAATCCGGCCTCGGTCTTCTTCACGGTGGCGTTCCCGGTGATCCTGCTGCTGATCTTCGCCACCATCTTCGGCGGCCAGACCGTCAACGTGCGTGGGGGGATCAAGACCACGGCCTACTACGTGCCGGCGATCATCACCCTCGCGGTGATCTCGGCGACGATGCAGTCGCTGGCGATGTCGCTGGTGATCGCCCGCGAGGACGGGCGGTTGAAGCGGGGCCGCGGCACCCCGATGCCGGCCTGGGTCTTCATCGCCGGGCGGATCGGCAACTCGGGAGTGGTGGCGCTGCTGATGCTGGCGGCGATCGCCGGGCTCGGACGGATCCTCTACGGGGTCGCCATCCCCTGGAGCCAGCTGCCCGCGATCGTCGTCACGCTCCTGATCGGAGCGGCCGCCTTCAGCTGCCTCGGTATCGCCCTCACGGCGGCGATCCCCTCGCAGGACGCCGCCGCCCCGATCGTCAACGCCCTGCTGCTGCCGCTCTACTTCCTCTCCGGCGTCTTCATCCCCGACGATCAGCTGCCCAGCGGGGTCATCCACTTCGCCGACGCCTTCCCGATCCGCCACTTCTTCGAGGCCTTCTTCGCCGTCTACGATCCCGGCAACACCGGAGCCGGCATGGAGTGGGGGAACCTCGCCATCGTCGCGGCCTGGGGCGTCGCAGGCCTGGTCCTCGCCATCCGCTTCTTCCGCTGGACCCCGCGCGGCGGCTGATCCGCCCGCCCGTATAGCCTGCCGCCCGAAATGCTGCACCACGTCCTTTTGGAGGTCTCCGACCTCGAGCGGAGCGGGTCGTTCTACGACGCGCTGCTCGCGCCCCTTGGCTGGCGGCGCCATTTCGAGGAGGACGAGACGATCGGCTGGGGCATCGCCAAGCCGGTCTTCTTCATCGCCGCCCATCACGAGCCGCAGGCGGGGTTCGGTCTGCTCAGCTTCTCGGGGCTCGGGATCGTCGCCGTCAAGGCGGCTTGGGAAGGCGGGATGAGCGCGGGCGGAACGAAGGTGGCCGAGCCGGGCGAGCGTCGCTCCCACGGCTCCGGCTCCTACTCCGCCTTTCTCAAGGACCCGGACGGGTACGAGATCGAGATCACGATCGGGTCCGACTAGGCAAGCGCGGCCGGCGAGACACGCGGGCCCATAACATCGGGATATCTCCAAAACGACAGGAGGGTTCACGCAATATGGCTGTGAAGGTCGGCATCAACGGTTTCGGACGGATCGGGCGAAACGTCTTCAGGGCTGCGCATGCGGCCGGGGCCGACCTCGAGTTCGTCGCCGTCAACGACCTCACCGATCCGGAGACCCTCGCCCACCTGCTCAAGTACGACTCGATCCTCGGTCGCTTCCCCGGCGAGGTCAGCGTCGAGGGCGACACGATCTCGGTCGACGGCGCGCCGCTCAAGGTGCTCTCGGAGCGCGACCCGGGGGCGCTGCCCTGGGGCGATCTCGGCGTCGACGTGGTGATCGAGT
>DASSMU010000102.1:0-12894 GCA_035701465.1 Solirubrobacterales bacterium
GCCGCAGCCGAATGCCTTGGAAATCGCATCGCCGGAGCGCTCCCAGCCCGGCAGACCGGAGAGTCTCTGCTCGATCTCGGCATCGCTTAGGAGCGCCATCCGGAGCTATGCTGCCACGACGACAGCGTGGACGCAATGAGCAACTCCACCCCCACCCTCTGGCACATCTCCGTATCGCACTACAGCGAGAAGGCGCGCTGGGCGCTCGACCACAAGCAAGTCCCGCACAGCCGCCGTGCCGTCGCCGTCCCCGGCCTACACATCCCGGCCGCGATGTGGATGACCCGCGGCGCCAGCCACACCTACCCGGTGCTGGAGATCGACGGTCGCCGGATCGGCGACTCGACCGAGATCATCGCCGCGCTGGAGGAGCGCTTCCCCGAGCCGGCGCTCTACCCCGCCGACCCAGAGCAGCGCCGCCGGGCGCTCGAGCTGGAGGACTTCTTCGACGAGGAGCTGGGGCCGCACCTGCGCCTGCTCGCCTTCCATGAGCTGGCCAACGACCCGGAGCGCTTCGAAGCGGTGATCGAGCGCACGACGCCGGGGCCGCTTACGCGCATCGGCAGCGGCGCCGTCGCCTACGCCCGCACCTACACCGGGCTGCGCTTCGGCGTCCGCAGCGAGGAGGCGGCCGAGGTCGCCCGCGTCAAGATCGTCGCTGCCCTCGACCGCCTCGAAGCTGAGCTCGACTCCGACGAGTACCTGGTCGGGGACTCCTTCGGCGTCGCCGACCTCACCGCGGCTGCGCTCTTCTACCCGCTCGTCCTCCCCGACGAGGGGCCGCTGGCCGGGGACGAACCGCCGCCGGCCGGGCTGGCCGAATTCCGCGCTCCGCTTGAAGAGCGCCCCGGCTACCGCTGGGTCGAAGAGACCTTCCGCAGGCATCGCCAGCCGACCGCGGCCCCCGCCGCGGCTACCGCATCCCACGGTTAAGCCCGGCACCGCCTCGCCCGATACAGGGCACGATGGGCAAGTCGAGCAGCGAGCGCCTGCGGGCGATCATCCAAACCCAGACCGAGATCGCGGCAACCGATCTCGATCTCGACACGATCATGCAACTGATCGCCTCACGTGGGCAGGAGTTGACCGGGGCGAGCGCCGGGGTGATCGAGATCGCCGAGGGCGACGAGATGGTCTACCGGGTGGCCACCGGCGAGGCGACCCCGTTCCTCGGGGTGCGCCTGAAGATGGCATCGAGCCTCTCCGGCCTCTGCGTCGCCGAAGGTCGGGTGCTGCACAGCGACGACACCTCGACCGACCCACGGGTCGACGCCGAGGCCTGCCGGCAGGTCAACGCCCGCTCGATGCTCTGCGTGCCACTGGTCCACGGGGGACAGACGATCGGCGTGCTCAAGGTCTTCTCGCCGGCGGCAGGCAACTTCTCCGACGACGACGTCGAGACGCTCGAGCTGCTGAGCGCGCTGATCGCAGCCCACATGTCCCACGCGAGCCTCTTCACGGCGGAGGTGCACGAAAGTCGTCACGACCCGCTCACCGGCCTGCTCAACCGCCGCGCCTACGAGGAGCGACTGCCGGTGGAGATCTCCCGCGCGTCCCGCTACGGCTGGCCGCTCTCGCTCTGCCTGATCGACCTCGACGGCTTCAAGGCGGTCAACGACACGCTCGGGCATCCGGCGGGCGACGAAGTCCTGCGACGGGTCGCAGCGCTGATCGACGAGTCCAGGCTTGCCGACGACGGCTTCCGCATCGGCGGCGACGAGTTCGCGATCCTGATGCCGAAGACCCACCGCGAGGACGCCGCGCTGGTGGCCACGCGCCTTTGCTCCTCGATCGGCGAAATCGCGATTGCCGGCGGCTCGTTCGGCGCCTCCTTCGGACTCGCCGAGGGCATCCACGACCCGACCGCCCTGCACGCCGCCGCGGACTCGGAACTGCTGGCGGCCAAGAACGATCTGTACGACCGCTGATGGCCTGAGGCCTAGGGCGTGAGGACGATCTTCAGCGCTTCGCGCCGGTCGTAGATCGCGTAGGCCTCGGCCGCGTCGTCGAGCTTCATGTGGTGGGTGACCAGCGGCGAGGGGTCGAGCTTGCCGGCCTCGATCAGCGCCAGCACCCGGTCGACGTGGGCGATCACGTTGGCGAGGCCGAGGCGCAGGGTCAGTCCCTTGAGCCAGGCCAACCCCAGCGGAACCTCGCCCTTGCCGGCGTAGGCGCCGATCCCCGAGACCGTGCCGGCGTCGCGGGCGAGGCTGACCGCCATCGTCAGCGGCCCCGGGTCGCCGACGGCGTCGACGACCACGTCGACGCCGCGCTTCTCCGTCGCCGCCCGCACCGCGCGCTTCGGGTCCTCCTCGGTCAGGTGGACCGGCGTGGCGCCGAACTCTGCCGCCATCTCCAGCCGCTGCCCGACCGAGTCGATCGCGAAGACTCGGGTCGCCCCGCCGGCCAGAGCCGCCTGCACGGCGCAGAGACCGACCGGGCCGAGACCGAGCACCGCGACCGTGTCGCCGGAGCGCATCCCGGCGTGGGCGACCGCGTGATAGCCGGTCCCCATCACGTCGCCGGCGAACAGCGCCACCTCGTCCGACATCCCCTCCGGGACCTTGCGCAGGGTCAGGTTGGCGCGCGGCACCAGCAGCTGCTCGGCCTGGGCGCCCTGCAGGTCGCCGAGGTGGGAGCCATGGCCGAAGGTCCGGCCGTGATCGCAGCGGTGATAGTCGCCGCGCAGGCAGGCGACGCAGGTCGCACAGGCGGTGTGGAAGCAGCCGAGCACGCGGTCGCCGACCGCGACCCGCTCGACGTCGGCGCCGGCTGACAGAACCGTGCCGACGAACTCGTGCCCGATCGTGAACCCCTGCTCGACCGGCACCCGCCCGTGGAAGATGTGCAGGTCGGAGCCGCAGATCCCGCTCGCCTCGACCCGGACCACCGCATCGTCGGCTGCCCTCGGCTCGGGGACCGGCTTGTCTTCGACCCGGACCTCCCCGGGCGCCTGAAAGGTCACAGCGCGCATAAGCGGAACCGTATCGGTCGTCGGCCGACGGGGACGCTGGGGGTGCCGAAGCGGCCGGCGTTGCCGAGCGGGTCGGCGGTCTCTGCGATCCTCGCCTCCAGCGCCAGCTCCTTCTCGAAGTCGGCGGCCTCGCCGTGCTGGAAGGAGACGTCCTTGCCCTCGAGCAGCTCGATGAAGACCTCGACGAAGCGCGGGTCGAGCTGTTTGCCGGCGACCCGGCGCAGCTCCTGCATCGCCTCGTAGGTAGAGATCGGCGTGCGGTAGGAGTCGCGCGCGGTCATCACGTCATAGGTGTCGGCGACGGAGATGATCCGGGCCAGCTCCGGAATGTCGTCGCCGGCGAGGCCGCGCGGGTAGCCCTTGCCGTCGATCCGCTCGTGATGGGCGAGGATGATCTCCGCCACCGGCCCGTAGCCGTCGAGCGAGGAGACGACGCGGGCGCCCTGCTGGGGATGGCGGCGGATCAGCATCCAGTCCTCGTCGGTGAGCGGCACGTTGGCCTTGAGGATGCGGTCGGGAAGGATGAACTTGCCGATGTCGTGCAGGAGGGCGGCGATGTGGACGAGCTCCTCCTCCTGACGCGAGTAGCCGGCGCGCTGGGCGATCGCCCGCGAGTAGCGCGCCACCGCCGCGGAATGCCGGGCGGTCATCTGGTCCCGCAGGTCGAGCGTGCGCAGCATCGCACTCAACATCCCCACCTGGAAGCTGGCGAGCTGCTTGCTGCGCCGCTCCAGCTCCTCGGCCCGCTGCTGGGAGATGAGCAGGGCGCCGAGCAGGTACTGGAAGGTGATCAGGACGACGCCGAAGAGGGCGATACTCGCTAGGCCGACGTGCACGTACAGGTAGGCGATGCCGACGGCCATCAGGGCGGCCGCGAGCTCGGAGGGCAGAACCGGGACGAAGGCGGTGCGGACCCTGTCGATGAGGGAGCTGCGATCCAGGTAGCAGGAGTAGGAGGCGATCATCGTGAAGTTGATCGCCAGGGCGAGCGTGAAGTCCGCCAGGATCAGCCCATAGAAGGCCGGGTCGGACTGGGCGATCGAGGCGCTCGTCGTCGCCCAGTGGAAGGCGAGGCCCGCAATGAGCGGGGACGCGGCGAAGGTGAGGACGTTGTTGAGGAAGAAATGCCCGGCTTCGCGGAAGCGGAGCCAGCCGGCGAAGATCGTCACCACCCCGATCAGCGCGGCCGGCGTGCCGCCGAGGAAGACCATCGCCAACACCATCGGCAGGAAGCTGCCGGAGAGCTTCAGCTTCGATGGCGTGGTGATCGCCGTCAGGTCGCCGAAGACCGAGAAGGCGAGCAGCACCCCGAACAGCGCCGGGTCCCAGTCGGCGGTGCCGGCAGTCAGCACGGCCGCCGCGATCACGGCGACGAGAGCGCCGAACTGGACGGCGATTGCTGCTCTGGTGGGACGGTTGCTACCCATGGTCGGGGGACGGCCTGCCTTCTGCCCTCTTGTCCTGACAGGTGATTCCGCGATCGGACGCGGTTCCCTCTCATGGCTGGAGAGCTAGATACGAATGCTACGCAGCCGCTTGAAGCTACCCGCCCGGAAACGCCGTTTCAAGCGGGTTCGGCCATTGACGGGCTTCGTGCAAAAGCCCTCGAGAGGGGGCAGGGCCGTGCTGTTTGCCCTCGAAACCCAAAAGGGCGCCCCCGTAGGGACGCCCCGAAAAGACTGGGACGACGCCGAAGCGTCAGTCTGAAAGATCTAGTGGCGCCAGAACATTTTGCTTTCTGCCTCCTTTGAGATGAAAACCCTCAGATTGCGCACCGCGATCTGAAACTCGTCAATTGCCTGTCAACTTTGTAGCACAGCTTGCCCAGAACTTGTGCATCTGCAGGAAAACTTGTGCATAAATGCAGTAGTACCCACGGCCAACAATGCGTAATCCACGCCTGACCGACCCCCTGAAAAGGCCGCAATTTCGGCGTCTTGCGACGAGCTACGCGGTCAACGAGATGGGCGACTGGATGGGGATCGTGGCCCTCTCGGTGCTCGTCTACGACCGCACGGGGAGCGCCCTGGCGACGGCGGCGCTCTTCATCGGCACCCGTTTTCTCCCCGCCCTGATCGCGCCGGTCCTGGTCGCGCGGGTCGAGCAGCCGCCGCCCCGCTTCGCCCTGCCGGTCATCTACTGCGGCGAGGCGGCGGCGTTCGGCGCTCTCGCCCTACTGGCCGGCAAGGACTTCGCCCTCGCCGCCGTCGTCGCGCTTGCGGCGATCGACGGCACGCTGGCGCTGGCCGGACGGGCGCTGACGCGAGCGGTCGTCGCCGCCCTGCTCGAGCCGGCCGGCGAACTGCGCGCCGGCAACGCGGTGCTCAACGTCGCCTTCACCGGTGGGGCCGCCGTCGGGCCTGCAGTGGCCGGGCTGGTGGTCGCCGGCTTCGGCGCCCAGTCCGCCCTGCTGCTCGACGCCGTCTCCTTCTACGCGGTCGCACTGATCCTGCTGACGGCGGGGTCGCTGCCCCAGGCCGAGCCCGATCCGGGCCTGGTCCGCGAGCGCGTCCGCGCCGGCCTCGCCTACATCCGCGAAGTGCCCACCCTGCGCAAGCTCCTGATCGCCCAGGGCGCTGCCTTCGTCTTCTTCGCCGCCGCGATCCCGGTCGAGGTGATCTACGCCAAGCAGACGCTGGGTGCGAGCGACTTCGGCTACGGGCTGCTGCTGGCGAGCTGGGGCACCGGCATGGTCCTGGGCAGCCTCGTCTTCGCCGCGATCCGGCGGGCGCCATTGCCGGTCCTGCTCTTCTTCAGCACGATCGCAGTCGGTGCCGGGTATCTGGGGATCGCCGCCGCGTCCACGCTGGCGCTCGCCTGCGCCGCGGCGGTCGTCGGCGGCGCCGGCAACGGCGTGCAGTGGGTGAGCGCGATCAGCGCCGTGCAGGAGCTCACCGTCGACACCATGCAGGCGCGGGTGATGAGCGTGCTTGAGTCGATCGGGGCTGCGATGCCGGCCGTCGGCTACCTCGTCGGCGGCCTGATCGCCACCGCCGCCAGCCCACGCGCGACGATCCTCGTAACCGGCCTCGGCGTCCTGGCGACGGTTGCCGTCGCCAGCGTCGTGCTGGGTAGGAATTGGCCCGAGCGCAGGGAAAAAGAGATCGCAACAGGGGTTGACGCCGCACCGGAGATTATGGTGGAGTTGATTTCAGCGGGGAGCGGTCCACCTGCCCGATCCAACTCGGAGGTCGTGACTTGAGAAAGCTTGGTCTGATTCTGCTGGTGCTCGGTCTCGCGACTTCCTCGGCCCTCGGCCTGGCCGCATGCGGCGGTGGATCGAGCGGCAAGGAAGGCGGGACGCTGGTCGGGACCTACGCCTCCTTCCCCGATTACCTGGACCCGGCGCTCTCCTACACGGCAGAAGGGTGGACGGCGATGTACGACACCTACATCCCGCTGCTCACCTATGCCCACGCGAGCGGGACGGCGGGCGGCGAGGTGATCCCCGGGCTGGCCAGGGAAATGCCCAAGATCACCAACGGCGGCAAGACCTACACGCTCTTCCTGCGCAAGGGGCTCAAGTACTCCGACGGAACCCCGGTCAAGGCCTCGGACTTCCCGTTCTCGGTCGAACGGATGTTCAAGCTGAACTCACCCGGCTCCCCCTTCTACACCGACATCATCGGCGCCGAAAAATTCGCCGAAACCAAGAGCGGCGGCATCCCCGGCATCAAAGCCAACGACAAAACGGGTGAAATCGTCATCCACCTGACAAAGCCGCGAGGCACGTTCAACAACGAGCTCGGCCTGATGTTCGTCGCACCGCTTCCGAGCGGAACCCCGGCTCGCAACCTGACCGCCGAACCGCCTCCGGCCACCGGTCCCTACGTGATAGCCAAGGTCGATCCGGGGCGAAGCTGGCACTACAAGCGCAATCCCGTCTGGGCCACGACCAACGGCAAGCTGATGCCGGAAATACCGAGCGGCCACGTCGACAAGATCGACATCAAGGTGGTTCGCAACGACTCCACCCAGGTCAACGAAATCGAACGGGGCAAGGTCGACTGGATGCAGGCTCCGCCACCGCCGGACCTCTACTCCGAAGTCAAGGAAAAGTACGAGGGAACCCAGCTCAGAGTCGAGCCCACGGTCAGCACCTACTTCTTCTGGATGAACATGAAAAAGCCGCCCTTCGACGATCTCAAGGTCCGGCAGGCGGTCAACTACGCGCTCAACCGCAAGGCCTTCGAAAAGATCTACAGCGGCCAGCTGAAAGCCACGCACCAGATCCTGCCCCCGGCGATGCCGGGATACAAGCCGTTCGACCTCTACCCCTACGACATGGCCAAGGCCAAGCAGCTGATCAAGGAAGCCAACCCCAGCGACCGCAACATCACGGTCTGGGGCGACAGCGAACCGGAAAACGGCGAAGCGGCGGCCTATTACCAGAGCGTGCTGACCAAACTGGGATTCAACGCGAAGCTGAAGGAAATCAACGCCGACAACTACTCGACGATCATCGGCAACCAGTCGACGCCGGACCTGGATACAGGCTGGTACGACTGGTTCGAGGACTACCCGCACCCGAACGACTTCTTCCAGCCGCTGCTCTCGGGCGAAAGCATCCAGCCGACCAACAACACCAATTTCTCAATGACCGACATCCCCGCGCTGAACGCGAAGATATCCCGGCTCGGCGAAGAAACGCTCGGCCCCGAACAGGAAGCCGAATACGCCTCGCTCGACAAAGAATTCATGGAACAGGCGCCAATGGCTCCCTACGGGACCCGGACTGTCACCACCTTCGTCTCCAGCGCGATCGACCTCGACAAGGTGATCTACAACCCGACCTTCGAGGACGACCTGACCAGCTTCCAGTTCAAGTAGCCGCCCGCTGCTGCTTCACAATAGGCGGGTGGCTACCGAGCCCATCGCCGCGAGCCGCCCGGCGCCAAGCGGCCCCTGGCGCATCGCGCTGCGGCGCCTGCGGCGAAATCGCGTCGCGCTCGCCTTCTTCGGCCTCTTCGTCCTGATCGTCGCCTTCTGCCTGGCGGCGCCGCTCTGGGCCGACAACGTCGCCCACACCGGCCCCAACGACACCCACACGCTCGGGAAGGTCAGCGTCGACGGCGAAAAGCGCGAAGTCGTCAGCATCGAGGGCAAGCCGATCGGGCCGCTCTGGCTCGGCGCCGGAGGCAGGTTCTTCCTCGGCGCCGACGGCCGGCTCGGCCGCGACGAGATGGTGCGGCTGATGTACGGCGGCCGCACCTCGCTCCTGATCGCCTTCGCCGCGGGGTTGATCACGACCGTGCTGGCGACGCTGCTGGGACTGCTCTCGGGCTACTACCGGAACTGGATCGACCCGGTGATCTCCCGTTCGATGGACGTGCTCTGGGCGTTTCCGGTGCTGCTGCTGGCTATCTCGCTCGGCCTGGTGCTGGCCGTCGGCGGCCTCCACATCTTCGGCCTCTACGTACCGAGCGGCTCTATCTGGATCCCAATCCTGATCATCGGCGTCGTCATGGTCCCCTACATGGCGCGCCCGATCCGCGGCGAGGTCCTCTCGCTGCGGGAAAAGGAGTTCGTCGAGGCCTCCGTCGCCCAGGGCGCGGGGTCGCTGCGGATCATGTTCGGCCAGCTCCTGCCCAACCTCGCCTCGACGATCATCGTCTTCTTCGCCCTCAACATCGCCAACAGCATGCTGCTCGAGTCGGCGCTCTCCTTCCTCAACGTCGGCGTGCAGCCGCCGAACTCCTCCTGGGGCACGATGATCGCGACCGGCAACGACCTGATCACCAGCGCGCCGCTGCTGACGATCATCCCCGGCACGATGATCCTGCTCACCGTGCTCTCGCTGAATGTCTTCGGCGACGGCATCCGCGATGCGCTCGACCCGAGATCGAAAGTGCGCCTCGAGGCCCATGCGGGCATGGCGGAGCCAGTGGGAACTGCGGTCTGATGGCCCGCTTCGTCGCCAGGCGCCTGGTCGGAATGGTCGCGGTGCTCTTCGCCGTCTCGGTGATGGTGTTCGTGATCTTCAACGTCGTCCCCTCGAACCCCGCCGAACGAATGGCGGGAAAGAACGCGGAACCCCGGCTCGTTGCCGGCATCACCGAGGAATGGGGCTTCGACAAGTCCTGGCCGGAGCAGTACGTGACGATGATGAAGAAGGTCTTCAGCGGCGACCTGATCTCCTACGAAGGCCGGGAAGACGTCGACGAAAGAATCGTCGAAGGGATACCGGCGACCTTCTCCCTCTGCATCGGCGCCGCCGCGATCTGGATGTTCTTCGGGATCCTCTTCGGCTACCTCTCGGCGGTGAAGGCCGGAGGCTGGATGGACACCTGGCTGACGGTGCTCGCGGTGGCCGGGATCTCGATGCCGGTCTTCTGGCTCGCCGCGATCTTCCTCAACTACCTCACCTACAAGACCAGCATCTTCCCCTCGGGCGAATACGTCGAATTCACGACCGACCCGTTCGAGTGGGCGAGCCACCTGATCCTGCCCTGGGTCACCCTGGCGATCCTCTACGCCGGCTTCTACAGCCGCGTCCTGCGCTCGAGCATGCTCGACGTGATGAACGAGGACTACGTGCGCACGGCGCGGGTGAAGGGTCTGAGCGAGCGGCGGGTGATGAGCCGTCACGTGATGCGCAACTCGCTGATCCCGATCGTCACCCTCTTCGGCCTCGACTTCGGCGCCCTGCTCGGCGGGGCGATCCTGATCGAAAAGATCTTCAGCCTCGAAGGAGTCGGCCAGTACGGTTTCGAAGCGCTCGAACACACCGACCTGCCGCCGATCATGGCGATCACCCTCTTCGGCGCCTTCTTCATCGTCTTCTTCAACGCCGTCGTCGACATCCTCTACGCCTACCTCGACCCGCGGGTCCGGCTCGGGACCGAGGCGCGATGAGCGCTCAACCCCTCCTCTCGGTCTCCGACCTGCGCGTCGGCTTCGTCACCGAAGGCGGCCGGGTGCAGGCAGTCGACGGCGTCTCCTTCTCCCTCGCCGCCGGCGAGGTGCTGGCGATCGTCGGCGAGTCGGGCTCGGGCAAGAGCGTCACCGCGCAGACGATCCTCGGCCTCACCCGCGGTCCCAACGCGCGGATCGAGGGGGCGGCCCGGTTTCGGGACACCGAGCTCCTCGCCGCCGGCGACGCCGAGCTGCGCCGGATCCGCGGCAACGAGATCGCGATGGTCTTCCAGGACCCGATGACCTCCTTCAACCCGGTCTACCGGATCGGTTGGCAGATCGCCGAGGCGATCCGCGCCCACCGGCCCGAGACGGGCAAGCAGGACGCTCACGGGCGGGCCGTCGAGCTGCTCGAAGCGGTCGGGATTCCAAATGCCGCCCAGCGGGTCGACGCCTATCCCCACGAATTCTCCGGCGGCATGCGGCAGCGGGCGATGATCGCGATGGCGCTGGCACTGGAGCCCGAGGTGCTGATCGCCGACGAGCCGACGACGGCGCTCGACGTCACCGTGCAGGCACAAATCCTCCGCCTGCTCGAGCAGCTCAACCGCGAGCGCGGCCTGGCGACGATCCTGATCACCCACGACCTCGGCGTAGTCGCCGAGGTCGCCGACCGGGTGCTGGTGATGTACGCGGGCCGGGTGGTCGAGCAGGGCACGCTCGACGAGATCTTCTACGACCCCCAGCACCCCTACACCTGGGGCCTGCTCGGCTCGCTGGCCCGCCTCGACCTCCCCCGCCCGCACCGCCTGCCCCAGATCGGCGGCGCCCCGCCCTCGCTGCTCGACCTGCCGCAGGGCTGCTCCTTCCGCCCACGCTGCCCGCATGCGTTCGGCCGCTGCGCCGAGCTGCCGGGGCTCGATGCCCGCCTGCCCGATGCGCCCGAGCATCGCGACCGCTGCTGGCTCGATCCCGAGTCCAAGCAGCAGCGCCGGGTGGTCGAAGGCGAGATCGGCCTGGAGGCCCCCAAGTGACCAACGAGCCCGCCGCCGATGGGCCCACGGGGGAGGGGGTGCTGCTGGAGGTGACCGACCTCGTCAAGCACTTTCCGGTCAAGCGGGGGCTGTTGATCGATCGGGAGGTGGATCGGGTGCGGGCCGTGGACGGGGTCAGCCTCAGCGTAAATCGGGGCGAGACGCTCGGGCTCGTCGGCGAGTCCGGCTCGGGCAAGTCGACCCTCTGTCGCGCCGTGCTGCAGCTGATCAAGCCCGACTCGGGCTCGGTCCGCTTCGAGGGCCGCGAGATCGCCGGCCTCTCCCAGCGCCGGATGCGGTCGCTGCGGCGGGAGATGCAGATGATCTTCCAGGACCCCTATGCCTCGCTCAACCCGCGCAAGCGGGTCGAGCAGATCGTCGCCGAGCCGCTGAAGCTGCAGCGGGTCGCCAAGGGCGGGGAGCTGCGCGGCCGGGTTCAGGAGCTGCTCGAGCGGGTCGGCCTCTCTCCCGAGCACTACGAGCGATTCCCGCACGAATTCTCCGGTGGCCAGCGGCAGCGGATCGGGATCGCCCGGGCGCTGGCGCTGCAGCCGAAGCTGATCGTCGCCGACGAGCCAGTCTCCGCCCTCGACGTCTCGATCCGAGCCCAGATCGTCAACCTGCTCGACGATCTCCAGGACGAGTTTGGCCTCACCTACCTGTTCGTCGCCCACGACATCGGCGTCGTCCGCCACGTGTCCGACCGGATCGCGGTCATGCACGATGGCAAGATCGTCGAGCAGGGCAGCGCCGACCAGGTCTGTGAGCGTCCCAAGGACGCCTACACGAAGAAGCTGCTCGCGGCCGTTCCGATCCCCGACCCGCGCGAGAGTAGATCGCGACGTAAGGCGGATAATGTCGGGGCAGGTTGACCCTGCCGCTCGAACCACCGATCAAACCGCAGCTGGCCCTGACCCGCAAGGAGTTGCCCGTGGGCGAGGAGTGGGCCTACGAGCAGAAGCTCGACGGCTTCCGCGCGATCGTCTTCGTCGACGGCGCCGACGCCTACATCCAGTCGCGCGGCGGCAAAGCGCTGGTCCGTTACTTCCCGGAGTTGAAATTCCCCTCCGGCCGCTACGTGCTCGACGGCGAGCTGGTGATCCGCGACGCCGACGGCAACCTCGAATTCGACGCCCTGCAGAGCCGCATCCACCCGGCCGAGTCGCGGATCGCGCTGCTCGCGAAGGAGATCCCCGCCGACTACGTCGCCTTCGACCTGCTGGCGGAGGAGGACCAAGCGCTGCTGGAGACGCCCTTCGGCGAGCGGCGTGCCCGTCTCGACGCACTCGCCGCCAAGGCCAAACTCGAGGTGAGCAAGCTCAGCCCCGACCCGGCGCAGGCCGAGAGCTGGCTGCGCAAGACCGAGGGGACGATGGCCAAGCAGCTCGACGCCCCATACGTCCCCGGCAAACGCAAAGGCATGGCCAAGGTCAAGCGCGAGCGCGAGATCGATTGCGTGGTGATGGGCTGGCGCCCGGGCAAGGAGGAGGGAACGGTCGGCTCCCTGATCCTCGGCCTCTACGACGGCGACCAGCTGCGCTCGGTCGGCCACATCTCCGGCTTCAGCGCCGATGCCAAACGGGGGTTGAGGACGTTGCTCGAGCCTTTGGAGACGGGCGAGAGCGGGACGGCCGAGCCAAGCCGCTGGACCGGGGGGCGGGACCTCGAGTGGGTAGCTCTTCGTCCCGAGCTGGTGATCGAAGTCGGCTACGACCACGCTGCCGCGGGACGCATTCGCCACGGCGCACGGTTTCGGCGGTTTCGGGATGACAAAGATCCTCGGGAGTGCCTGTTCGAGTTGCTCGATCAGGGGTAGGGAGGACGGGGAGCCCCTTCCAAAACGCTCGGCGGGAGCCTCGCTGGAGTGTTTTGGAAGGGGCTCCCCGTCCTCCCTCTCCGGGACGCTCCAGCTCCAAGCTCGCGGGGTAGGCCGGGCAAGCTCTCAGAACCGGGCGTCCTGGGAAGGGGAAGCGCCGGGCCCCTCGGCGGACCCGCCAGAGCGGCCCGCAGGGCCGCTCGTCCGACGAGGTG
>DASSMU010000103.1:0-7506 GCA_035701465.1 Solirubrobacterales bacterium
TCCGCCCGCCCGAGGGGGTGCCCTCGCGGCTTTAACCGACGGGGTAGGACCCCAGGATCCGCACGGAATCGGCCTTCGTGCGCAGCGCCGAGATCGCCTCCGCGACAGCTTCGTCGGCGGTTGGCCCGTCGAGGTCGCAGAAGAACATGTAGCGGCCCAGTTGGCTGCGCAGGGGGCGAGACTCGATGCGGGTGAGGTTGATGCCGCGGGAGGAGAACTCCAGGAGGGCCTCGACCAGCGCGCCCGGATGATCTTCTCCCAGCTCGGAGAAGACGAGGGAAGTCTTCCAGCTCTCGCCATCGTTCGGCTCGGTCCCCGCCGCTGCGATCCAGACGAAGCGGGTTACGTTGTTGGCCTCGTCCTCGATCCCCTCGCGGATGATCTGGCAGCCGTAGAGCTCGGCAGCGGCGCGGGCGCCGATCGCTGCCCAAGGTTCGTCTGACTCACCGACCAGGCGGGCTGCCTCGGCGGTGCTGCTGACGCTGCGCAGCTCCGCGGCGGGAAGGTTCTTGCGCAGGAAGCGGGCGCACTGGGCCAGCGGCTGGGGGTGGGAGAGGACCGCCGTGATCTCATCCAGCGCAACCGCCTCGCGGACTAGCAGCACCGCCCCCACGGTGAAGTCGTGCTCGCCGACGATCGTCACCGACTCGGCCTCGAAGGCGAGGGTGTCGAGCGTGCTGCGCACCGACCCCTCGATCGAGTTCTCGAACGGGACCAGCGCCCGCTCGGCCTCGCCTCGCTCGACCGCGAGGATCGCGTCGTGGACCGTCAGCGTCCGCAGCGGCTCGAAGTCCTCACCCCGGGAAAGCGCCTCGCGCAGGGCATCCTCAGTGAAGGTCCCGGCCGGTCCCAGGTAGGCGATCCGCATCGAGGCCACGGCCGCCCTCCTATTCGAACGCGACCGTGTAGCTGGCTTTGTTGTTCGTGGAGATTTTCTCGCCCGGCACGGTTTCGACGTCGACTTCGAGCGTCACTTCGCCTTTGGGCGCCGGGGTCAGCGGGATCGAGGCGGTCGACGTTTCGCCGGCGCCGATGCTTTCAATCGTCCCCTGCAGGGTGCTGCCGCCGCTGACGGTGACCGAGACCGTGACGCCGTTCTCGGTCGATTCGCCCTGGTTCTGCACCTGGACTTCGACTTCCGGCGTGCCTTCGCTGGTCACCGAGGTGGTCGATTCCGCGGTCAGTTCGGTGCCGTTGACGCTGGTGCCGAACAGGCCGAGGCCGTGTATGCCCGACGTCGCGGCCGCGGTCGAACCGTTGACCGAGCCGAGCGCGGCGCTGACCGTGGCTTCGTCGAGCCATTCGGTGCCGCCCTGCAGGTAGGTGCTCGGCGGCACGTCGCTGCCATCGATCCCGTTGGCGGCGAGAACATCGTTGATCCCCGGTCGCACCACGGTGGCGTAGACCACGTCGCCGGCGAGCAGCTTCTGCATCTGCCTGGTGATGGCCGCGGTCGCCTTCTCCGCCCCGACGTCGCCGAGCGCGGTGCTCATCTGTTCGGCGATTTCGTCCATCGCGGTGCTGCGCAGCCGGTAGACCAGTTCCAGGGCGTTCTGCGGCTCGCTCATGTCGCCGGGTGCGCTGAGGCCGTCGACCCGGCTCGCGTAGTTGTCCATCGCGCTGCGGTCGGCGTTGACCTCGTTGACGAACTCGGTGACCGAGAGGCTGCCCGGTTCGGCGAGCTTGCCGAAGAACTGCTTGCTGGTCTGGTCGGTCTCTTCGACGATCTGGGTCACGTTGCGGGCGTAGTCGCTGAGCGCGCGCGTCTTGCGCGCGTCGAGACAGCCCTTCACCCCGAGCACGATCAGGATCAGCAGCAACAGGCCACCGCCGAGGGCGAGGCCGCGTCGCAGCAGGATCTGCTGGCGTTCGGGGCGACGGCGTGGCCGCCGCGCGGCCCGTCTTGCGGTGGAATCCTCCAAGAAGCAGGGAGTATGTCGCAGGAGGAAGCGGATTCGCGGCGAAGTGCGGAAGTGCTGTGGTCGGCTCCCTGGTTCTCAACCGCTTTCTGATCGAGCGTCGCATCGGCAGCGGCGGCTTCGGCACCGTCTACGAGGCGTGGGACGGGCGCCTCGAGCGGCCGGTCGCGGTCAAGGCGATCGAATCCGCCGGCAGTCGCGGCTCCGGCCGCGTACTGCGCGAGGCGCAGGCCGCCGCGCGGCTCAACCACCCCGGCATCGTCACCCTCTACGAGATGGGGGAGGAGGACGGCAACGCCCTGCTCGTCACCGAGCTCGTCGACGGCACGACGCTCGCTCAGCTCAACCGCGACGGCGCGCTCAGCGACCGCGAGATCGGCGAGATCGGCGCCGACCTCTGCGAGGCACTCGCCCATGCCCACTCCCGTGCGGTCGTGCACCGCGACATCAAGCCCCAGAACGTGCTCGTCACCGACGAGGGCGAGCCGCGGGCGAAGCTGATGGACTTCGGCGTCGCCCGCCTCACCGACGCCGCGGCGCTGACCGCGCCCGGCGACGTCGTCGGCACCCTCGCCTACATGTCGCCTGAGCAGGCCGAGGGAAGCACCGCGGGGCCCGAGGCGGACGTCTACTCACTGGCGTTGATGCTGTATGAGTGCTGGGGCGGCGAGCACCCGACCCGGCGGTCCACTCCGGCGGCAACCGCGCGGGCGATCGGCGGCCGCCTGCGACCGCTGCGACGCCTGCGTCCCGACCTGCCGCGCGAGCTCTGCGAGACCCTCGACGCCTGCCTCCAGACCCGCCCCGACCGCCGCCTAACGCTGGATGAGCTGGGCGAGTCGATCGAGGATTCGCTCGACCACCTCTCTGAGCATTCCCCGCACCAGGGACGGGCGCTGCCCCTGCGCCTGGGAGCGGTTGCCGCCGCCGCCGCGCTGGGCGCCCTGCTCGCCGTCGGTCACGGCCCCCTGCTCCCGTAGGATTCGAGCCGGTTTCCCCCGCCACCCGGGTGCCAAACCGCACTCGCGAAAAGGAGCCACCGATCAGCGTTCTACGCAACCTTGAGAGTCGAATCGAAGGCCTCGTCGAGGGGGTCTTCAGCCGCGCCTTCAGCTCGGAGGTGCAGCCGGTCGAGCTCGCCCGCAAGCTCTCCAAGGAGATGGACGCCCACAAGACGGCGGGGGTCGCGCGCGTCTACGTCCCCAATGAGTACACCGTCTTCCTCTCGAAACGGGACCGGGCCAAGCTGGAGGGTTACGAGCGCTCGCTGGAGCAGGAGCTCTCCGGCTACCTGCTGGAGCATGCCCGCCGCCGCAACTACGACCTGCTGACCCGGCCCGCGGTCGAGTTCAAGACGGACGAGCGCCTGCGCCTCGGCGAGTTCGGGATCCAGACCCGCCTGGTCAAGCCCCCGGCCCGCGAGGGCGAGGGGCCGAGGCAGGGGGAGGAGGGCCACACGATGGTCTACTCGGCGGTGAGAGAGCGTGAGGCGCCGCCGAAGAGCCCCGAGCAGCTCGCCGAAGCGCTGGTCGCGACCCGCGCGGTCGTCTCGCTCGACGACCGTCGCTACGTGCTCGACGGGCCGCGGGCGACGATCGGCCGCTCCAAGCAGGCCGAGTGCGTGCTCAGTGACCCCAACGTCTCCCGCCGACACGCCGAGCTGCAGCGCTCCTCCTCGGGCGACTGGACGATCGCCGACCTCGGCTCGACCAACGGGGTCAAGGTCAACGGCCGCCGGGTCGCCTCGACGCGGCTCAGCCCCGGCGACCAGGTAACCGTCGGCACCACCACCTTCCTGTTCGATATCGAGCAGTGAGGGCCTAGCGCGTGGACTACGCCCCGATCTCCGTCGCCCTCAAGTTCGGCTTCCTCGCCGTCCTCTACCTCTTCCTGTTCTGGATCGTCCGCAGCGCTCTCAAGGACCTGCGACGCACGGTGTCGCCGGCCCCCGACGCCACCGGATTCCACCAGGTCCCCGGCTTCGAACCGCAGCCCAGCGCGACCGATGCCTGGCTGGTGGCCGAACGCGGCGGCGGCCTCGAGCAGGGCGAGCGCTTTGACCTGATCGGCGGCCTCTCGATCGGCCGTTCCGCCGAGGCCGACGTGCGCATCGTCGACCGTTATGCCTCCGGCGTGCACGCGAGGATCTTCAGTCGCGATGGACGTGCCTACGTCGAGGACATGAAATCGACCAACGGAACGCTGCTCAACGACGCCACCCTGAGCGGCGAGGCGGAGCTGGTCGACGGCGACGTGGTTCGGATCGGCGACACCGAGTTCAGGTACGAGGCACAGGCGTAGGAAATGCTGCGAATCGACGACCAGGCCTTCCGCTCCGATACCGGGCGCCAGCGCAACGCCAACGAGGACTCCTTCTTCGTCCGACCGCCGATCTTCGTCGTTGCCGACGGGATGGGCGGCGCTCAGGCCGGCGAGGTCGCCTCCAAGGCCGCCGCGGACGCCTTCGACGTCGACCTTCCGGACGGGTCGCCCGAGCAGATCCTGCGCGAGACGATCGTCAACGCCAACCGCAGCATCCACGAGCTCGCCCGCGACGATCCCTCGCGAGCCGGAATGGGGACGACCCTGACCGCCGCGATCGTCAGCGCCGAGCGCGAAGAGGTCGCGATCGGCCACGTCGGCGACAGCCGCGCCTACCGGTTGCGGGGCGGCCGCCTCGAACAGCTGACCCGCGACCACTCGCTGGTCGAGGAGATGCGGCGCAAGGGCCAGCTCACCGACGCCCAGGCCGAGGACCACCCGCAGCGCTCGATCATCACCCGTGCGCTCGGGCCGGAGCCAGAGGTCGAGCCCGATGTGCACACCGTCGCCGCGGCTCCGGGGGACGTCTTCTTGCTCTGCTCCGACGGGCTGACGACGATGCTGGGCGAGGCCCAGATCGGCAAGCTGCTGGCCAAGGCCACTTCGATGAGCGCTGCCGTGCGCGCCCTGGTCGACGAGGCGAACCGGGCCGGTGGCCGCGACAACATCACGGTCCTCGCCTTCCGGCTCAAAGACGCCGCCGCGCCGCCGCGCCAGCCCGAGGGAGCGACGTTGGTCGGCCCCTCGGCCGAGGAGGCCGGCCTCACCGCAACCGAGGTGCGCCGCCGCGCCGCCGCGGCTGCGGCCAGGGAGCGCCGCGAGCAGCTTGCGACCAAACGCCCGCGCCGCCGCCTGCGCGGGACGCTCAAGGCATTGGGCGTACTTCTCCTCGTCGTGGCCCTCGCCTTCGGCGCCTGGTACGGCAACCGCCAGGTCTGGTTCCTCGGCACCGACGAAGGCGGCCGGGTCGCGCTCTATCGCGGGCTGCCCTACGAACTTCCCTTCGGCGTCCAGCTCTACACGGAGCGCTATGCGGCTCCGATCCAGACCGGGTCGCTGCCGTCGAAGCGCCGCGAAGCGGTCACCGGCCACGACCTGCGCTCGCGCGGCGACGCGGTCTCGTTGGTCGAAGACATTGAAAGGAGCCAGGGCGTCCGGTGAGGTCGGCGCGCAATCGGGAGCTGATCGCTCTCGTCCCGGTCGCCCTGCTGCTCACAGCCGGCTTTGCCGCCGTCTTCGCGCAGGAGAACTCGCGCATCGACAACCTCAGCCTCGTCTACGGCGCCTACTTCTTCGCGGTCTGCCTTGCCACCCACTTTTACCTGCGCATCCGCCTGCCCCGGGCCGACCCCTACCTCTTCCCGCTCGCCGCGCTGCTGATGGCCTTTGGCCTGGTGATGATCTACCGGATCGATCCGACCCTCGCCCGCGACCAGGCCAACTGGTTCGTCTTGGGACTGGTGCTCTTCGCCCTGACGATCCAGTTCCTGCGCGACTACGACGTGCTCGAGCGCTACCGGTACACGATCGCCGTGGTCGGGCTGCTGCTCCTGCTGGCGCCGCGGCTGCCCGGCGTCGGCCAGCAGGTCAACGGCGCCTACCTCGGGGTCAAGATCGGCCCGCTCGCCTTCCAGCCGGCCGAGTTCTCGAAGATCTGCCTGGTCGTCTTCCTCGCCAGCTACCTGCGCGAGCGCCGTGAGGTGCTGATCGTCGGCGCCCGCCGGGTTCTCGGCGTGACGCTGCCGCCGCTCAAGCACTTCGGCCCGATGCTGGTCGTCTGGGGCGCCTCGATGTTCATGCTCGTCGTGATCCGCGACCTCGGCAGCTCGCTGATGTTCTTCGCCGCCTTCCTGGCGCTGCTCTACGTGGCGACGGGGCGCTTCTCCTTCGTCGTCATCGGCATGGCGATGTTCCTGGTCGGCGCCTGGTTCTTCGCCTCGACCGTGCCCCACGTCCACGACCGGGTGGAAATCTGGCTCAACCCCTACGCCCACCCGCACAAGAGCGGGTACCAGATCCTCCAGTCGATCTTCGCCCAGGCCGATGGCGGCCTTTTCGGCAAGGGGTTCGCGCAGGGGCTGATCACGGTTCCCGGCACCAACGACGCGCTGCTGCCGGCGGCCCAGACCGACACGATCTACTCGCTGATCGTCAACGAGCTCGGCCTCTTCGGCGCCTGTGGGGTCATCCTGACCTACCTGCTGATCACGGCGCGGGGCTTCAAGATCGCCCTGATTGCCGATGATGGCTTCTCGAAGCTGCTGGCGACCGGGCTCACCGCGGTCTTCGCGATCCAGGCCTTCGTGATCATCGGCGGCGTCACCAGGGTGATCCCGCTGACCGGCGTCACTCTGCCCTTCATCAGCTACGGCGGCAGCTCGATAGTCGCCAACCTCGTCCTGCTGGCGCTCCTCCTCTTGATCTCCGACCGCGCCCGACGCGAGGCGATGCCGGCCGAGCGCCTCGGCGGCCTCGCCCTGGAGGCCCGGTGAACCGCCAGATCGTCAAGCTCTTCGGCCTCGTCGTCGTCCTCTTCGCGGTGCTGGTCGGGTTCACCTCGTACTGGTCGGTCTTCGATGCCAAGGCGCTGAAGGAAAAGGACGCCAACGCACGCCCGCTGCTCGAGCAGCAGCAGATCAAGCGCGGCCGAATCCTCGCCGCCGACGGCACCGTGATCGCCCGCTCGGTGCCGAAGGGCCACGGCGCCGGCCTGCGCTACGTCCGGCGCTACCCCGAAGGCACTCTCTATGGACACCCGATCGGCTACAGCTTCGTCAGCCAGGGCGACAGCGAGTTCGAGCAGTTCCACAACGACGAGCTGGTCGGCAACGAATCGGAATTCAGCTCGATCCTCGACCAGCTCAGCGGCCGCAATCAGGAAGGCAGCGACGTCGTCACCAACCTCGACCCGGCTGCGCAGAAGGTGGCCCTCGGCGACCTCGAAGCCGTGGGCTTCGGCGCCGTGGTGGCGATCGAGCCACAAAGCGGCAGGGTGCGGGTGCTGGCCTCGAACCCGCCGTATGACCCCAACCGCGTGCCCTACGAACTCTCGAAGCTGAACACGAACGAAATCGAAACCCCGCTGTTCGACCGCGCCACCCAGGGCCAGTACCCGCCGGGGTCGACCTTCAAGGTCGTGACCGCGGCGGCGGGCCTGGAAAGCGGCACGATCACCCCGGAAACGCAGATCGACGCACCCGGGGAACTCGAAGTCGAAGGGACGCCGCTGCGAAACGACTTCGGCATCAGCTGGCCGGGGGCGACC
>DASSMU010000104.1:0-11145 GCA_035701465.1 Solirubrobacterales bacterium
CCTGCAGCTCGGCAACGTCGCCATCCCCAAGTCGGTGACGCCGGAGCGGATTCGCGAGAACGTCGAGATCTTCGACTTCGAGTTGAGCCACGAGGAGATGGCGGCGATCGAGGATCTCGACAGCGGTAGCCGGATCGGTCCCGATCCCGCGACGTTCGTTGCGCCTTAGTAGAGGGAGCCTGGCCGCCCTTCTGTCGAATTGACACCCCACGCGCGAAGCGCGTGGGGTGAACCTTGAGCGCGGCCTGCGGCCGCTCTCTAATGCGTGTCGCCTGGTCTTCGGCTTCCGGGTTAATCTTCTCCCATTGCTCAAGAATCTTGAGTTGCCATGACCGAGCTGGTGCAAAACCTGATCGACGCGCTGGCGCTCGGCAGTCTCTATGCCCTGATCGCGCTCGGGGTCACGGTCATCTACTCGGTGATGGACATGATGAACTTCGCCCACGGCGAGTTCATCATGCTCTCCGCATACGCTCTCTATGTGCTCGCCGGACTGCCTTTCGCCGTCGCGGTGGGAGGGGCGCTGGTGACCGGTGTCCTGATCGCGATCGCCGCCGAGCGGGTCGCCTTCAGGCCGGTCCGCAAGGCGGACATGTCGGCTCAGCTCGTCACCTCGCTGGCGGTGGCGACGATTCTGCAGAACGTCGTCATGGCTGCGGTCGACGCTCGTCCCAAATCGGTTGCTACGCCGAGCGTGATCAGCGAATCGACCCAGGTCGGCGCGATCTCGGTGCCGAACCTGGAGTTCCTCACGCTCGGCCTGACGGCTGTCGTACTGGTCGCCCTCGGCTGGCTGCTCTACCGGACCCGTGCCGGGCTGGCGATGCGGGCGGCGGCGGAGAATTTCGAGATGGCGCGGCTGCTTGGCGTCAGGGCCGACAGGGTGATCGCACTCTCCTTCGCGGTAAGCGGCGCCCTTGCCGCGGTGGTTGGCGTGCTCCTGGTGATGCAGACCGGGCAGGTCTCGCCGACGATGGGCCTGACGCCGGTGCTGGTCGGCTTCGTCGCGGTGACGATCGGCGGCTTTGGCAAGATGTTCGGTGCCGTGCTCGGGGGGCTGCTGCTGGGCATCGTCTCCTCCTTCCTCGGCGCTTACCTACCGGAAGGCCTGGCGCCTTTTCGCGATGCGATCGTCTTCAGCCTGCCGGTCGCGATCCTGATCTTCAGGCCGCAGGGTCTGCTAGGCGCGGCAACCGGGGAGGCGAGGGTGTGAGCGGCGTGCGGCTGCGCTCGCGCTCCTCGCTCGGCGTCTCGCTGTTGGTTCCGCTGGCGCTGATCGCGCTCACCATGGCGGTCGGCGCCAACGGCACGCCCTCCCTGCGAGACACCGTGACGTTGATCCTCTGCAACCTGATCATCGTCCTCGGCCTGCAGGTCTTCATCGGCAACAGCGGCGTCTACTCCTTCGGGCAGCTCGGTTTCGCAAGCGCCGGTGCCTATACCGCGGCGCTGCTGACGCTGCCGGCCGCCTTCGCGGCGCTGCAGACTCCGGCCCTTCCGCACCCGATCGCCTCGGCCCAGCTCGACCCGTTGCTCGCGATCCTGGCCGCCGCCGCGGCCTGTGGGCTGCTGGCGGCGGTGGTCGGCCTGCCGCTGATGCGGACCTCGACCCTGGCGATCCCGATCTCGACCTTTGCCTTCCTGATCGTCTTCTACAACGTGATCTCCAACTGGGATCGGATGACCGGCGGCAGCGGCGGGCTGGTCAGCATCCCGAGGACGACCAGCATCGAGTCGGCTGGTCTCTGGGCCGCCGCCGCCGTCGTGACGGCCCTCGCCTTCAAATGGTCGGCGAGGGGCTATCGCCTGCAGGCGACCCGCGAGGACGAGGTGGCCGCCCGCTCGCTCGGGATCAGCGTGACCGGGGAGCGGCTGATCGCCTTCGCCCTCAGCGGGATGCTGTGCGGGATCGGCGGGGCGCTGGCGGCGCACCAGTCGGGCGTTCTCAACCCGACCACCTTCTATTTCGGCGCGACGGTGACGACGGTGACGATGATGGTGGTCGGCGGCTCCCGCAGCGTCTTCGGGGCGGTGCTGGGGACGATCGCGGTCTCGACCGTGAACGAGGTGCTGCGCAACGTCGAAGGCGGCGCGCATTTCCTCGGCGTCGTCTCGATCGGACGGACACCCGGTTTGGCTGCGATCGGCGTGGGGCTGATCCTCCTGGCGACGATGATCGCGATGCCGGACGGGCTGAGCGGGGGTCGCGAGACGGGTGAGTTTGGCCGGCCAAGATGGCTCCCCGGCGAATTGCGACCCCGGGACCCCGTCGTTCGCATCGACCGCACCGGGGTGGCTCCGATCGATCGCGGGGCGGAGCCGCCGCCAGGCACCGCTAACGGTAGCGGGACAGACCGCGAAGCCCTGCGGGCCGAGAGGATCTCGGTGGCGTTTGGCGGGCTGCGGGTGTTGAGGGGTGTTGACCTGACCCTGCGCCGCGGCGAGGCGCTGGGTCTGATCGGGCCGAACGGCGCCGGCAAGACGACGCTCGTCAACGTGCTCAGCGGATTTCTGGCGCCCGACGGGGGCACGGTCAACCTCGACGGCATCGATGTCGGCGGTCACTCCCCGGCCCGCCTCGCCCGTGCCGGTCTGAGCCGCACCTTCCAAGCCGCCCTTCCCTTTCCGCACCTCAGCGGCCTTGAGAGCGTCGCGGTCGGTGCGATGGGCGTCGGCGTCGGCAGGCGGCGGGCGGTCGCGGCTGCCGCCGACGTGCTCGAGCGGCTCGGAATGCGCGAGCAGGCGATGCTGCCGGCGGGATCCCTGCCACCGGCGAGCCAGCGCCTGCTGGGGGTCGCCCGTGCCTTCGCCACCGGGCCCCGCTACCTGCTGCTCGACGAGCCCGCCGCCGGGTTGAGCGAGACCGAGGGCGAGCAGCTGGTCGCGATCCTGCGCGACGTGCTCGTGGATTTCGGCTGCGGGATCCTCCTGATCGAGCACGAGATGAGCGTGGTGATGAGCCTCTGCCCACGGGTGCAGGTGATCGACGACGGGGTTACCCTGCGGATCGGCTCGCCGGCCGAGGTCCAGGCCGACCCGGCCGTGGTCGAGGCCTACCTGGGCAGTTCCTACCTGGCGGCGGCAAATGCTTGAGCTCCGCCAGATCAGGGTCGCCTACGGGGGCGTCGAGGTGGTGCACGGGGTCGACCTCAGCCTCGCCCGCGGAGAAGTCATGGGAATGATCGGGCCGAACGGAGCCGGCAAGAGCTCGGTGCTGCGGGCGATCTGCGGCCTGGTGCGGCCGAGCGCGGGAGAGGTGCTGTTCGAGGGCCGCATCCTCAACGGGATGGCGCCGGAGCGGATCGCCCATCTCGGGCTCGCGCTCATCCCCGAGGGCCGCCACGTCTTCAAGACGCTGACGGTGGAGGAGAACCTGCGCCTGGCCGGACGGAGCAACGGCGAGGACGGCGCCGCGATGGAGCGGACGCTGGAGCGCTTCCCGATCCTGCGCGCGCGAGCCGGAGAGCACGCCGATCGCCTCTCCGGTGGCGAGCAGCAGCAACTAGCGATCGCCCGCGCGCTGCTCGGCCGGCCGAGGCTGCTGATCCTCGATGAGCCGTCGCTCGGCCTTGCCCCGAAGACGATCGACCTGATCTACGAGCTGCTCGAAGGCCTGCGCGAGGAAGGGACGACGATGCTGCTGGTCGAGCAGAACGCGGCGCGGACGATCGACTTCTGCGATCGCTGCCTCGTGCTCGGCAGCGGCAGGGTTCGCGTCCAGGGCGGGCGCGAGGAGCTGCGGGGAGATTCCAACCTACGGCACGCCTATCTAGGAGGGCAGCCGTGAACGAAGAACCAGAAACGGGAGGAAGACGATGAGCGAAGAACACCCGAATCGAGCCCCGAATAGTGGGGAAGTCACACGGGCGCTGCGGCGCTGCTGGCAGCCGGTGGCGAGGATTCAAGATCTGGAGCGCGGTCCGCAGCGAGCGATCCTCCTCGGCGAGGCCCTCGCCGTCTTCCTGACCGAGAGCGGCGCCCCTGCGGTGGTCAGCGACCGCTGCGCGCACCGCGGCGCCTCGCTCTCGATGGGCGAGGTGGTGGGCGAAGGCATCCAGTGCCCCTACCACGGCTGGGAGTGGGACGGCTCCGGGGGAGCCTGCACCCGGATCCCCTCGCTGGCCGATCAGGCCCAGATCTCGCCGCGCGCCCGCATCGCGGCCTTTCCCGTGCGGGAACAGTGGGGGCTGGTCTGGACGGCGCTGGAGGAGCCGCTCGGCGAGCCGCCGAGCGTGCCCTGGTTCGACCCCAGCCCGTCAAGGCTGGGCCACGGGGAGCCGTACGAGTTGCCGGTCGGGCTGGGCCTGATGATCGAGAACTTCCGCGACGTCGCCCACTTCGCCTTCGTGCACAAAGAGACGCTTGGCGAAGTCCCGGAAGTGATCGAGCCGCTTGAGGTCGAGCGCGATGGGCTCGTGGTGACGATGCGCCGCGAGATGAGGAGCAAAGGCGGGGACGGGACCTGGGACTCGCTGCGCGAAGGCGTAAACCACGTGGTCGCCCCCAACTTCACCTCGATCCGGTTGCTGATGGCGAAAGGCGAGCGCTGGTTGCTGCACGCGGCGCGGGCGATCAGCGCGACCGAGTCCGTGCACTACTGGCTCGAGGGGCTGAGCGAGGACTACGACGAGCTCACCCTGGAGGAGGCGCTTGAGTCCGAGGAACGCCTCTACGCCGAGGACATCGGGATCACGGCGGCGATCGAGCCGCCCGAGCTGCCACTTGCTCTCGATGCCGACGTCAACACCCTGTCTGATCGCTTCACCCTCGCCTACCGAGAGGCGTTTGCGGAGTTCGTGCGGCGGGCGTTGGCGGAGCAGAAGGCAAGCTGAGCGCTGTCGGCGCGGTAGATGAGGCGGGCGAACTCGAGCGGCCGCTCGAGCTTCGACCCCTGTGCCCGGCCGAACTGGACGAAACGCCCCATCAGGGCAGGATCGCCGGCCGTGGCGCCAACCCGGGAAGCCTCCCACTCGCCGAAGAAGGTGTGCTCGATCGCGATGGTGTCCCGGGTGAGATCGAGGTCGTTGGGCTTGACCGCCCGTCCACCTGTGGCAAGAGCTTCGGCGACGGGAAGCACCCACGGCACGTGGGCCATCGAGGAGTAGGAGTCGACAAGGCAGACCGATGGCTGTCCGACGTCGACGATCGCGGTCACGTGTGCGATCGGCGTTTGCCGGTCCTCGATCTCGAGGAAGTGCAACACGGTGCGATCGGGCCGGCGCTTGCGCGCGCTGAGCACGGTGATCGCCCCCGGGTCGTTGCACTCGAACGCCAGTTTGACCAGCCCGGTTACGGTGACTTCGCGCCGCGGCGGGGCGACGAAGGCACCCGACCCCTTGACCCGGACTATCGCCCCGTCGCCGACGAGGAGCTCGAGCGCCGGCCTGATCACCGCGCGCGAGACCGCGAACTCTTCTTCGATCTCGCGTTCGGAGGCAAAGCGCGCGCCCGCCTCCCAGACCCCGACCTCAAGCAGTGCCTTCAGGGTCGAGGCGAGTTGGAAATAGAGGGGAACCTTGCTGCTGCGGTCGAGCCTGCGACTGCCGGCCAGGGGAATTTCGGACGATTGCTTGGGCCGGCCCCGGCCGGGCTCGCTGGGCTCTTCGGCCATCTAACCACCGTATTCGGGGAAGAAGTGCGGTGTGATCGTTGTTATCAGCTTCGGCTTCCCGTTCGAGTACACGTAAATCGGCCAGCGACCGTTGGGGTAATGGTCGTCTTTGGTGTAGGAGATCTTGCCAAGGACGGTCTGGTGGGGCTTCGCTTCCAGCGCGTCGGCGAGTGTGTTGCCGTCGACGCTGCCGGTTTCTTCGATCGCCTTGACGATCAGCTGGCCGCCCGTGTAGGCGGAGAGCAGGACACTGGAGACGTCGGTTTCCACGCCGTCGTCTTCGAGCTTCTTGAACAGCTTCGCCGCTGTTTCGTTGGGCGGGTCGTAGGACGAGCCGTTGAGGGCGACGTAGATTTCTTTGGTGTTGGAGATGCCCTTCAGCCAGTAGGTGCCGTCGAAGGCACCGGCCGCCATGATCGGCAAGTCGATGCCGGCAGCGCGGATCTGCTTCACCGCCGCCGCCCCGCCCGGCGGGTAGGAGCACATCATCACGACGTCGGCGTCGGATTTCTTCAGCTGGCCGACTTGACTTGCGATCGACTCGTCTTCGTTCTTGAAGTCGACCGATCCCGCGATGGAGTTGCCTAGGTGTTCCCAGGCCTGCTGAAAGGCGGAGCAGTCGGCCTTGCCGTAGATGACCGCAGTGTCGCGGAAGAGGAACGGGCGTTTGAACCCTTTGCGGTTGAGGAACGTGGCATCGGCGCTCGCCTCGGTGAGCAGATTGGGATAGGGGCTGAAGGAGAGTCGGCCGGTGGTCGGTGGGCCGAAACCGGGCTCGTTGGCGGCGAGGGTGAAGTTGAGCTCGCCGTTTTCTTCGGCAACCGGCGCCGCCGCGGCGGCGGTGAGCGACTCGCCGCTGAGGAGCAGCACATCGGCACCCTCTTCGATCGCCTTCTGCGCCGCGATCGGGGCCTGCTGGGGGTCGGAGCGGTTGTCGACCTGGATCAGCTTGAGCTTGCTGCCGTCGATGCCGCCTTTGGCATTGGTTTCGTCGACTAGCTGTTGGACCGCGGAGATGCTGCCGTCGTAGGGGGCGAGGTAGCCGCTCTTGGCGATCGCGGCGCCGAGCACGATCGTCTTTGGCAGCCCGGTGGAGGGGGACGTGGCGGAATCGCCACTGCTGCCGCAACCGGCCAGGAGGACCGCCCCGAGCAGAGGAATGAGACAACAGCGTTTAATCACTGTGAGCACTGTTATCGAACAACAATACTGTGTAATTCTTTAGCGCGCTGGCTTTTGGTCGCCACGCCAGAAATCTGCCGGCGGGGGCCGGCTCAGCTGAGTTCGAAGGCGAGCTGAGTGCTGTCGGCCCGGTAGATCACGCGGGCGAACTCGAGCGGGTGCTCGCGCGTCGATCCCTTTGCTCGGCCAAATTGGACGAGGCGCCCCATCAGGGCCGGATCGCCGGCCGTGGCGCCGACCTGGGAAGATCCCCACTCGCCGAAGAACGTGTGCTCGATCGAGACCGTGGCGCGGGTGAGGTCGAGGCTGCTCGACTTGTCGGGCTTCCCACCGGTCTTGAGCGCCAGGGCCGCGGGAAGCATCCAGGGTACGAGGGTGACCAAGGAGTAGGAGTCGACGAGGTAGACCGATGGCTTGCCGACGTCGACGACCGCGGTTACGTGGGCGATCGGCGTTCGCCGACCCTCGATCTCGAGGAAGTACGCGACGGTGCGATCGGGCAGGTGCTGGCGCGCGCTGAGCACGGTGATCGCCTGGGGGTCGTCGCACTCGTACGACAATTTGACCAGGCCGGTGACCCCGATCTCGCACCGCGGCGGGGCCACAAAGGCACCCGATCCCTTGACCCGGATGATGGCGCCGTCGCCGACGAGGAGCTCGAGTGCCGGCCTGATCACCGCGCGCGAGACCGCGAACTCTTCTTCGATCTCGCGTTCGGAGGCAAAGCGCGCGCCGGGTTCCCAGGCCCCCATCTCCAGCAGCGCCTTCAGGGCGGCGGCCAGCTGGAAGTAGAGGGGTACTCTGCTGCTGCGGTCGAGCCTGCGGCTGCCGGCAAGGGGAATTTCGGACGATTGCTTGGGCCGGCCACTGGCTGGCTCGGCGGGCTTGATCATTTGTTATCGCAACAATACTGTGAAATTCTTTAGCGCGCTGGTTTTTGATTACCCACACTAGGAATCCTGCCGGCGGGCCGGAAGTACGCCTTATGGCCCCTCTTGACATGCGGCGGCGGTTGCGCCGGGCGAACGCGATCGCCGCGACCGCGTTCCTGGTCGGTGGATCTCTGTTCGCGATCGGGGCCGCCCTGGCGCAGGCCGGAGTCGACGTAACTGTCTGCGCCAGTGTCTACCTGGTCGGCGGCGCCTTCTTCAGCACCGGCGGCTATACGTCGGTGCTGCAGGTCGTTAACGAGCCCGCAAGGGGCTGGGACCGCGCCGCGGCCGAGGGCCGCTGGCGCTGGTGGTCGCGCGAACCGCGGCGGCTGCAGTGGCTGAGCGCCGTCGTCCTCTTCGTCGGCACGCTGGTCTTCGCGATCAACCTGGTCGACTCGTTCATCCAGGAACTCAGCCCGGCCGAAACCGACCGGCTTGTCTGGTCGCCGGACATGGTCGGCTGTGCGCTTTTCCTCGTCTCCGGCCACCTGGCGATGGTCGGGATCGGCGGCGGCCGGCGCTTTTGGCGCCGCCGCGACCTCGGCTGGTGGATCGTCGCCGTCAACCAGCTCGGCTCGATCCTCTTCATGGTTTCGGCCGTCGCCTCCTTCGTCCGCCCCTCGACCGGTGACGCTCTCGCCACCGACATCGCCAACTGGGGCACGCTGACGGGCGCTCTCTGCTTCGCCGTCGCCGGGCTGATGCAGGAGTTCGAGCACCCCCTCGGCCCCCGCCGCCGCCGCGACCCCGAGCAGCGGTAGCGGTCGTACTTCTCTCCGTATACCGGGAAGAAATACGACCGCTGTCAGGTTTCGCTTGTTTGGGGGCGGCGCACTCGTCGGCGGCCCTCGCCGTAGCTGCGGGTCTCGTAGGCGATCATCGCCCAGATCAGGACGTTGGCGACCGCGAGTGCGACGAGCGCCGGCACCTCGATCGCCACCGGGACGAGGATCAGCAGCACGATCGCCAGCAGCAGGCGCTGGCGGTTGACCGTGTGTACATGGCGGTAGCGGAAGGCGACGTGGCCGAGCAGGTAGACGGCAAGCCCGCCCAGAAGCGCGAAGGCGGGCACGGTATGCAGGTGGGCGCTGGTGTGGCCGATCGTCGTCTTCAGGCCGAAGGCGACAAGCACGATCCCGGCCACCATCACGAGGTGGACGTAGGAGTAGGAGTCGCGCGCCATCTCGTTCTGCACCTTGCCTACCTCGGCCTCGGCGAGGCGGCGGCCGGCGACGATCGCGACCACGTCGAAGTAGACCCACCACATCGCCGCGGTCAGCGCGACTCCGAGGACCGCTGCAGTGCCGATTCCGAGAGTGAGGGTGTGGGAGGCGCCGACGCCGATCGCGACGATCGACTCGCCGAGGGCGATGATCACTATCAGCCCGTGGCGCTCGGCGAAGTGGCCGGGGACGAGCCTCCATCCTTCGGAGCCGAAGAAGTAGGGCCCGCCCATGTCGAGGAGGAGCGCCAGCGCCCAGAGCGCTCCCTGGGCGAGGCCGTCGAAGAGCGAGGCCGTGGCCAACAGGGCCACCGCAACGGCAGTGCTGGCGGCGAGTCCCAGGACCGAGTGGCGCAGGGCGTCGTCCTCGGGGCTGGCGAGCATGAAGAGGGCGATGTGGGCGGTGCGGACCACGCCGTAGATCAGGGCGAAGGCGAGCGCCAGGCTGCCGAATGCCTCTGGCACGCAGAGGGAGACCAGCAGCAGCGCCGCCATCGCCCCGAACATGACCAGCCGCACGGCGCCCTCCTCGGGGTCGATCACGCTGGTCAGCCACGAGTACCCGGTCCAGGCCCACCAGAGCATGCCCAGTACCAGCAGCCCCTGGGCGATGCCTGACCAGGTCGGGTGGTGCGACATCAGCGCCGTGCACTGGGTGATCGCCAGCACGAAGACGAGGTCGAAGAAGAGCTCCAGCGGCGTCACCCGCTCGCCGTCGCGCAGCGTCGCGCTCAGGCGTGAGGGCGTGTAGCTCACGTGTCTTCGGCGTGGTACTGGGCCAGCAGGGCTTCCTCTTCGTCCTTCTTCGGGAAGCGGAAGAAGACCAGGGCGCCGCCGAGCAGGATCGCGACGATCCCGGCGAGGTAGGCCCACTCGTCGCCCTGCAGGAAGGAGGCCTTGGCGGCGGCGATGATCTGTTCGCTGTGCCGGGGGTACTGGGAGGCGAGGTCGGCGGCGCTGGAGAACGACTTGGTCAACTCGCCTTCGACGCTTTCGGTGACCTTGGCCGATTCGGGCGAGGCGGCGATCGCGGCGCTGGCAGCCGCGGCGTAGCCGGCGGTGAGCAGGGCGCCGAAGATCGACTGCATGATCGCCCCGCCAAGGTCGCGCTGAAGGTCCGCCGTGCCCGAGGCCATCCCGGCTCGCTTCACCGGCACCGAGCCGGTCAGCGAGTGCGACGCGGGAGTGCCGGCGAAGCCGACGCCGATGCCGATGAAGGCGTAGCCGAGGCCAACCTTCCAGTAGGAGATATTTTCCTTCCAGAGCAGCAGCATGGTGAGGAAGCCGAGCACGCAGAAGACGTAGCCGATCAGCAGGGTGAAGCGGGCGCCCCGTGCCTCGACCAGCTTCGCCGAGCGTGGTGCGACGATCACCATCAGGATCGCCGCCGGCAGGATCGCCAGGCCGGAGTCGAGGGTCGAGTAGTCGAGCACGTTCTGGAGGAACTGCTGGCCGATGAACATCGCCCCCATCAGCGAGCCGAAGACGATGATCCCGGCGCAGGCGGCGACCCAGAAGATCCGCCGGCCGGCGACCTCGAGGTCGTACAGCGGCGAGCTGGCCCGCCGCTGGCGCAGCACGAAGGCCGCCGTGGCGGCGAGCGCGACGATGCCGAGGCCGATCGCCAGCGATCCCTTGCCCGGCACCGGCGCCAGGTTGATCCCCAACACCAGCGCCGCGACTAGGAGGACCGAGAGGATGCCGCCGAGGTTGTCGACCGGCTCGGTGCTCTCGTTGACGTGGGCGGGCACGTAGCGCCAGGCCAGGAAGAGGGCGAGAGCCGCCAGCGGCAGGGTGACGAGGAAGACCGATCCCCAGTCGAAGTGCTCGAGCAGGGCGCCGGAGAGCAGCGGCCCGAGCGAGGCGATCGCGCCACCGATCGCCGACCAGAGCGCGATCGAGCGGGTACGGTCGTTGCCGGACCACAGCGCGGTGATCAGTGCCAGCGTGGTCGGGAAGGCCATGCCGGCGGCAACGCCGCCGAGCACGCGAGCGATGAAGAGGACCCCGTCGGAGGGGGCGAGGCCGGCCAGCAGCGATGCCGGGATCGAGAGCCCCATGCCAAGCAGCAGCATCGTCTTGCGCCCGTAGCGGTCGCCGAGCGCGCCCAGCCACAACACGGAGGCGGCCAGGCCGAGCGAGTAGCCGACCGCGATGAGGTCGAGCATCGTCTGCGACGAATCGAAGGTCTTGCCGAT
>DASSMU010000105.1:0-19865 GCA_035701465.1 Solirubrobacterales bacterium
ACCGACATCCCCGGCCTCTACTCGGCGGGGGAGACCGCCTGCGTCTCGGTCCACGGCGGCAACCGGCTCGGCGCCAACTCGCTGCTCGACACGCTGATCTTCGGCCGCCGCTCCGGCACCGACGCCGCGGCCCGCGCCAAGCGCACAGAGGGCTCGCGCCCGTCGAAGGCGGTGCTCGAGGCCGAGCAGGCGACGATCGAGAAGATCTCCGCCCGCGAGAAGGGGTCGGGTCGGCGTATCTCGGAGATCAAGTTCGACCTCGGCACCGTGATGGACGCCAAGGTCGCGGTCTTCCGCGACGAGGCCGGGATCCAGGAGGCGCTGGAGACGGTGCGCCGCCTCAAGCAGGAGGCCGAGACCGCCTACATCGACGACAAGGGCTCGGTCTTCAACCAGGACGTCCTCGGGGCGATCGAGCTCGGCTACATGCTCGACAACGCCGAGTGCACCTGCGTCGCCGCCCTCGAGCGCAAGGAGAGCCGCGGCGCCCAGTACAGGACCGACTTCCCGGAGCGCAATGATGAGGAGTGGCTCAAGCACATCGACCTGCAGCTGAACGACGACGGGCCGGAGATCTCCTACTCCGAGGTGACGATCACCCAGTGGGAGCCCCAAGAGAGGACTTACTGAGATGGCCACCTACACCCTGAAAGTCCGCCGGTACCAGCCCGAGAGCGGCGAGGCCGCCTACTGGGAGGAGTTCAAGGTCGATCTCGACCCCTCCCTCTCCGTGCTCGACGGCCTGCTGCAGACCAAGGACCGCGACGACGGCTCGCTCTCGGTCCGCTGCTCCTGCCGGGCCGCGATCTGCGGCTCCTGCGGGATGAAGATCAACGGCCAGTCCGGCCTCGGCTGCAAGACCCAAATCGGCGAGGCCCAGGAGCTGGCCGAGAAGAAGGCCGGCGTCAGCCCCAGCGCAAACGGGGAGACACCCACGATCGTGGTCGAGCCGATGGGAAACATGCCGGTCATCAAGGACCTGATCACCGACATGGAGTCGACCCACTGGACCAAGATCCGCCGCGTCACCCCCTGGCTGCTCCCCCACGGCGCGCCACCCGAGCGCGAGTACGTGGTCGAGCCCGAGTCGATGATCGACATCACTCAGTCGATGGCCTGCATCCAGTGCGGCGCCTGCGTCTCCTCCTGCCTCTCGATGGAAGCCGACCCCGAGTTCATCGGCCCCGCCGCGCTGGCAAAGGCCTACCGCTTCGTCGGCGACCCGCGCGACGCCGAGACCAAGGAGCGCCTCCACGACCTCGCCAACGACCCACACGGGATCTATGACTGCACCCACTGCTTCAGCTGCATCGACGCCTGCCCGAAGGGCGTGGCGCCGATGGACCAGATCATGCGCCTGCGCCGCAGAGCCGGCGAGGAGGGCGTCGAGGACGTCAACAACGGCGACAACCACGTCCACGCCTTCGTCAACATGATCGAGAAGAAGGGCACCAACGACGAGGCCCTGCTGATCCAGGAGACCTATGCGCCAGGGGTCAAGGGCAAGCTGAAGCCGACCAAGGCGGCGATCAAGGGCCTGGTCGAGTCATTGCCGACGGTGCTGCGCGCGATCAAGACCGGCAAGGCCCGCTCGCTCTCGAAGCTGATTCCCGGCATCCACCCGAAGCTGCCAGGCGGCGCCCAGGACGAGGTCAAGGCGATCTACGAGCACGCCGAGGAGCACCGCGAGGAATTCAACATCTACATCACGGGCGAGGAGGACATCGAACCCGAGCCCGACGAGCCCACGGACGCCACCCTTACGGCGGAGGCGGCAGGCGCCGCGGAAAGCGAGGAGTCATGAGCGAGGCCGCGATCAAGGTCGCTTACTGGCCCGGCTGCGTCTCGCGCGGCTTCACAACCGAGCTGCACGGCTCGATGGCGATCGTCGCCGAGAAGCTGGGGATCGAGTTGGTCGAACTCGACCGCGCCAACTGCTGCGGCGCCGGGATCATCGCCGAGCACAACCAGGAGCTTGCCGACACGCTGAACGCGCGCACCTTCGCCCTCGCCCAGCAGACCGGGCTGGCGATGATGAACATCTGCTCGACCTGCCAGGGCGCCCAGTCCGAGTGCCAGCAGCGCCTCGATGCCGACTCCTCCTACCGCGCCCACATCAACGAGGTGCTGAGCGGCCAGGGCCTCGCCTACGAGAAGGGCAAGGACGGCTTCACCAACAAGAACTTCCTCTGGCTGCTGGTCGAGGACTACGGCCTCGACCGCCTCGCCGCGCAGGTCAAGCGGCCGCTCTCGGGCCTCCGCGTCGGACCCTTCTATGGCTGCTACGTGGTCCGGCCCAAGGAGCGGCTCGGCTACGACGAGTTCCCCGACCGCGACATCTACCTGGAGAAGGTAATCGAGGCCCTCGGTGGCGAGGTGGTCGAGTACGACGGCGCCCGCAAGTGCTGCGGCTTTCCGGTGATCACGATGAACCGCGAGACCTCGCTGCGCCAGTCCGGCACCCACGTCGGTGACGCCCTCGACGCCGGCGCCGACTGCCTCGTAACCCCCTGCCCGCTCTGCCACCTCAACCTCGACATGCAACAGCCCGAGGCGGCCAAGATCGTCAACCGCGACCTCGGCCTCGCAGTCCTGCACCTCCCCCAGCTGGTCGGTCTAGCCCTCGGTGCCGAGCCGAAGCAGCTCGGAATGAGCAAGCACATCGCCTCGACCAAGTGGGTTGAGGACAAGCTCTCCGCGGTTCCCGCCTAAAGCCGCATTGCTCTAAGCGTGATGGGAATGGTCCTCGGGGTCGACGGACGCGCTTCGCGCTGAGTGTCCGTCGACCCCGAGGACCATTCCTCCCCTTTCTCAGTGCGGTCTATTTGCCGGCGATGTAGATCGGTTCGCCATCGATGGCTCTGGTCACGGTCAGCAGTCCGGTTTGAGCGAGGCCCGCAGGACAGACTTTCGAATCTCCTTCCCTGAGTTTGAAGAGGCCGTCCATGGTCATCTGCGTCGGTATGCCGTTTGCAACTTTGGCTTTGACGAAGTTGGGCACGTAGACGCATTCTGGATTGCTATGGACCGTCAGTCGCATCGCCCCTTTTTTGGAGCTGGCCAGAGTGAAGGCGCCCTGCGGTTCCAGCGGATTCGTGTATGCGAACTGGGAAGTATCGAAGGGACCGCCTTCGAAGCTCACAATCGCTTCTGGTTCTTCGGGGAAGTTCGTCGTGCAGCCTTCTTTGAGACCAAATTCGAAGGCCGTGATGCCGCTGCCGGCACTCGTCCCGTCTTCGTTGAATTCGCCGACATAATGGCCTTCGGGACATGTGATGAGACCTTCATGCCCACTGACCGATTCGAAGGTGACAACGGTTTTCGGCACCACCGCCCCGGCGACGCCCCCGCTGAACCCTTTGCCAGATGGACAGACCAGGACTCCTTCTTCCAGTTCCGGAGTGGCCTTGCAGAGCACCGTACTCGTGCCCCCTTTTTCTTCTTCACCGCCCCCTTCTTTTTCTTCTTCTTCGCTCGCCCCTTCGCTACCCGAGATGTAAAGGGGCAGTTCTTTGCTTGTCCTGGTCATGCGGAGAAGCGAGAGGCTGGTCATGACGGTCGGACACACCCCTCCCGCGGAGTCTTCGAGAAGTTTCCATTTGCCCGACATGAGCATCTCGGTTGGACTGCCATTGGAGACCGTGCTGTTGAGAGCGATAGGTTCGTAGATGCAGGTCGAGGATTCTTTGCCGAGGATGAACTTCAGCAACGGCGGTGCTTTGTCTTCCCTGCGGAGCTGGAAGAAACCCTGAGGTTCCAGCGGATTCGTGTAGACAAACCTCGAAGCGTAGTAGGGGGGGTTGTCGAACGCGACAACCGTCAACGGTTCGCCCGGGAAGGTGGACGTGCAGCGTTCTTCGGCGCCGTACCCGAAACCGGAGATGCCGCCGAAGATGCCCGTCCCATCTTCGTTGAATTCGCCGAGGAAGTGGCCTTGGGTGCAGCTGACCGAGGCTTCCGGGCCCGACGACGATTCGAAGGTGGTGACAGCTTTCGGCGTCACCTGCCCAGTCACCAATCCGCTGAACCCTTCCCCGGGCGGACAAATGAGCACACCTTCTTTTAGAGCGGGTTCGCTCTTGCAGAGGGTGGTTCCCGTCCCACTCCCTTCTTTTTCTTCACCTCCACCTTCTTCTTCGCCTTCGATGTGGGAGATCGCGGTCACCGCGGCTTCAGTCACCGAAGACGGGAGGGTCTGGTAGCCCGCATTCTTGACGGCCGCCTGACCGCCTTCTTTGTCCACCACGAACGACAGATAGTCGTGGACGGTGGTCGCTACCCCTTTGCCGAAGTGTCCGACTGCGGCGATGTCCCAGGTCAGGGTGCAGATCGGGTAGGCGTCTTTCGACACTTTGCCGGCTTTCGGGTTAGAGCCGTAGACCTGGGACCAATCGACGTTGATGCCGCTTTCGGCTCCGGCCGGGAGCGTGTATTTCGCCGCCCCGCAGTTCGCTTCTCCCGCTTTGGTGGCCGGATCGGCGAATTTGACGCTGTTGTAGACATTGATGATCTGTTTCGGCGCCCACTGCTCGGCTTCCGGCAGGCTGCCGTAGGTGATCGTGCCGGGATTTTCTCCGACGTAGGAGAGTGGGCCGGACTCGCCTTCGGCGCCCGGACCCGCAACTGTCGTCACGTGGCCTTCGCCTTTCTGGCAATCCACGTTCTGCGGCCATTCCACGTTCGGCGGGCTTTCCCCGCCAAAGGGCTCCTGCAGTTGCTGCCAAGTTCGCTGCGATTTCCCGGTGCAGGGCAGCGGGCCGGGGTTGATCGAGTTCAGGTAATGCTTGAACTGGTAGGTGGTCCCAGCGCTTTCGTCGCGGACGATCCGAGTGATCGCCTGGTCGCAGTCTCCGCCGATCGTCGTGTCAGATGCAGCTCCAAGCTGCCTCCAATTCTTGATCTGGCCGCTGAAGACCCTCTGCAGCTGCCCGACGTTGATCTGCGGGACGACGCAAGGCGAGTGTGCCGGCAGGGTCGGCGGGTGAGCCGCGATTGCGATAGCGGTCTGCGTAACCGGAACGACGATCACGTCGCTGCCAAGAGCCGCTTTCATGTTCGACAGGGTCGTGCCTTCTTCTCCGACCGGCCCTGCTGGCGCAATATCGGTGCCTAGGAAGCCCGCCAGGAAGCCGAATTCTTTAACGTGCAAGATGCCGTCTTCGGCGCCCCAGTGCCGGAGAGCTGCCGGGCTTCCGAGCGGCACGTAGTTGATCGCCGGTGTTCCCCCGCTCCCCTGGCCACCGTTGCATGCGAGCGAACTCGGTGAAGTATTGAATCCGCCTTCGATTTTCGGCGAGGACCATCGCTCCTGTGCCTCGGTCTGCAGGAACGCGCCGAGGCCCTTGGTGTCGCTCCCGGAGCACTGTTCCCCGAGCGCCGCCGCGCTGGCCGCATTCAAGGCGCCTGCGACAAGAACGAGGAGGACAACACCTACAAGCAACACCCCGCGCCGTTGGCCACGAGGCACTCCCCTACCAATGAAATCCGGCATCGATCCATCTCCTTTGCGAATACTGACGACGAAAGCACTGGAACCCGCGGTAGCCTACGCATTAAAAAGAACTCAACTATGTATTGAAATTCTTTGGATTGACCTGAACGTCCGAGGTGGTCAGTTGCCCGCCGACAGCTTTGGTTTGCCCTGCGACCCGACCGCGAAGGCGCAGCGAAAGTTCTCCGGCTTCCCCACCGGGGCGCCGCCGGCGAAGCCGCCGTGGTTGTGGTTGTCGTAGACGGTCACGTATTGGAGGGTTTCGGGAGAGGGGTTAGCCGGCATCGGCACCGGATCGGGTTCGCCCTGGGCCTGGTTGCCGCGCGAGCCCACGGTGACACCCTCCGAGCCGGCGGCGGCGGAGCCTGCCGTCGTCGTGAAGAGGTCGGCGCTCATCTCTCGCTTGTCCTTGAACCCCCTGGTCGGGTCGGGGAATTCTTCGCGGCCAGAGGTGGCCGGGTCATCGTCGATCGTGCTCTGCAGCGGGGCCTTGCTGGCCGCCCCGATCAGCTGCGCAGCGCTCGGCAGCCAGCCGCCTTCGCGGGCGCAGGTCTGGGCCGCGTAGAAGTAGTCGTTCTGGCCGACGTCGGCAGGGGGCACCCGGTAGGGCGCCGCTTCCAGGCACCAGCTGCCAAATTTGATCGCGTTGGCGATCGGGCACTGGGTCTTGAGCCGGGCCAGAGTCTTGCCGGCGCCGTGCTTTTGGTGCCCTGAGGCCTGGCGCTTGGCCGGCGCTTGGCCGCTCAGCGAAAAGACCAAGGCGAGAAGGGCGACGAGCAGGGCCGCGACCGCGAGCGGATCGCGGCGGGACAGTACATTCGAGGACGGGGTCGGGGAGCTCATCGGTGCCTCCTGGCGGTCGTGGCTTGGTATGCGAGTTGGGGTCGGCGGCGAGGACGGGAACCGCGAAGGCCGGCCGCGGCGATCGCGGCCAGCAGGGCGATCGCCGGCAGAGTCGCCAGCGGGCTCCCGCCCTGGGACGGGGTCCCGCCGGTGCCAAGGGTGGCCCTGGCGGGCGATGGCGGCCGCAGCGCGACCATGTGGTGGACGAGGTCGTAGGCGGCGTCCTCTTCGCGTTCGCTGACCGGAGAGGTGCCGCTGGGCGGGGTCGGCTGGGCCGCCGGCACCGGCGGCGGTGGCACGATCGGCACCACCGGCGGCGACGCCGGGGTTGGCGTCACGAACGGGGCCGCCACGAACACGGGTGCCGGCGGCGGCAGATGATGGACGACGGGATGCGGCCCCGGTGCCGGAGTGGGCAGGACCGGTGCCGGCGGGGGAGGCTGCGGGGTCGGCCCCGGCGCGAATTCCGCCCCGGGCGGCAGGGGCGCGGGAACGTCCACCGGCTGAGCTTTGCGGCCCCCAAGCGGCGTCGTCCCGCAGGGGCGCTGCACCGAGCCGCCGAGCACGGTCACCTTGGTCGAGTAGGAGAGACCCCCGGTCGTGACCGTGACCGTCGTCGTGCCGGGGTTGAAAGCACAGAGCAAGCCAGAGGTCGAGTCGAGGATCGGTTTGCCATTCCGCAGCAGAACGGCGCGCGGGTTGGGCGACCCGGGGTCGGCGGCGACGAAGTTGGCGACGGTGGGGTCCGACGAGGTGAAGGCGTACTCGGGGAAGACCGCCGAGGCGCAGCGGGTGCCGGAGCACCGACTCGGAATCGGGACGTAGGGATCGGGCCTCACCGCTTCGCAGGTGTTCGGCGCAAAGTTACCGCCGCACTCCATCCCGGCCAGCGGCCGACGCGCGAGCGCGTTGAAAAGCGCTGCGTGGCTGCGCCGCAACAGGGTGCCGTCGGTGGCGTCGAGCGCCAGCCCGCCGATGTCGGGGATGAGGCGGACGCCGACCGGGGCCACGTTGGTCGCCGCGTCGCGCTGCGCCACGTTCACCGAGGCGAGTAGGAACCCGCTCGCCCCGACGAAGTCGGTTTCCTGAGTGTGCTGCGGATCCAGGTAGCCGAGCGTGCCGTTGCCGAAGGAGGGGATCGAGTGGCCACCGGCGGTGAGCCGGTAGGCGCGGTTCTCTTCGGGAAAGTCGAAGAAGTAGGCGGAAGCGCCCGTCGTGCCGCTCTTTTCGCAGCCGAGACCAACCGGCGGTTCGCCGTCGACCAGGATCCGGGTCACCTGGGCGGCATCTCCAGCGGCGTTCTCGGTCTGGCCGCCGAGGTCGCGACCGCCGATCGCGATCGCCGGCGAGCCCTGTTCGCCCGCGTCGGCGAGCTGCCCGGCCAGCCAGCAGCTCTGCGCCGTCCCGAGCGTCGGGCGCGAGTAGTCGAGCACGATCACCCGCACCGTCCCCCCGCTCCCTCCCGATTCGAAGGAGTAGTAGCCCTTCCCCGGCCCGGCCGGGGAAGCCGGCGTGACGCCCGCCCCTTCCGGCGCGGTGCCAAGCGGGGCCCCGAAGCCAGCAAACGCAGACTGGAAGGCGTCCAGCGAGTCCTCCCGGTCGAGGTCGGACGCGGTCGGCGCCACGAAGGTGGGCAGCGCGCCCGCGGCCGAGCCGAGGCGCCGGGCGTAGGCGGCCTCCTCGCGGCCGAAGCCGAGCGGGCCGAGCTGGGCGGCGAGCCTTTCGGAGGGGAGCTGACCTTCCCCTTCGGCCACGCCCGGCCCCGTGTAGAGAAAGGCATGCAGGCCGGGGATGCCGGCTGCTTTGCCGACCGCGGCGTGCAGCCATACGCCGGGGCCGATCCCGGTGCCGACCAGGTCCGCGCAGGGCCCGGCGCACTGCGCGCCGCCGCCGATAGCGAAGCTCGCGGTCCCCGCTTCGGCCTGGACCGGCGAGGAAGAGGCGTTGGCGGGCGGCGCGGCCTGCGGACCGTAGCGCATCACGCCGGCCGTCTGGATCGAGCTTCCCTGGAACCGCACCGCGGTGCCGGTTTCCCCGCCGACCGCCCAACCCTGGCCGCCATCTGGGCCGAGCAGCAGGGCGAGTACCGGATCGGGACGACGCGGCAGATCGTAGATTTCCTGTCCTTCCGCCTGCGACGGCAGCGGGTAGGCCTGGTGCTCTTCGTCTCGCCAACCCGCCGAGGTCTGGCGTATCACATACCCGCTGCTGGGCAGCGGGTATGGAGAGGTGAACAGAGGAGGCTGCCCGGGCGGCGGCTGGTTGAAGACCTGTTCGAGATCGGTTTTCAGGTCTTCTGCGAGCTGGTTTGGCGAAACCGAGATCACCGCCCGCACCTGACCCCCTTCCCGGAAGGCCGCCAACGCCACCGGAAAGCCGGTTGCGCCGCCCGGTGCTTCCCGCCAGGGCGACCCAGGCCCGTCGCGCTCGATCACCGTGCTCTCGCCTGAGCCCAGGCTTTCTTCGGAGACGATCGCGGCGCCGCCATCGGGCAGCCCCGCGACCCGCTCCGGGACGGCGCCCCCGAGCGCTTCGGCGGCGCCCTGGTCGATCCGCCAGCCCGAGCCGTCGTTGACCAGGACTCCACCGGTGTAGACGGGGGTACCGCTCTTGTCGATCGGCATCTTGTAGGTGGCGATCGCCTCGTCGCCGGCGAAGGCGATCGACGTGAAGTTGGCTTCGGGATCGACGCCCGCCGGCAGGGCTTCCTGCGCCCACTGGCGCCCGTAGGCGAGCAGCAGGCCCTGCTTGCCGACCGCGTAACCCCGGCTGGGGTCGCCGGGGTCGAAGGCGATCCCCGTGAAGTTCGCCCGAACCAGGTTGGGCGGCGCGGCGGGATCGGGTTCCCAGAGGCCCGCTTCCTTCACCCAGACCCACATCGCTGCTCCATCGCCGACCGCAAAGGCGCGGCCTGGTTCGGGCCAGGCGACGGCACGCAGGGTTGGCTTGGCACGGACACCGGAGCCGGTGAGCAGCGATTCGGGAACCCAGCCCTGGCCGGAAAGGTAACGAGCCACCTCGCCTTCGGCCCCGACCGCCAGCGCTTCGGAGCCGAGCGCGGCGACCGAGGCGCTCGGCTGCGGCGCGATCGCGGTGAGCGGCCGCCGGAACGGCACCGGCCACGGGGCCAGGCGGTCGGGTTCGGGAGCACGGGTGATGTGGATCGGCGGCCTCGCTCCCAACCAGCCTTCGCCCGCTTCGTCCAGCGCCGCCCCTTCGGAGGAGCCGGCGTCGCCGCCGGCCAGCGCGAGCCGCGTGAAGCCGGTCCCTTCGAGGCTGAGCATCGCCCCCTGGTCGAGCCCGGTGATCTCGCGCTCGCCGAAGGGATCGCTCGAGCTTTCACCGGAAGCCCAGGCGAAGCTGCGCCCCTCTCCCCCCGGAAGCTCGGATTCGAGCGCGTATTCGCAGAGGCCGGCAGCCGCTGTCAGATCGCACCAGGAGCCGGTCAGATGGCCCTCGGCGATGTCGAAGAAGACGGTCGCGTCGCTGCTTTCGCCGCCGGCTTTGAGCTTTGCGTCGGCCCAGACCCCCTGCGAGGTGACGGTGAGGGGCTGTCCTGCCGTGCGGGCGCTGACTTCGACCTTCAACGGCGGCGCGGGGCTCGGCTGGGGGAATTCGGGCGCTCCCTGCGCGAACAGCGATCCAAGCGAGCCGGGCGAGCCCAGGCGGCGCTGGCGCCAGACCGCTTCCCCGCCCGGACCGCCGCCCGCTTCCCGCTCGAACAGCTCGAGGCCTTCGCCTGGCACCGCCCTCTTTGCCAGCAGCCAGGCGTTTTCCGGGCCGCTCGCGTCGATGGCCAGCACACGGAAGGAGAGGGACGGTGACGTACAGCCGGGGCCGGGCGCGAAGCCGACGCAGATCGGCTCCCGCTCCCATTCGGCGCCGTCGAAGTCGAGCACCGCTTCCTGGTCGGCGGGGGATTCGGCGGTTGGAACGTCGAAGGCGCCGGTGAGGCCTGCCGTCTCTTCGACGGGGGCGAGAAGCACGCCGGTCGAGCCTTCTTCCGAGAAGAGCGACTCTCCTTCTTCGGTGTGGAGCGCTTCGCCGGGATCGGGCGCCGCGTGCGGATTGCCGCCGGGATTGCGAACGATCACCAACTGCTCCCCGGCGCCGGCCTGGGCGGCGACCGCGATCCCACCGGCCGGCGTCGTGCGTCCGGCCAGCGCGCCCTCGGCGAACTGGAGCCCGGCGATCGGTTCTTCGCCCGGGCCGAACGGCCCCGGCAGGGTTTCCCAGCCGGCCGCGTCGGTGTAGCGGACGATCTTCGGGCGGCCCCGGGCGAGCGCCCACGCCTCGCCGGGCGCCTCTTCCGGCGCGGTGCCCAGAATCCGCCCGGCGGGTGCGCCGAATACCGGCTGGGCAACGAGCCCATCGCTGACCGCACCGGCCCCGACCGGGCCGGCCAGCAGCACCCCGGCTACCAGCGCCGCCGCCAGCGAGGCGAAGCCCGACAGGCCACGGGCCCTGTCCGTCCGCGCCGGACTCACGGCTTCCCCTTCTTCTTCACGGCGTGGATCTGGAGGTCGAGCTTCGTCGGCCAGCGCTGCGGATCGAGGCGCAGCCGCACGCTGCGTTGGCCCTTGCCCATCGTGTAGCGGGGGGTCTCGGCGACCACGTGGCCCTTGCGCCGCGCGAGGAGGCGCACGTGCGCCTTCGAGTGCAAAACGAAGGTCATCTCGAGCAGGCTCTTGCCGATCAGCCGCTGGTGGAGGTTCGAGTAGAGCGGGTGCGGGGTCCGGAAAGGCGGCACTTCTTCGATTTCTTCGCCTCCCCCCGTCGACGTTTCCGCGCCCGAGTCGTCTTCGGGCAGCGAAATCGGCGGCACGCTGGGCAGGCTTTCGTCGGGCGGGCGGCTGAAGACGAGCACGTGCATCGCCGGGTCTTCGTTGGGCAGCGGGTCCGCGCCGAGGTGGAAGAGCCAGCCTTTCTCGGTGGCCATCCAGCACTGCTGTTCGGCCGGGCAGGCGAGCGGGCCCGCCCGGCCCTTGTTGTCGAGTTCTTCGCCGGCAGCGGGCAGCAGGATCGGCGGATCGACGCTGCCGTCGGCGTGGACCAGGGTGAGACGGGCAAGGGAGGTGGACGTGTCGCCGGGCTTGCGGAAGCCGATCCAGGCACCTTCGCCCGGCGCCGCGGTGACGCCGCCGATCCGGGTGCCCGGCACGAGGACGCCATCGGGGTCTTCGAGGGGAAGCTGTTCGAGCTTTTCTTCGGTGCCGAGGCGCAGCGCGGTCACCATCGCGGGTTTACTTTCGGCCCCGGCGATCGCCCACAGTCCCTCTTCGTCGCCGCTGAGCCGGAACGCTTCGAGCTGCGTGGGTACGGCCCCTTCGCCATAGGCGATCGGCTCTTCGGTGCAAAGCGGCAGGAAGGGTTCGGGGGAACCCTCGACGATCCGGTGCAGGAAGCTCGGTTGGGAGGCGCACTCGTTCGTCGCTAGGTCGTCTTCCCGGATCGCGACGCCCTCATACAGGCTGCCTTCGTGGAAGGCGAGGCTGGCGACGGTGCGGCCCGGGTCGATGGTTTCGGGCTGGGGTTTGGTCAGCGAGGGCACGGCGGTCAGCGAGGTGCCGTCCCAGTGCAGGTGAAAGGCGCCGACGTTGGTCGTGCCTGGCAGCCGTTCGCCGGCAAACCAACAGTCGTCGGGGCCTGAGCAGGCCGCGGCGTTCATCGGCAGATAGGAATCGGCGACGCCGACAGGCTTGGCGTATGAGGCGACGACCTGACCGCTGCGAAAGTGGCAGAGCGAGATTTGCTGGGGCGGCGCTTTGCCCGTTTCCTGGCCGGCCGGCTGATCGGAGATCGTCCAGAACTCGGTGGGCCCAGCCCAGGCGATACGGCCTTCGCGCCCGCCGCAGACCGTCGAGTAGCGGTACCAGCCGGCGCCGTCGTATGCGAAGAGGCCCGCCGGGACGCCGCCGTTGCCGGCGGTGATCAGCATTCCCCGGTTGGGCGCCTGGAACTCGACATCGCCGACCGGGCCGAGCGCTGCCGGCGCACCCAGCCCGGGGGCGACGGGCTGCTCGGAGTGCCATTCGGCGGCCCGCGCCGCGGAAGGCGCAAGCATCGAGGCGAGGGCAACCAGGACGACGGCCCGGTTCACCGTGACCCCCGGTGCCGCCGGCGATGCGCGCGGAAGCGGACTTCCAGCCTGCCATGCAGAACTCTGCCCCCCGCTGCGTGAAAGGAGACCGCCGTGGTGGCGTAGACGCCTTCGCGGGAGTGCGCCAGCCGGCGGTAACGGTGCGGCAGCGTCAGGACGAGCGCCACCGGGCCGCTGCCCGAGGCGTGGACGCTCGCCGCGGCAAGCCGCCGAGCCGAGGTCGAGGCCGAGCCGGGCGCCGCGCCGGCCCGTGCCCGCAGCGTGCCGGCCGCCGGGACGGTCGTCACCAGCCGCACGTCGCCGTCGGGGAGCGAGAAGGCGCTCAGCACGAGCCGCCAGCGAGGTCGGCGGGCGTGTCCCGGCGGTGCCGGCGAGATGCTCGACCCCCCCGGCGGCGCCGGCGTCGTCAGGTCTTCGACCGTGAAGGCGTCGGACGCTTCGTTGCCGTCACCTTCGACCAGATTCGAGGCGGTGGAGGAGAAGGCGATCAGCCGGCCTCCGGCGCCGAAGGAGGGGGCGCCGGCGCCGGCGCCCCCCTGGCCGGTCCCGGTCGGCGCCAGCGAGGCTTCCCCTTCTGCTCCGATGCCGTGGGTGACCCGCTGGAGCGTTTCGCCTTCGAGGTCGATCAGGTAGAGCTCGACCAGGCCGAGCGTCGCCGGCGGCGAGCCGATCAGGTTGGGTGGCGCCAGCGGGAACCGCTGCCGGGCGGTGGCGAGGGCGATCCGCGAGCCGTCGGCGGAGATCGCGAGGTCGAAGATGTGGCCGTTGAGCTGGACGTAGGGTTCCTGGTTGATCGTCCTTTCGGGTTCGGTCGGGCGGATCGGGATCTCGGCGGTCAGCTGACGGACCGCTTCGGCGCGGCTCAGGCCTGAGCTCATGTCGGCGACGAAGACGTTGCTCGCGTTGCTGGGATTGCCGATCAGGGCAACGGTGCGACCGTCGGCGCTGAGCTGCGGAACCCCGTCGACCCCAGCCACCCCAAGCCATCCCTCGGCGCCGTTGAGTTCGGTGTTCCTCGAAGTCAGGTCACCGAAGGGGGCTGAGGGGTCGCCTCCTACGATCCGCCGTGTCGGCGCCCCCGTCCCGTCGGCGACGCGGCGCCAGAGCGGCTCTACGTAGGGGAACGGGCTGGCGCCGTCCTCCGCGGCGATCGCCGCGGACTCGCCGGGGAGCAGCGCTGTCTGGTCTTGGAGGTTCGTCCCGAGCCAGGCGACCGTCGTCCCGTCCGCGCTCAGCGCCGCTCCCCTCAGCAGCGACAGCGAGAGCACTTCGACCACCGCGCCGCCGGGCACCGGCAGCTGCGTCATCGCCTCAGATTCAGGGTCGCGCTCGGCGCTGACCAGGGTCGTCTGCATCGTTTCGAGATCTCGCAGGACGACCTGCCCCGCCGGCGTCGGTTCCCCCTCGGTGCTGCCGCCCGGGCCGCTCGTCAGGTCGGAGGTCGCGGTGGTGACGAAGACGACCTCGCGTCCGTCGGCGCTCAGCGCCACGCGCCCCGAGGCGACCGAGCCTCCAGCGCTTTCGTAGGTGAGGCCCTGCGACGAGCCGTCGAGCGCCGAGGCCAGCTCATAGGTCGGCGGCGACGCGCTCATGTCGGCGACGTAGACGTCGCTGGAGCTCGGCTGAGCGTCGTCCGCTTCGTCGAGCGGCGTCTTCGTGGTGAAGCTGACGTAGCGCCCATCGGCGGAGATCGAGGGAGCGCTGGCGTCGGTGCCGGGGGCGGTTTTTTCGTTGACGCTTCCCGTTGCCACCGGTTCCACGGCGCCGGTTTCGAGGTCCTTGCGGAAGACTCCCCGCAGACCGCCGACGGTGCCTCGGAAGGCCAGGTAGCGGCCATCCGCGGCGAGCACCGGGGTAAGCGCTTCGCCGGCCTGCTCGGCGGCGCTCGTCGAGACGAGCTCGATCGGACCGAAGCCTGCCGCCGCCGCCGGGATCGGCAGCGCCGCGGTGGCGGCGAGCAGTGGCACGATCGCCCAGAGGCGCCCCCTCACCGGACCACCGCCTCGAAGCGCCGCGCCACCCGGTTGCCGACCTTGTCGCGGGCGCGCACGGCAATCGTGAAGCGCCCGGGACGCTCGTAGACGTGGCGGAGGTTCGAACCGCCGTGAGCTCGGCTGCCGTCGCCGAAATCGACGAACGTCGAGCCGGCGCTGAGACCTGAGTCGGGATCGCGCAGTTGCACCGACACCAGGCCGCGCCCCCGGCTCACCCTGACGGCGACGCGCGGTGGCCGCCCGTCCACCCGCAGCCTGACGGCCGGGCTGAGCATCTGCTGGCCGAAACCGTCGGTGGCCATCACCTGCGCCCGCCGGGCGCCGCTGCCGAGCAGCGCCGCCGGCGGCCTGTAGCTGCGGCCTCGCAGGCCTCTCTTGACGATCCGGCCCTCCAAGAGCACCGCGTATGTGAGGTTGCCCACCGCGCTCCGCGCCGCCTGCCAGCGCAGGCGGGCACCGCCGGGGCGCACCCAGCGCTTGGGCGCCTTGGCCTTGAAGGAGGCCGGCGGGGAGCTGACCCGCTCGGCGACGATCTCGTAGCGGCCGGCCTCGCCCTGACGGAAGCCCACCAGCGCGTCGCCGCCGTCGGAGGGGCCGACCGACAGCTGCCCCACGGGTCCGCCGCTCACCCCGGTGAGCAGGCCGGCCTGCGCCGCCCCGGAGGGAAGTTCCTGGCGCACCGCGGTCACTTCGTGACCCTGAGCGTCGAGCGCCGGGTAGGCGAGGACGCCGGCGCCTTCGGAGCCGAGCGCTGCGACCGCTTCGCCGCCGGGCACCGCCGCCGGCCACGATGGGACGGAGTCGGGAGTTGGCTTCCCTTCGGAGTCGACGCCCAGGTGGTGGACGTCGGAGCCCGCGACGAAGACAAGGTTCAGGGCGCCTTCTTTGCCGGTGCCTTTTTCGGTTGCGCCCACGCCCGGCGCACCCAGCGCCGCGTGCTGTGCACCCTTGAAGACGGTCACTGGGCCGTTCAGGCCGCTGGAGGGGATCGCGTAGTCGGGTGGCAGCGTATTGAGCAGGAGGCGTGGGGGCGTCGATCCCGAGCCGGCGATGCGAATCGCAACCCGGGCCTGGTCGAGCGGGGTGACGACAAGCGAGAAGGCGTCGGCGTCGCCCGCCACCGGCGCGCCTTCCCAGCTGGCCGGGCTGGCTTCCAGCACCTGGCCGGGGGTAGTGCCGAAGATGCGGCGCATCCAGATTCGCGCCGCTCCCGTCTGGTCGGGCTCCTGCCAGGCGACGACCGCGCCGCCATCAATCCCGGCGCCGACCTGGGGGCCGTTGGTGGGGCTGGGTGGGCGCATCGAGGCTTCGGGGTTGCGGTTGATCGCGCCGAGCCTGGTCCAGCGGTCGCCGACCAGGCGGGCGACCCGGATGTCCGCCATCACGTCCCCGGGACGCAGTTGGACCGCGGTCGAGAATGTGTTCGGAGCAAAGTCGTAGGTGATCGTCCGGTAGGCGACGATCGCCTGGCCGGGCGCGGTCCTCGAGAGCGAGGGGTCCACCCCCACCCCTTCGCCGACGTTGGGATCGACCAGCAGCGAGGGGCCGAAGCTGGCTGCGCCGGGGCCGATCCGCGCCGAGAAGAGCCCGCGCTGGACCTTGTCGTGGACGGTAGCCACCCCGGTCACCCAGACGACCAGCAGCTCGCCGCCGTCGCCGGCCGCGATCCGCGGCTGGCCGGCTTCGTAGGGCTGGTCCCAGTCGACCCTGATCGGGGCGCTCCATCTGCCGCCGGCGTAGCGGCTGGCGAAGACGTGCGGAACCCCTTCCACAGCTTTCGTGTAGACGAGTCCTCCGCTGCCGTCAGACGCCATCGCCGCGTTGCCGAAGTCCAGGACGTCCGCGGAAGGGCCGTCGACCGTCACAGGGGGAGTGATCAGCGCCTGCGCCGGCGTGGCGCCCACGAGCAATGCAGTCGCGAGCGTCACCACGATCGGAAGCGCTGACCGCAGCCGGCTCAGCCGCGGCCCCTTGGCGCGCGTCGTCGGTGTTTGTGCTTGCCGATCGAGTTGGCTTTCTTGATGCACTTGGCGCGCGCTTTGCCCTTCAATCTTTTGCATTTCGCGAGCGCTTTCTGCTTTGGCGTCAGGGGTTTTTTCGTCACGGGAGGCGAGTTTTCCACGGGCGGTGGCGGTGGCGGCGTCGAGCCGCCTCCTCCACTCCCACCGCCTCCCCCTCCTTCTTCTTTGGGCGGTATCGGGTCGAAGGCCGCGGTCACTTCCTGCGCTTTGCTCATCGCCACTTTGCAGGCGCCGGTGCCTGCGCAGGCTCCGCCCCAGCCTTTGAATTCGGAGCCGCTCGCCGAAGACTGGCTGAGCGTCACTTCTTCGCCTTGGACGAATTCCTGTTCGCAGTCGCCGGGGCAGCTGATCCCGGTCGCTTTCACCGTGCCCGAACCGGAGCCTGAGACTTTCACGGTGAGTTTGAATTTGGGTTTGGCTTTGAATTCGGCGACGACTTTCCTGACGGTGCTCATTTTCACCTTGCATTTGCCCGCGGATTCGCTGTCGCAGCCAACCCATTTAAGGAATTCGAAGCCGGTGGCAGCGGCCTGCGTGAGCGTGACTTCTTCGTCTTTCGGATAAGCCTCTTCGCAGTCTTGGCCGCAGCTGATGCCGGCCGGGGCGCTGGTCACGGTGCCGGAGCCGGGCGGTTTGATTTCCACCGATAGAGCGTTCAGCGTCCCTGCCGTGACTTTCACGGTGCGCGTGACGGGTAGCGGATCCCCGGTCGGTTCGGGTTCTTCGGTTACGGGGTTCTTGGGGGCCGTCAGTTTCATCTTCAACGTGACCGTGTACGTGCCGGGGCTGGTGTATTTGTGGCTGGTCGAGGTTTTGGCCGGTTCTTCGCCACTCCCCACGACTTTTTCTTTTTCCGTCCCGTCGCCGAATTCCCAGATGAGTTCTTTCGGCGTCGCCCCGACGAGTTCCGATTCGGCGGCGTCGAAGGGGATCGACTTCCCCGCTTCGACCGAAACGGCCGCTTCGCCTTTGTCGCCGTTGACCGAGAACTTCCCCGTCGGAATCCGGCAGCCGCTGCCGCCGGGACCGAAGGTGAAAATCTTGTCGCCGTATTCCGGCGAGGGCCCTTCGGGGCCGTAGTCGAAGACGACGACCTTTTCGCCTGCGGTCGTCGCCAGGCCGGCACCGCCGGTCTGGATCCGGCAGCTCGCTTTGCCGTTCCCGTAAAGCACGCTGGTGGTGCTTTTTTCGAGCGAGTAGCCGCGGATCAGGACGTTGTCCCGTTCTTCTTCTTCCGCTTCGTTTTCCCCTGCCTGCTGGAGGGCCTCCTTCCAGTAGAGCGTCTTGCCGTCGGGGGAGATAGCGAGCTGCGGGCCGCCGATCAACGGCGAGGACTTCGGGTCGAACAGGCCAGTCGCCCACCCCTCGTTTTCGGCCGCTTCGGCGAAGCCGGGGACTTTTTCCAAGCTGGAGAGGTTTTTCGGCAACTGCCAGGCGCGCGTGGATTTCGAGCCGGCGGAGTTGGGGCTACCGGTCAGGACGTAGGTGGTGCCGTCCGGGCCGACCGCGATCGCGTGAGCCTCTTTGTTGAACGGGGCCAGCTTGAATTCTTTGTCGACGAAACGGACACCGGCGACCCCTGCCGAGCTGATCCGCTGAACAACGGGATGTTCTTCGGCGTCTTCGCCAAAGATGACTAGGTCGTGGGTGCTCGGGTCGACCGCGATCGACTGCGGCTGGTAAAGCGCTTCTTTGCCTTCGGGTAGCGGCAACATCGCCGGCGAGGCGGGGATCAGGGCCGTCCCGCTCGGTTCGGTCGAGAAGACCAGGATGCGCCTGGCACCGAAGTTTTCGACGATGTTGGGGGGTTTCTTACAGGAGGAAACCGCCGGCTTGCCCAGCAGGCACCCTTCGATCAGGTAGACACGGTGCAGTACCGGGTCGACAGCGATCCCGTGCAGCGTCAGCGTCTTTTCTTCTTTTCCTTCTTTGAGGATGCCGGGCAGTTCGACCTTGGCTTTGAATTCGCCGGACGCGGTGAACTTCTGGACCCGAAAATGTTCTTCGTCGGGCGTTTCTTCGCCCGTATAGACGCTTCCGTCTTCGGGGTCGACGCCGAGCATTCCCGGGTCGAAGAGCTGGCCGGCGGCACTGCCCGGCGTCCCCCATGCGCCGACCTGGCCGAAGGTCGTCGCTCCGGCCGCACTGCAGAAGGCCGCGGTCGCAAAGCTCACGGCCATGATCGCCGCGGCGGCGATCGCCCGGGTGAATACTCGACCCTCCCGCGCAAACCTGCTGGTTTCGATCTCCATTCACGCATCCTCCAGAGGCGCCGGGGCGCAGATGTGAAGATCGCGGGAAATTTCGTGTTACAACACTGATACACACGTTTAACAGAGAGTCCGGCCGGGACCCGAACGACACAGGCCGGGCAACTGCCGGCCTGTGTCGTCGGTCGAACGGCGAGCGAACGCGCCGTTCTTTTGATCCGGCTACCTCAGTAACTGATCTTGCTTGCGGTGTACTGCGCGGACCCGAGCACGTCGTGGTTCAGTTCGGCGCTTTCGGGAAGCGGCGCGTACCACTTGTTGACCGCGGTCGTGATCGCTTCCTGGCCCGTCGATGCCGTGAGGTATTCACGCACGTAGTCGTTGACGCTGGTCTCGTTGGCTTCGGTGAAGCCGGCCTTCTGGAAGCCGTTCCAGGACAGCACGAAGGTCAGCGTGCACAGCGGGTAGCCGTTGCCCGATTTCACGGTGCTGATTTTGGCGCCGAACACCTTCGACCAGTTGGCGTTGAGGCCCGTGCCTTCGCCTTCGCGTGCCGGCTTCGGCACGGTGTAGACCGTCGTTCCGCAGCGGGCCAGCATGCCGGATGCCGGCGAGACGTAGGTCTGTTTTTTGGTGACTTTGCCGTTGTTCTGGAGGCTGAGGATGACTTTGGCCGATTTCGCCTTCGCGTCAGGCAGCGCGGCGTAGCCGATCGAGCCCGGCGTCGCGTTGACTTTTTCGACCAGCGGGCCGCCACCGTTGGCAGCACCGCGGACGAGCGGGCTCAGCGTCGGTTCCGTGCAGCTTTCCGAGTTGACCGGCCAGGTCGTGTTGGGCGTGCCGGATTCCTCGAGTTCTTTCCAGACTTTTCCGCCCGTGCAGGGGAGAATTCCTTTGCCGTTGATTTTGGAGAGGTAGTTCTTGAACTGGTAGGTCGTGCCCGAGCTGTCGAGGCGAGCCACCCGCGTGATGGGGGATTCGCAGGCCGCGCCGCCCGAGTCGGTGGCCAGTTCGTTCCAGTTGAGCATGGTGCCCTTGAACACGGCCTCCAGGTCGACGTTGTCGATCGCTTCCACCGTGCAGCCTTCCGGCGGGTTGGCGACAATCGCGATCGAGGTCTGCGTGACCGGGATCGTCAGCACGTTGGCGGCGGTGCTGATTTTGCTCGACGTCGCGAGGCGGGCGTTTTTGATCTGCGCGGGGTTC
>DASSMU010000106.1:0-12089 GCA_035701465.1 Solirubrobacterales bacterium
CTTCCAGGACCCGGTCTTTCGCGAAGCGCTCGAGAAGACGCCCGAGGAGGACCAGGGGATGGCCACCGGCCACTTCCTCGGCATCCAGGCCAACCCCGCGCTGAACTGGGACGACCTCGCCTGGCTGCGCGAGCAGACCAAGTTGCCGATCGTGATCAAGGGCATCCAGCACCCGGACGACGCCCGCGAAGCAGCCAATCGCGGCATCGACGGCATAGTCGTCTCCAACCACGGTGGCCGCCAGGTAGACGGTGCCCTCGGCTCCCTCGACGCCCTCCCAGCAATCGCCGAAGCCACCGGCAGCGACCTCGCCATCCTCTTCGACAGCGGCATCCGCAGCGGAGCCGACGCAATCAAGACCCTAGCCCTGGGCGCCGACGCCGTCTGTCTAGGCCGCCCCTACATCTGGGGCCTGGCCCTGGAGGGCCAAGCCGGCGTAGAAACAGTCCTCAAGATGGTCCTCGCCGAGCTAGACCTCACTTTGGCCCTTTGCGGCTACACCCGCCCGGATCAGCTCAGCTCAGACTCACTCGCCTAAGAGCCTGTCCCGGCAGGGGTGGAGCGTCTTGTACTTTTTCGTCGCCCGCCCCCGGGGCGCCAAGCCCAACCCCGACACACCGAAAAAGTTAAGCGGAACCCCTGCCGGGACAGGCTCTCACGCAGGCGTCTCGATCTTTGGGAAGAGCGGCGGCACCCGCTCCACACTCTGGCCGCCGGGACGGGATCCCAGCTCGGCCAGGGCGCGTGACTCTTCTCCCAGCGTCGAAAGCAGCAACTCACTCGCCTGAGGCAGATAGGGAACCAGCAGCAACGTCGTCGCCCGCAACCCCTCGCAAAGGTTGTAGAGGACCTCGTCAAGGCGCTCGGGATCGGCCTCGTCCTTGGCCAACACCCAAGGCTGGGTCTCCTCGACGTAGCGGTTGAGGCGACGGACCAGGGCCCAGGCCACCTCCAGCGCCTGAGTCAGCTCGGCCCGGTCGAGCAGGTCGCAGAAGCGCGGCACGGCACCTTCGAAGTCCTCGGCAAGGACGGCGTCGACCGCCGCCACCGGCACGACGCCGCTTCGGTAGCGCTCGACCATCGCCAGGGTGCGACTGGCCAGGTTGCCGAAGTCGTTGGCGAGCTCGGTCTCGTAGCGGGCCTCGAAGCCGGCGGTGGAGATCGAGCCGTCCTGGCCGAAGCTGACCTCGCGGAAGAGGTAGAAGCGCAGCGCGTCGGCGCCGAAGCGCTCGATCGCCTCGAAGGGGTCGAGCACGTTGCCGAGCGACTTCGACATCTTCTTCTCGCCCATCAGCAGGAAGCCGTGGATCGCCATCCGCCGCGGCGGCTCGAGGTCGGCGGCCCAGAGCAGGGCCGGCCAGATCACCGCGTGGAACTTGAGGATGTCCTTGGCCATCACGTGCAGGGAGGCGGGCCAGTAGCGCTCGGTCAGGTCCTCGCCCTCGCGGGCGAAGCCGAGCGCCGTCACGTAGTTGAGCAGCGCGTCGAACCAGACGTACATGCGCTGCTCGGGGTCCCAGGGCAGCGGCAGGCCCCATTTCAGCGCCGGCCGCGAGAGCGAGACGTCCTCCAGCCCCCCCTTGATGAACGAGACCGCCTCGTTGCGGCGGAAGTCAGGGACGACGAAGTCGGGCCGTTCCTCGTAGAGGCCTTCGAGCTGGGCCTGGAAGGCGGAGAGGCGGAAGAACCAGTTCTCCTCGCGCACCTGCTCGAGCGGGATCTCGTGGATCGGGCAGGTCTGCCCCGGCCCCAGCTCGCGCTCGGTCTTGAAGTCGGCGCAGCGCGGGCAGTACCAGCCTTCGTAGGTGCCCTTGGTCACCCAGCCGTTGTCGTAAACCCGCTGCATGATCTCGGCGACCTTCTCCTTGTGGCGCGGGTCGGAGGTGCGGATGAAGAAGTCGTTGGTGGCGTCGATGATCGGCATTAGCTCTTCGAACTTCGCCGCGTTGCGGTCGGCCAGCTCCTGCGGCGAGATCCCCTCGCGTTCGGCCGCGCTCTCGATCGGCTCGCCGTGCTCGTCGGTGCCGGTGAGGAAGAAGACGTCCTCGCCGCGCTGGCGCATGTGGCGGGCGAGCACGTCGGCCGCCATCGTCGAGTAGGCGTGGCCGAGGTGAGGCTCCGCGTTGACGTAGTAGATCGGGGTTGTGACGTAGTAAGCCATGCTGCGAGCCAGGCTAGTCGACGCTCAGCGGCGCGGCTCGCGGCCGGTCAGCGCCCGGTAGAGATCGTTCGCGCGGGTTCCGGTCAGAGCGGCGACGACGCTGGCTGCCGCTCGCGGCCTCGCCCCCGACTGGACCAGGTGGCGCAGGGCGTCGACGGCGAAGCTGATGTCGTGGTCGTGGTCCTCTGAGGCAGCCGGCCCGATCACCAGCACGATCTCCCCCTTGACATCGCTGCGAAAGCGCCGCGCCAGTTCAGCCAGCGAGCCGCGGGCGACTTCCTCGTGCATCTTGGTCATCTCGCGGCAGACGGCGGCGGGACGGTCGGGGGCGATCGCCGCCAGCGCCGCCAGCGACTCGCCGACCCGGCGCGGCGACTCGAAGGCGACCACGGTCTCGGCCGAACGCAGCACCCGCTCCATCTCGCCGGAGCGCTTCGGCAGGAAGCCCTCGAAGCGCCAACGGTCGGTCGGCAGGCCGGAGGCGACCAGCGCCACGGTCACAACCGAGGGCCCGGGCAGCACCGTCACGTCGAGGGCGCGTTCGATGCAACGGCGGATCAGCTTGTAGCCGGGGTCGGAGATCGCCGGCATGCCGGCGTCGGAGACGAGGGCGACCCTTTCGCCGCGCTCGATCCGCTGCGCCAGCTCGGTCGCCCGCGCCGCTTCGTTGCCCTCGTGGTTGGAGACGAGCGGCGGCGCCGGGCGGATGCCGAGCTTGTCGAGCAGGCCGCCGGTGCGGCGGGTGTCCTCGCAGGCGATCCAGTCGGCGGTGACGAGCGCCTCGCGTACGCGCGGGGTGACGTCGTCGAGGTTGCCGATCGGCGTCGGGCAGACGATCAGCTCGCCCGGCATCAGCCCTCCCGCTCCCCGAGCTCGATCCGGGCCATCGCGGCGGCGCCGATCATGCCGGCGTCGGGGCCGAGTTCGGCGGCAACGACGGGAATGCGCTTCATCGGCGGCAGGGCGCGCTGCTCGAGCGTGCGCCGCGCCGGCTCGAGCAGCAGGTCGCCGGCGGCGATCACGCCGCCGCCGATCACGAAGACCTCGGGCTCGAAGATGTTGGCGAAGCTGGTCAGAGCGACGCCGAGGCGGGAACCGACCAGGTCGAAGACGCCGCGTGCCGCGGCGTCACCGCCGAGAGCGGCCTCGGTGACCGCTTTGCCGTCGATCTCCTCGCCGGCAGCCAGCATCCTTCCCAACTCGGAATCGGGCGCCTGCTCAGCCGCGGCCCGCCCCTCGCGCCCGATCGCGGTGCCGGAAGCGAGCGTCTCGACGCAGCCGCGCCCCGGACAGTTGCCCTGGCAGCGCGGGCCGTCGACCTCGATCACGGTGTGGCCCAACTCGGCGCCGGCGCCGGTGGAGCCCCGGTAGACCTCGCCGCCGAGGATCAGGCCGCCGCCGATGCCGGTGCCGATCGTCAGCATCACCGCGTTCCGCGCCCCGCGCGCGGCGCCGTAGAGGTGCTCGGCGAGGGTCGCGACGTTGGCGTCGTTGTCGACGAAGACGGGCAGGTCCGTGCGCTCGGAGACGAGATCGCGGATCGGCAGGTTCTCAAGCGGCAGGTTGACGGCGGAGACGGCGACGCCGCGGTCGTGGTCGATCGTCGCCGGGATACCGAGCCCGATGCCTGTCACCCCCGGGCAGTGCTGGTGCGCCTCGCCGACCTCGCGGACCAGCAGGTCGACCAGCTCGTCCTCGGTCTGCCCGGTCGAGGCCTCGCGGCTTTCCCAGAACACCCTGGGGCCGGGCTCGATGACACCGAGCAGCATCTTCGTCCCGCCCAAGTCGACGCCGATGAATTTCCCTGCACTCACGCGAGCTTTACGGGGGTGTGGAGGCGGGCGACCGCGGGCATCGGCATGATTCCCGCAGTCTTTCATGGCCGACAATGGCGAGCAGCAGCCCTCCGGGCCGCCCGAGTACAAGGTCTACCGGTCCCGGAAGGGCCGCTTGTCCGGGTTGCGGTCCCCCGATCTCTCTGGACTCCGAGAGCGGAGCCCGCGCGCGCCCAAATGGTGGGGGCGCAAGAAGCGACCGGCCAGAGAAGGCGAGGAGCGCCCTGGGCCGCCGCGGCGCTGGACCGCCAAGCGGGTGCTCAAGTGGGTCGGGATCGCGGCGCTCGGCTGGGTCCTGCTCAGCTTCCTCGCCTTCGCCGTCTCCGCCCAGCTGCAGTCCTTCAAGCTCTCCGGCGAAGCGAAGTCAGCCCTGCACGGCAACCCGCTGCTGCTGCCGAACGCGCAGACGATCCTCGTCCTCGGCACCGACGCCCGGCCGCCCGACACCAAGGAGCCCAACGCCCCCCACTCGCAGAAGTGCTTCGAACAACAGTCGCACGGCGATGCCCCACACGACGGCTGCGAAGCCGGTGAATACCGCGCCGACACGCTGATGCTGATCCGCGCCGGCGGCGGCGCCTTCCGCAAACTCTCGATCCCGCGCGACAGCTACGCCGAAATCCCCGGCCAGAACCCGCAGAAAATCAACGCCGCCTACACCTTCGGCGGCGCCAAGGCCGAGATCGAAGCGGTGGAAAACTTCCTCGGGATCCAGGTCGACCACGTCGCGATCGTCGACTTCACCGGCTTCGAAGACCTGATCGACGCTGTCGGCGGGGTCGAAGTGAACGTCCCGCACAAGCTCTGCGCCGACATCGCCGGCGGCGCCGGCGGCGGCCAGGGCGGGGTCTCGCTGCGCCTGGCCAAAGGCTGGAACACCCTCGACGGCGAAAAGGCCCTCGCCTACTCCCGCGTGCGCGAGCCAAGCGAATGCCCAGGCCTGGGCAAGAGCGCCTACTCGTTCGGCTACAACGACTTCAAGCGCGCCCAGGCCCAACAGGCCGTGATCAACGGAATCAAGGACCGCCTCACCGACCCGCTCCGCCTCCCCTACAACTTCATCCACGGCCCGATCATCGGCTGGGACGCGCCGAAAGCCTTCGTCAGTGACATGGGCTTCCTGACCATGCCGCAGCTGGTCCTCTCGGCGGCGATCGGCGGCAGCGGCAAGACCGACGTGCTCTGCGCGAAGCCCAGCGACGAATGCAGTCTTGACGGACCAGAAGGCAGCGTCGAAGTACCCGAGTCGACGCGACGTCGCGCCGTCCACCGCCTGCTCAACGGCTGAGAAAGTCGCGCATCCGACATTGACCCCACCAGAGGGTGGTCAAAGTCGGCTACTCGCTGGCGGCGGACGCCTTGGGCTTCGATTCGCTCGTTTTCGACGACGAGTCCGATTTCGACTCGGAGCCCTTTGAGTCGCCTGAGCTCTCCGAGGACGGCGCGGCGCCCTTCTTCTTCTTGCCGTAGTCGGTGTTGTAGAAGCCCGAGCCCTTGAAGTGGACGGCGACGGGATGCAGGACGCGCACCGCAGGAGCCCCGCACTCCTGGCACTCCGTAAGGGCCTCGTCGGTCATCCGCTGGATCACGTCGAAGACGTGGCCTTTCTCGCACTTGTACTCATAGATCGGCATCGGACGGGCGATTATCGCAGCCGGCCGCGGCAAGGCCTGCCGGCAGCGGCTCCCTGGGCGCCGCGTCTCTATACGGTTCCCGCAATGGCAGCGGCCGAGGAGAAGCGCCCCACCGACGTCTCGATGGAGGAGATCGTCGCCCTCTGCAAGCGGCGCGGCTTCGTCTTCCCCTCCTCCGAGATCTACGGCGGGCTCGGCTCGACTTACGACTACGGCCACTACGGGGTGCTGCTGAAGAACAACGTCAAGGCCGAGTGGTGGCGGGCGATGCTGCAGGAGCGTGACGACATCGTCGCCCTGGACTCGGCGATCCTGCAGCACCCGCGGGTCTGGGAGGCCTCCGGCCACCTCGAGGGCTTCACCGACCCGCTCGTGCAGTGCCTGGGCAAGTGCAAGAAGCGCTGGCGCGAGGATCACCTGCGCGAGGCGGTCGAGGCCGAGGGCGGCGACCCGAGCGCCGAGCTGCGCTGCCCGGAGTGCGGCGGCGAGCTCTCCGAGCCGCGCCAGTTCAACCTGATGTTCGAGACCCACGTCGGGCCGGTGGCGTGCGAGGGCTCCGAGGTCTACCTGCGACCGGAGACGGCGCAGGGCATCTTCATCAACTTCAAGAACGTGCTCGGCTTCGCCCGCAAGAAGCCGCCCTTCGGGATCGCCCAGATCGGCAAGTCCTTCCGCAACGAGATCACCCCCGGCAACTTCATCTTCCGCACCCGCGAGTTCGAGCAGATGGAGATGGAGTTCTTCGTCCCGCCCGCCGACGCCGAGCGCTGGTACCGGACCTGGATCAAGGAGCGCGAGCGCTGGTACACCGAGCTCGGCATCCGTCCCGAGTTCCTCCGCGTGCGGCCCCATGACAAAGACGAGCTGTCCCACTACTCCTCGGGCACCAGCGACGTCGAGTACCTCTTCCCGATCGGCTGGTCGGAGCTGGAGGGGATCGCCAACCGCGGCGACTTCGACCTCACCCAGCACGCCAAGTTCAGCGGCGAGAAGCTCGAGTACTTCGACCAGCAGGCCAAAGAAAGCTACGTCCCCCACGTGATCGAGCCGGCGGCGGGCGCCGACCGCGCCACCCTGGCGTTCCTGGTCGACGCCTACGACGTCGAGGAAGTCGAGGGCCGCCAGCGCACCGTCCTGCGCCTGCACCCGAAGCTCGCCCCGGTCAAGGTCGCCGTCCTCCCCCTCGTCTCCAAGGAGGGCATGCCCGAGAAGGCCCGCGAGATCTTCAAAGACCTCCGCACCCGCCTCCCCGCCGAGTTCGACGAGGGCGGTTCGATCGGCAAGCGCTACCGCCGCCAGGACGAGATCGGCACCCCCTGGGGCATCACGGTCGACCACCAGACGATGGAGGACGACACGGTCACCCTCCGCGACCGCGACTCGCTGGAGCAAGCACGGGTCCCGATAGCTGGTCTGGGCGACGAGCTGGCGGCCCGCCTAGCCCAGCCGTGGCGCAGCCCGAAGCTTGATAACTAAACGTCGCTATTCCGACTCTCCACCCGATTTTTCGCCACCCAGGCGCATCTGACGACGAAACTCCTCAGCAGCCTCCAAACGCCCCTCGGCTATTGCAGCATCGGCAGCAGCCCCAACCACCCATGCGGGTGCATTCGACACGCTAGCCAGAGCATCTGCGACCGACCCGCCCTCCTCCTTAGCGAGGATGGCAACGCGATAGCTATGCACCACGTCGACAAGATTGAGGTCTCCCAGTACATCGTTCTGCGTCACAACCGTCACCTCGCCAGCCAAAACTGCCGGTGAATACATAAATATCTGGTCACGAAGCTGCTCAGGAGTACCCGCGAATTCATCCTCCGATATATCAAGGCGCTCTAGGGCACCCCCGAACTGTCCTTTGGTCGCTTCCCACAAAGCTCGGGTCACCGTAGTGATCAGCGGCGTCTCAGCCAACGCCTCCGCTCGATCGCTCAACAACTCATAACTGTCGCCGTCTCCCGACCCGAGCGCTATGAAAGCGCAGTCGTTGATCTCTCGCCACCACTCGTCATCATCGGCGTTGTCGCGCTCTAGTATTGCCGAGCAAGCGCTAGCAACACGTTCCTGATACTTCGGGCGCCCCTCCATGAAGGCGTCTCTCGCCTCTTCAACAAGCTCCTCCAGCGGGTCCCGTTCATCGACAAGGTTGTTTCGGAACGCCTCAAGTTTGCTTGGATCCACAAGGCCGATCTCGATCTCCGATATTTCAACATCGAACTCGCGTAGTCGAGTTGCCTCGGCGGCTAGCACGTCTGCGACTTGCTCCCTGAACTTAGGTGAATCCTTGTTTTTGAAAACAAATACTCCAGTCCAATTAGTTCCAGCATCGATTCGGTAGATAGCCTCGACCTGATACTCGTCAGCCGGAAAGCTGTCGGCATCCAATGCCAATTTTAGGCTGACGCTCGAAGCATCACGGTGAACCTCCATGATCAGTCCATCAAGGCTCACGCCATCGAGGCCGGCTTCAAGAGCACTCTTCAACGCCCCAGCTACGCGGTCCGCGATCTGGCGCCTTGGGTCGGACAGCAGCGGCGTCGGGCCAGTCCCGGCATCTCGATGCCGTAGCACTTCATACTTGATCAACGCCCGCTGGAAGGGATCGGCGTCAATACTCACCCGTCCATCCCGCACATCGACAAACCCGGTATCTCGTAGCCGCTCGATGGACTTCATCGCCTTCTCCCGAGCTGCGAGAAATTTCCTCTCGTCATATTCCTCCGTGAAATCGAGGGTTGCGAGAGCGAAGCGGTCCACAGACAGACCGTCGAGATCTACCAGCTCCCTGATGGTCTCGCCTTCGGTGCGATCGAGATTTCGTAGCTTGGCGAGCGTTTCTTGAACGGAGGGGTTCTGCTGCTCCAACTGATCAGCCACAGCACCTATAACCTCAGGCGTGATCGTCATCGGCACCCGCCTACGCGCGCGCGTCAATTCTCGATATGCGCAGTGAGACACGAGCATCACCTCATACGGGCTTCCGTGCGTGAGAGAGTGGATCTCCCTGCACTCCTCGATGTTGGGCATCGCCCAGTCTTGTTTGGCCAGCACGAGCCTACGGAGCACTGCCTTGCGGGTCCCTTCCCAGCTATCGAACGGCCCCACATTGATCCTCACAAACTGCCGCGGAATCGGGGAAAACACATCGGAAATCGCCGGAAACATCTGATCAGTGCCAGCTACGATTAGGGCTAGGTGCTTGCTATCCATCAACAAATTCCTGATCATCTGAAGCAGGGTGTGGTTCTCGGAGAGAAGATCGCCCTCGTCGATAAGTAGGACAATGCCCGGGAATCCCTTTTCGCCGGCTCGATCGGCAATCACCCCCAGATCGGACTGAAGCATTCGTCTTGAGAGTTGGATAGGCCTTCCTTGAGATTCCGCCGTCGCGTACACGCGGCCAAACGCCAATGGCTCCTCGTTGCGTGGGGTGTCGAGGTCGAGCGTTAGTACCTGTCGACGGAAAACGTCATATTCGGCGCCCTCTAAGCCACCGAAGATTTCGCGATCGGCACAAGCGTCCATCAAGCTGTGGAATACCTCGCGAAAAAAGTTCAGTTCGTTCTTCGCGAGACCCTCATCAAGACGAACCTGAGCCGCAACCAAGTGCGTCTCGTTGGCGTATTCGCGAAGCGCGTTAAGGAGCGAGGTCTTGCCCGATGCCCGCTCTCCAATGAGTGCAAGCGAATAGGAAGATCCTTCGCGTCCCTGATCTAGATAATACGTCGCTTCTTGCATCTCCTTTTCGCGGCCGGCCAGAACACTGCCGTCGGTTACAGGATTTGAAAAGTCGAATGGATTTATTAGTGCCGACTTCGAAGAGTCCATTTCAATTACCCTCTATTGAACCACGCGTTTCGGCGATACTGGAGATAGCGTCTCGTTGAACCCGCTTCATAAGATCCGGCGAGCGTCCGGGTCTTTCGCGAACCCTGACGTAGGCACATACGGAATCATGCGCCGATCGACATAACTGATCGTTTTTTAGAGTCTTAAGGTCAGCCTCGTCCACCGCCGCACAATACTCTACCGCTGCTTCAATTCTTTCCAAGGCCACAAGTGGGTAATTCGTTGGTGGGAGCGACTCAGCGTTAGTAGTAGCAAGCAATGCACGACAGGTGTGATACGCGGCTTGGATCAACGCTAGTCCATCTTCAGAGATTTCGCGGGAATGGGCGATATCGTTCCTCACCGGCTCAAGCCCCTCCAGATGAATGAGAATGCGCTGCTTGTTGGCTTGTTTTTGTTGGAGATCGAACTTCTTCCACGAAGATCCGATGATCTTCTTAAGATCGGGGAAGTCGGTGAACTCCAATCCGGCAAGATCCACCTTTTTCCTCACGTCTGCTGGCAGACCTTTTTCCCATCCCTGGCCGTCAGCGCGGGATAGTTCGCTCTCGATGAAGATCCGCAGGCCGCGCTCGAGGCGGGTGAGTCGCAGGAACGCGTCAATGCGACGCTGCTCGTCTTCGCTAATCGGACTAGCTCCGCTCATCCTCAGAGCGCGATCCGAGCTATTCAACGGTTACCTCCCACTCTCGATCAAACCGATCACGTTGCCCTCGGGGTCCTTGAACTGGCCGAGGACCATGCGGCCCATGATCGTCTCGGGGCCCATTACGCGGGTTCCGCCCAGGGACTCGGCCTTGCTCAGGGCGTCCTCGACGCTGGGGACTTCGACGTAGAAGGTGACGTGACCGTCGTAGCCCTCGGGGCCCTGGCCGATGCCGCCGCCGAGGCCGATGCCTTCGGCGTTGCTGTTGGCTTCGCGGTCGACCAGGCCGTACTTCATCTCGTTGTTCGCATTGACGTCCCAGTCGAAAAGCTCGGCGTAGTAGCCCTGCAGCCTCTCGCCGTCCTTCCCGATCACCTCGAAGTGGACCACTGGCTGTCCCATTTCATCTCCTTCGGTTCGGTTGCTCGCTGTTCAGGTACCCGCCATAAACCGTTCCACATCGACGGCGTCGGCGGCGAGAGCGGCATTGGCCTGCTTGGTGATGCGGCCCAACGGCTCGATCGTGACCTTGCCGCGGTTAAGTCTCCAGCTCGCCACGGCGCGGCCCTTGACCATCGCAAAGGGGCGGAAGACGCCGTTCATCGTCACCAAGTGCGTGTGCGGGCCGAGGATCGGCTCTCGCGAGGTCCAGCCGAGCAGGACGGGATCGAAGGCCCCGAGCAGGCGTGGAACGGGGATCTCGGCGACTGGCGGACAAGCGGCCAAGTGGACCAGACCATCCTCACGCTCGATCAGCTCCGAAGCGATCGCACCGAGGCCGGCGCGAGCGTCGCGCAACGGCAGGCCCGCCCAACGGGCGAGGTCCCGATCGTCGGCGGGTGCATGCCCGACGAGGTAGCGGCGCGCCAGCTCGGCGAGGGCCGCATCGCGGTCGATCGGCTTGGCCGGCTCGATCCAGTTGTCGAGCCTCACGTAGGCGTGGTGAGTACCGACCATCGGGCCACGGACGGCGACGCCCCGCAGCGATGCAAGGAAAAGGAGGTGGATCAGCGCCTGGCCCTCGGTCGGCACTCCTGCCGCTTCCAGCCGCTCGCGCAACTGCAGCCGCGTCAGCGGCCCCTCGTCGGCCAAAGCGCTCTCGATCGTCGCAACGGCTCGATCGCCGATCTCGGGGGAGACCCCCTCCTGCGCGAGCCGCCGCTTCGCCGATGTCGCCAGGGGCGGGGTCGTCAGCGCATGGAGCCAGCGATAGTCCTCGCTGCGCACCAGGTGCAACGTGCCGCGGTTGAGCCAGGAGATCACCAGGGAACGCTCCTCGGTCAGAGCACGGTCGACATCGCTCGCATTCAGCCCCTCGCTGCGAGCGCGAATCGAGAGGCGAGCCCCGCGCGGGTCCTGGCCCTGGATGGCGAGCAGCCGCTTGGCGACTCCCGGTGCCTCCCGCTCGGGCGGCCCAGCCAAGCCCTGGGAAACGAACCTCTCGGCGAAGGTCACCTGGCGCGGTCTGTCTTCCGCTTTTCCATAGCGAGAAGTTCGATCACGTAGACCATCATCCCATCGCCGTAGGCGAGCCTCGAAGGCACGATGAGTTCACGGCGGCCGCCCAACTTCATTCCCCTCAGGCCAATCACCCATGCCTTCCCCAGGGTGTTACTCCCCAGCCTGAACCTGTACGGATCTCGTTCGTTCCAGAAGTCCTGGACCAGCTTGGTCTTGGGGTTGCCACCGACATAGCGAGCGGCTAGTTCTTCGCCGGGCGTGACGGCCGGGCCGGAGCCCACCTTCAGAACCCGGGAGACAACGTGCCGCGGCGGCTTGCGGGGGTATCGAAGCTTCGGCTTGGGCCCCGTCCCCTTTACCGACCTCATCGAGGTGTCCACTTCGAGCTTCGACGGTGCCGACCCTTCCGAGCCCGTCGCGTCAGAGCGACCTTCATTCCCCTGCGGCGGGACCGAACTCGAATCCGGTTCAGATGAGTCACCGCCACCGCACGAAACCAGCAG
>DASSMU010000107.1:0-14691 GCA_035701465.1 Solirubrobacterales bacterium
GCGCAGTTCAAGGGCGAGTAGCCGACCTCCTTCGGGAGGCCGAAAAGGCAGTCGTACTGACAGGAGCGGGGATCTCGGTGCCGTCCGGGATCCCCGACTTCCGCACGCCGGAGACGGGGCTGTGGGAAAACGTCGATCCGATGGAGGTCGCTCACATCGAGGTCTTCGAACGGGATCCGGCTCGGTTCTGGTCCTACTACCGGCCGCGCTTCAACTCCCTGGGCGACAAGCGGCCTAACGCGGCACACGAGGCGCTGGCGGAGCTGGAACGGCAGGGGCTGCTGGACGGCGTGATCACGCAGAACATCGACCGGCTGCACCGCACGGCCGGGTCGCAGAACGTCGTCGAGGTGCACGGGTCGATCGCCACCTCGTCGTGTCGGAACTGCGCGGCCTCTTACGGCATCGACGATGTCGATGAGCTGTTCGACGGGGACGGCGTGGCGATCTGCAGTACCTGTGACGGCCCGGTCAAGCCCGACGTAGTCCTCTTCGGAGAGATGCTGCCGGAGGGGGCGATGAGGGACGCGCAGGAGCTGGCCGCGCGGGCCGACCTGATGATCTGCATCGGCAGCTCGCTGCTCGTCCACCCGGTCGCGGGCCTTCCGGGCGTCACCCTCGACAGCGGGGGCAGGCTCGCGATCGTCACCAAGGGGCCGACCCCCTATGACGCCGATGCGGCGCTGAAGCTGGAGGGCGAGGTCGACGCGGAGCTGAGTGCCCTGGTCGCTGCGCTCGGTTAGCCCACGCCGGCGCCGGAGCGCGCGGAGAGCGGGCGGATGCTCTGATCGCCGCAGCTCGCGGCGATCGCCAGGTACTGAGGCTCGTCGCGGCCCGCGCTACGGGCGCATAGCTCCCTCGCCTCCCTGCCGCAGGCCTGGATCAGCTCGGCGCCGGTGCGCCCGGCGACCGAGGCGCGGATGCAGCCTGGAGCCGGGGGCGGCTGGCTGTTCCCGGCCGTGGCGAGAATCAGCACCGCCAGAGCGATGAAGGTCACCGCAACGCCGGCGATGACGACGTTCCGCTCCCGTTTCGTCAATCGCCGCAGGGGCGTGTTGACGCGCTGGAAATGTCCTTCGAGCGGCATCGCAGCGCAGGTTACCGCCCAATCCCGAGCCCGGAACCTCCAATCGGGCGAACCTCCCCGGTCGATCTTTAGACAGCTGTACGAGGTGGCGGGAGCGTGGCGACGGCAGGCTTCACGGTGGTCAAAGCCACCCTCTGACGAGAAAGGAAGTACCGGATCTAATGGATTGGTTGAGCGAAGGCGCCATATCTTGGTTGAGCGAAGGTGCCAACTCATGGCAGCTCACCGCCGCGACCCTGGTCGGCCTGATGAGCATCCCGGGCCTGGTCGTCCTCTACGGCGGCGTGATGCAGAAGCGCTGGTCGGTGAACTCGATGATGATGGCCTTTGTCGCCTTCGCGATCGTGCTCATCCTCTGGTGCCTGTTCGCGTTCAAAATGGCTTTCGGAACCCCGATGCACATATTCGGGGCCAGCGGCGGAAGCTTCCTGGCCAATATGTGGGGCCAGCCAGGGTCGATCCTGAGCGCCACCAGCGAGCTCGGGCACGGCCACATCCCCCTGCTGCCCGTGGTGTCGGAAGAAATCGAATTCCCGCAGTCGACGCTCGCCTACTTCCAGATCGTCTTCGCCGCGATCACGCCGCTGCTGATGCTGGGATCGGTGCTGGGGCGGATCAACTTCAAGGCTTGGATCCCGTTCGTCGCCCTCTGGACCGTCCTCGTCTACACGATCAACGCCTTCCTGATCTGGGGCGGTGGCTACTTCGCCCAGAAGGGCGCTGTTGACTTCTCCGGCGGCTACGTGATCCACCTCGCCGCAGGGGTTTCCGGCTTCATCGCCGCATGGGTGATCGGGCCGCGCCTGCAACGCGACCGAGAGGTCGACGCGCCGAACAACCTGGCGATGGTCGCCGTCGGTGCTGGTCTGCTTTGGCTGGGATGGAACGGCTTTAACGGCGGTGACTGGTACTCGGCCGGCAACATCGCCTCCGCCGCCGTGCTCAACACCAACCTCTGCACCGCCGTTGCCTTCCTGGTCTGGGTTGCGTGGGACTACATGACCGGTCGCAAGCCGAGCCTGATCGGCAGCGTCAACGGGATGATCGTCGGCCTCGTCGCGATCACCCCCGGGGCCGGTTTCGTCAACGGCTGGGGCGCGATCATCATCGGTGTCGTCGCCAGCACTCTGGTCTACTTCGCCCTCAACTACCTGAGCAGGGCGAAGCCGTTCCGCAACGTGGACGACACGCTCGGTGTGGTCTACACGCACGGCTTCGCCGGGCTCGCCGGCGGTCTCCTGGTCGGCATCTTCGCCAACAACGCGATGGCGGAAACCACACTTGCCGGCACGATCTCGGGAGGGGGGTTGACCCTGCTCAAGTGGCAGGCGCTGACCGCCCTCTGGGTGATCGTGTTCTCCTCGATCGGGACCTTCATCCTCCTCAAGCTGGTCGGACTCGTTGTGCCGCTGCGCATGACCGACGAGGAAATGGAGATCGGCGACATCGCCGTCCACGGCCACGAGGTGTACCCGTCCGACGTTCCCTCACTCGGGTTCCCCGCTGGGGTTCCCCAGGCGGCCGCCCCCGCCGCCGGAGGGGCCACCTAGGTCGGACGGCAGAGCCGAGACCTCCCTCTCGGCAAACACGCACACCCAACGGAACCGCCCCCGCCCCCTCTCCTTCGGGGGCGGTTCTGTTTTCCGGGGGAGAGGCCCGCCCGGTGACTTCGTCTTTTGTGGGGCTATTGGACTGCAAAGCGCGAACTCAGCGGCTCAGGGTCGAGCCCTGGAGACCTCGCGCAGCACGTCGAGCATCGTCGCTACGGCGGGCGTCACGGCGGCGGCGCGCGGGGTGGCGGCGAACACCTTCCGCACCGGGCTGCTCGGGTGCAGGGCGCGGACCGTGATGTCGGGACGCACCGTGGAGAGCGCGAGCTGGGGGATCAGGGCGACCCCGACGCCGGCCGCGACCAGGCCCTGCACCGTCTGGTAATCGTCGCTCTCAAAGGAGACGCGCGGCTCGAATCCCGCGGCGTTGCAGGAGCGCACCACGTGCCGCGCGCAGGGGCTCGAGGCGGACGTCTGCACCCACGACTCCTCGCGCAGGTCCTCCAGCGCCAGCTTCTTGCGCCCGGCCAGCGGGTGATCCCCTCGCAGAGCCAGGTGCAGCGGGTCCTCGAGCAGCTCGAAGCGCTTCATCCCGGCTCCGAGCCGCTCGCCGGCGCCCTCGAACTCGAAGAGCAGCACGAGGTCGAATTCGCCCGCCCGCAACCGCGGCGCGATCTCCTCCGGCTCGCCCTCGGCAAGGGTCACCTCTACACCGGGGTGGGAGGCGCGGAAGGCGGCGATCGCCTGCGGCATCAGCGTCGCCCCGGCGGTCGGGAAGGACGCTGTCCGCAATCGCCCGCCGCGCCCGGCGGCGATCGCCTCGATCTCGGCCTCGGCCGTCTCGATGTGGGCGAGGATGCCGCCGACGTGCCCCACCAGCGCCGCGCCCGCCGCCGTCGGACGGACGCCGCCGCGGTTGCGCTCGATCAGCGAGACGCCCAGTTCGCCCTCCAGCGTCGCGATCGCCTGCGAGACGGCCGACTGCGAGTAGGAGAGGGCGTCGGCGGCGCCTGAGAAGGAGCCGCGCTCGATCACCTCGCGGAAGACGTTGAGGCGGGTGGAATTCAACATAAGTAAAACCGATTCTATATATAGGCATTAACAGTTGTGCTAATGCTGCTTTGGTGCCACCATCGCTCCGAACTTCGCTAACGACGAGGAGGCTCTCCCTGATGGCACTGAAGATCATCGTTTCCTACGACGACACCGACAACGACCGCGACGCGCTCGCCCTCGGCCGGCTGCTCGCCTACTCCGGCGCCGAGCTCTCGCTCGCCTACGTCCGCCACTCCCAGGGCGGGGCGCTGGAAGAGAGGGAGGCGGAGGAACTGCTCGCCCGCGGCGCGGCCTCGGTCGGCGCACCCGACATGCCCCGCCACGTCGTCGTCAACGCCGGGACCAGCGTCGGCCTGGCCGAACTGGCCGAGCGCGAAAACGCCGACGTGATCGTCTTCGGCTCCGAGTACCGCACGGCTCCCGGCACGGTCAAGCCCGGGATCCCGGCCCACAAGCTGCTGCTCGGTGGACCGGCCGCGATCGCGGTGGCGCCGGCGGACCTGCACTCGCGCCCCTCGGTGAGCGTCAACACGGTCGGCCTGATCGACGAGGGTGACGAGGCGGCCGGCGAGACCGCTCGCAGCCTCGCGGCGGCCCTCGGGGCCAGCGTCGTCGAGCACGACGGCGGCCACGTCGACCTGCTCGTGGTCGGCTCGCGGCCCGAGTCCCCGGTCGGCAAGGTCACCCTCAGCGCGGCCAGCGACTACGCGGTCGAGACTGCTACCCAGCCGGTGCTGGTGGTTCCCCGCGGCACCGCGCTCAGCTTCGCGGCGGGTCAGCCTCAGGCGGCCTGACCACCAGGATCACGGCCGCGACCGAGGGGTCGCGGCCGTCGATCCGGGCCCGCGCGTCGGGCCACTCGATCGTCGTCGGGTTTTTGCCGGCGGTCATCTCCGCCACCGCGCCGTCCAGCGAGTCCGCCTCGACCGCGTAGACGGCCGGCAGCGGCAGGCTGGTCTCAGCCGAGGCCATCACCCGCTGGGTCACGTCCTCGGAGGAGCGCAGCGCGTTCGACCAGCCCTGCCCGAAGGAGAGGTCGGGGCCGGACAGGGTCCGGCCCTCGAGGATCGTCAGCTTCGACTCGCCCGGATCCCACTCCTGTTCGCCGAGCTCGAAGGTCTGGCCGGAGACCCAGAGGCCGAGGATCTGGCGCAACTCGTCCTCGCCGACGTTGAAGACCCGGGCATGGTGGAGGGGGGAGCCGACCTCGATGTGGAAGGGCACCGGACAACCATATGCTCAGGGGGATGTACCCGTCCCTGCCCGACGCTGTCGTCTTCGACAACGACGGCCTCCTGCTCGACACGGAGTCGGTCTGGACCCGGGCCGAGGAGGACCTGTTCGAACGGCGCGGCATCGAGTTCACCGCGACGCACAAGCGCGAGCTGGTCGGCACCTCGGCCGAGATCGCCGGCGGGATCCTCGAGCGGCGCCTCGGCGAGCCGGGACGCGCAGTCGAGCTGATCGAAGAGCTGAACGAGCTCGTGGTCGCCGAGCTCGAGCACGGGGTGGAGGCGATGGTCGGCGCCCGCGAGCTGCTCCACCAACTGAAGCAGCGGGGCACGCCGATCGGCCTCGTCTCCAACTCCCCGCTCGTCTTCGTACGCCGCTCGCTCGAGATCGTCGGCTTCAAAGACCGCTTCGACGTCGTGCTCAGCGCCCACGAAGTGGCGGCGCCGAAGCCGGCCCCCGACCCCTACCTGGAGGCCTGCCGGCGGCTGGGCGTCGAGGCGGGGCCGTCGGTGGTCGCGCTGGAGGACTCGCCCACCGGCGTGGCCGCTGCCCGGGCCGCCGGGCTGACGGTGATCGGAGTGCCTTCGCTGGCAGGTGTCGAACTGAGCGAAGCGCACGAGATCGCCGAGTCTTTGCTCGACGACGTGATCGCCCGCCATCTATTTCTTGGAACGGGCTGAGGCCCGGTTACATCGAGACGATTCTGTACAGCATCAGTTCCGACCGCATCGTTTCCATCACACATTCGATGGCGATGCCTGACACGGCTTGGTACTCGGACTTGATCGTGATCCGCAAGACTGCCTAGTGGCTGCTTCGCCCTTCTTAAGGCCGAGTAGGCTCCCCCGGTGGCCCAAGACCGATGCCCGAGCTGCGGGGGCTCGCTGCTCGAAACCCAGGCGCGAGGCTACCTGCGGTGCGTCAGCTTGGTTGTGGTCGGACATCGTCCGCCACCGGGCGCGCCGCCCTGGCTCCCGATTCCGCCGGTGCCCGTCGAGGGGGTCTGCGGGTATCGGTTCCGTTCGCCGGGCTGGCTTGCTAGGCGGACACAACTGCTACTCGCAGATGAGGCCGGCGGGCCGGTGAGGTGAGTCAGCGGCGCAGCAGTACCCGCTGACGGACCACGTGGCTCGCGGACGCTCCGTCGTCGATCGAGCGATCCTCCGAAATATGAACCACCATCCAGCCCTCCGAGGAGAGCGCTTCCAGGGTCTGGGTGATCAACGCGACCGGCAGCGCATGGCCCGGGGCTTGTGCTGGGTCGATCTCAATCGGCGTGACGCCGTCGCCAGTGTGCAGCGCAAAGGACCATGAGTCGATGAATGGCGTCTTCGACCGCGACGACATAACGGCAGGATCCGGAATCTGCTGGTCTTGATCGCCATCGGCATGGACTTCGCGAAGGATCTCCCAGGCGAAATCCGGGACCGTACCGTTGACAATCTGGGACACCTCGGCGTCCCCGTTCAGGAGTCCGGCATCCAGCAAACCCTGAACATGCTCAGCACGGCTGGGAGTAGGCCGTCTGGGCACATCGACGCCCAGCCAGCTTTCGAGCGAGCCATACCCAGCCCACTCAGCGGCGGCATCCAGTGCACCTCGCAAGCGGTCGGGGAACGACTCACCATGATCGTCTTTCGATGGCGCAGCACGCAAACCCGGCCACTTCGCCTCGCGTGAGGCCTTGCGCGTGTAGCGTCGCTGCTCGATGGCGAGATATGCGTAGCGGACTGTCACGGGTGCAAACTCAACCAGACTCCGTGGGCCGCTGAGTCATATAGCTGAGCAGCCGCGAGCCTACACAGCAGTCTGCGTCTGGACCCTCAAATAGAAAGAGCACAGCTTCCTCCTAATCGTCTCAGCCGAGAGAGCAATACTAATTTCAGGGGTCATGCCAACACGTCGTCACTCTCTTGGTCCCTGCCACCAAGGTGGGCAAAGAGGCTGACTGCTAGTCCTATGAGCAGGACTGTCAGGCAAAAACCAGTCGTCACCGATAGACCGCGAATTTGCACCGATCGCACCACAACCCCCGCCAGAACCACTGGGAAGATTACGAGGCCGAGTCCGAGGGTATGCATGGCCACCCCACTCGTCCTTGCCCAGTCATTTGTTGGTTGTGGTGGTCGAGTAAAGCCACCGAGATCGACGATAGCGCTACTGGCTGGCACCATCACATCTCTAATGGCGAAGATCCTCTTCTTGTGGACGATCAGCACGGCGTTGATACGCGTGACTGCCAGGTAGAGAAAGCCCGACAGCATTTGAAGGCCAAGGGCAAGCGCAGCGATAACCTGTAGTGACTCTGTGGTGCCTAGCGAGTCGTCTATGAGCCGCGGTCCAGCGATTGCTGTTACGCCAAGCACAGCCGTAAAGAAAAACCCGAGATACTGCCCACGCATGGTCTCGAGATGGCGAGATTGGGCCCATGCCTGCTCCCATTCACTCATTATGTATGCGTACCGCTCTTGATGGGTCATAGGTGCATTGTTAACGACTGCGGTGCGGGGTGGTCGCAGGGCTATTCCTCGACCTAGCGGTTCGGTGCCGGAGCGATCTTCCTCCGCCGGAGCAGACCCTTGCCGAGCGACGGCCATTACGTACGCTGTCGCTTTTACGCGAAAGGGGCGCGAAGTTCTGTGACTTACCGCCTTAGAACGGAAGAAGCATCCCCTCTCCGGTCTACGCCGCGTCGGGTGCTCAGCTGTTTAGTACGCGGCGGCGGCGGAGGATTCGCTCGGAGATTGCAAGCAATTCACCCAAGGTCTTGAGTTGCGAAGGGTTGAGGTCGCCTTCCAGCGCTGCGTTGGCCAGCATGCCTGCTTCCTGACGTTGGCTGGTAAGTGTGGCCATGTCCTCCTCGTGGCCTGGGTCGGAGACGGCGCCTGGGAGCTCAGCCAGTAGAGCCTCGAGGCCGACTCGCAGTTGCAGCGCTGCCTCACGGTTGCGGCCGGCGTTCAGGTCGGCACGGGCTCGCAGTAGCAAGATCTCGCAGGCGTCGAGTTGCTCACGGCCGCCCAGCACCGCGGCCAGGCGCTCCTGGGGGCGCAGTTCTTCGGCGCGCTGCCGGCGTCGGGAGGAGGGGCCGGCTTGGGTGTCGACCTCGCGGGCGGCGGCGTAGTCTCCGGCGGCGACCTCGTCGCCGCTGCCGTAGCCGAGGCGGACTGCGAATGCCCGCTGTGGGGTGAGGATATGCACGCTGGGGTCGCCGCTTGCCACCGCGTGGGTGTGCAGGGCCCGGTTCACCACGCCGATGCCGTCCGCGAGCAGGCGGTCGATCGACTCCTCCGCTGCGACCGCGTCGGCCAGCCAGCGTTTCGCCGCCTCTTCGTCGTCGAATGGATCGAAGGCGCGTATCGCGGTCGCCTTGGTCACCGGCAGGGTCGGAGGGGGGGAGGCGGGGTCTGCCTCGCGGGGACGGCGGCGGCGCCGTCGAGGGATCGCGGGGGCGCCGAACGTTTCGATCACGAGGACCCGCTCGCCGGCCTCGTCGCGGATCACGTAGCGGCCGTCCGGAACGGCAAGCGTGCCGGGGAGCTCGAACTGCGCGAATCCGAAGAGGCGGGTCAACGACCCAATTCTGCGCGAATCAGTCGCCGCCGGGGTGGCCGCTGCCGCTCTTGCCCTGTCCGCCCTTGCTGTCGGGCAGCGAGTACGGCGAGGGCGTGGTCGACACCTGCGGGTTGTCGATTTCGCCGAGGCGCTTCGTCAGCCGGTCCCACTTTTCCGGCGAGAGCTGGCCGAGGCTCGGCGAGAGCCCGCTGGCGCCGCCGATGCTGGTCAGGAAGGACGCCATCTCCTTGCCCCACTGGGTTTCGTCGCCCTCGTTGTATTCGGCGTGGCTGAGCGGCACCCCGGCGGCGTCGGCGAAGCCCATCTCGATCGAGCCGCCCGGGACGAAGACGCCGATCTGGTCGCCGGCCGAGACGTGCTGTCCGGCGTGCACCGTCGCCGCGATCCCCTCGTAGACGAAGATCACCTGGCCGGCGCGCTGGCCGCTCGTCAGTTTGTAGAGGACGCCGCCGCCTTCGGGCCAGCCCGGCGCCCCGGTGGCGAGGATCTCGGCGTCCCCGACCGCCGCGATCGGGCCGGTGCCGGTGAAGTCGACGCCCTGGTCGATGCGGCCGGTGGTGGCGGAGAGGAAGGGGCTGACGTATTCGAATTCGAAGCCGGGGGAGTAGCCGATGTGGACGTGGTCGTAGTGGTCGGCCATGGCGAAGCTGGTTTCACCCGGCAGATCCTCCAGCGAGATCACCTGGTGTGGCTGCATCGTCCCCTGCAGGCGCAGCACCGTCTTGATCAGCGCGTCGGCGAGGGTGCCCGGGCCCTGGTGCCCGGTCACCGGCACGCCGTCGATTTCGGCGATGTCGACGGCGTTGCCGCTGCTGTGCTCGGAGACGTAGCCGGAGCTGGTCATGGTGCCGTGCCCGCACTCCAGCGAGGTGATCGTCAGCCGGAAGCCCTTCGAGACGAGGTACTCGAGCACGGCGAGGACGCGGCGGTCGATGCGCCCGGAGGCGATGTCTTCCCGTCCGCATTCGTAGATCGAGAGGCTCTTGTCGTGCAGGACCCGCTGCTCGAGAGCGTCCTTGGGGAGCAGCAGCACGCCGCTGACGCTGAGGCTGCCGGCGAATGGGTTCTTGCCGTCGGCGCGGTAGATAGCCGTCGCTTCGAGCAGCTTCCAGCCGTCGAGGATCGGCTTCGGGTCGATCCGGTGCGCCCCGGCGCCGGCCGGTGCGATCGAGAAGTTGATGTGGGGATCGACGCCGCCGGCGCTGCCGCCCATGTGGGCGATCACCGCCCCTCCGACAACCCTCGAGCCGACCTTGAGTGTTTCTCCGGAACCCTCTGCCGCGCCTTTGGCGCCATCGGCCTGGCTGCCGGCGGCCCGGTTCGGCAGCGCGTACAGCCGGGGCCGCAGGTCCTGGCTGTCGACCAACGGCTGCCGCGGGCCGTTCGAGGCGAGGATGCCGCCGCCGGAGCGGACGATCTCGCCGAGCTCGGCGTAGGTGTAGCGGTTGCCGTAGGCGTCTTCGAGCACGATGAACCTGCCCAGCTTCGGCGAGTCGCCGATCGCCTTGATCGTGCCGTCGTTGACCGCGACGATCGGCGCGCCCTGGTTGGAGAAGATGTTGATGCCGCGCCGGGTCGGCGAGGAGGAGATCGTTTCCGCCGCGTTCCCGTAGGCCGCGCCGGCGCCCGGCGTCGAGCGCTGCATCGCTTCGCGGGCCGCGAGGTCGTCGGCGTAGCGGGCGTCGGCGGCGACTGGGAAGTGGGCGCCCTCGGTGAGCCCGGTCAGCGAGCCGACCAGGTCGGGAGGCAGCTTGCCGTAGGCGCGCGCGTAGCCGAGCACCTCCTGCACGTACCAGTCGGCGTGGTTGTAGGAGAAGATCGCTTTGTAGAGGTCGCTGGAGCCGCCGCTGAGCTTGAGGTAGTGGGCGGCGGCGCAGATCGCGTCGACCGGGTTGTAGGGGTCCTTGTGCCCGTCGCCGTTGGCGTCGAGGCCGAAGGCTTCCCAGCTCGAGGGGAGGAACTGCATCCAGCCCATCGCGCCAGCGCTGGAGGGCCCCATGTTGGTGCCGAAGTTGGTCTCGATCTTGTTGATCGAGGCGAGCACCTCCCAGGGGATCCCGTACTCGGTGCCGCAGGCCTGGTAGATCGGCAGCAGGAAGGGCGGGATCTCGAAGGAGTCGATGAGGAAGTTGGGGACCCCGAGCGGGGTCGGGCCGAAGGGCGCGATCGTCGTCGTCGGGTTGGCGCTGGTCGGGGTGCCGCCGCTGCCGTACTGGACGCCGCCGCTGCTGCTCTTCGGGGACGGCAGCTGCACGCCCGCGGTGGCGCGGGGAGCGCTGACGCCACCGGAGTTGCCGCTGCCGCCGCTGGAGTCGCCGATCGCGTCGTTGCGGTGGGCGCCGCCGGGTCCGATCGGAGCGCCGGTGCGGACACCGCCCTCGGTGGTCGTGCCGGAGGTCGGCGGCGCTTCGATGTTCCCGCCCGTTTCGGTGGTTGCAGTGGGGGCGGCGGATTCCTCGCTGGGGTCGGCGGGCGAGCTGCAATCGGGGTCTTCGCCGTCGACGAGCCCGTCGCCGTCGTCGTCGACTCCATTCGAGCAGGCGGGTCGCGTCGTTTCCGTCAGGGTGGGGGCGGTTGTCGAAAGTTCAGTCGTTTCGCCGCCCGAGAGCTGATCCGCTCCGGCGAAGCCGACACCGAGCGCCGTAACGACGCCGAAGCTGGCCAGAGCTATGGTCAGTGCGAGCTTGTTCCTCATGCGACGGCGCCTCTGTACCCGTAGTCACGGATAGCGCAACCCGTGTCCCGCTTCTCCCTGCGCAGCGGACCTCTGCAAGCTACTGGCTCCCCAGGGGGTCCGCAACGGCGTGCCGCCGCCCCCAACAAGCCCTTAATCAACGTTGGTCTCATGGCTGCCGCGCGGGAGGATTTCAGGCGAGCCGGATGGGCTGGTTAAGCTGCTGTCAATGGACTACGACGATCAGGAGGGGCTGCGGGCCCGCAGCGAGCAGGCGATCGGGGAGCTGGCCCAGGCTCTGCTCGACAGCCAGGTCCTGGAGAACGCCGTGGCCGCTGCCTTCGGCGCCCGCGAGAAGGCCCTCGAGGCCCAGCAGGCGGCGATGGCCGCGCTCAACCTGCCCTCCGCCGGCGACGTCGAGCGGCTGGAGCGCCGGCTCCGCTCTTTTTCCCAGCGGCTGGAAGAGGTCGAGGACCAGATCGACCGCGTCGTCCGCGACGTCGGCGACATCCGCCGCCAGGTTGCCGCCGAAGCGCGTAAGAGAAGCGAAGACTAAGCCTCTACCTTAGCTTGAGAGTACAGCCGAGGCAGCCTGTCCGGCCTGCTTCTCGGCCCGCTCGATCTCCTCCGAATCCAGAACCCCGCCGCCGCTCGTCTCGGCGACGATCAGGACCGCCGCCGCCTCGACGCCAAGCGAGCGTGCACGGGCCAGCAGCGGCGCGCTCTGCATGTCGGCTGCGCCCGCCGGCGGCAGGTGCTCGCCCGGGTGCAGATCGAAGCTGGAGACCTGGGCCGGTCGGGCTCGCGCGCCCATCTCCCCGACCAGGCGCGCGGTCAGCTCCGGGTCGGGAAGCACCGCTTCTCCGGGGGCGGCGCCGAGGGCCGCGGCGCTGCCACCTTCGGCGAGCGCCTCGGTCACGACCAGCAGGTCGCCCAGCGCGAAGGCCCCCTCGAGGCCGACGCAGGTTCCCACCCGGACCGCGCGGCGCACGCCCAGCTCCGCCAGGTCGGCGAGGACGAGCGCGGCACTGGGGCCGCCGATCCCGGTCGCCTGGATCGTCAGGGGCCTCCCCCCGGGCGTTTGCCCCGAGTAGCCCCAGAGCCCGCGGGCGTGGTTGCTCATCTTCGGCTCCTCCAGCAGCTCCTGGGCCAGCAGCAGGGCGCGACCAGGGTCGCCGACCAGCACCGCGTCGGCGGCGATCGGGGCGGTTGGGCGCAGGCGCCTTGGCATCGCCGGGGACCCTAATCGGCGGGATGGAAAAGGCCCCCGCCGCGAATGTCCAACTGTCCAGCACTGGAGCTAGCCTCGGTTGCCGATGCCGACCGACGAGCGCATATCCCTGAGCGAGGCCTCGCGCCGCGCCGGCGTCTCACCGGGCACGCTGAAACGCTGGGCGGAGGAGAAGGTCGTGCCGGTCAGGCGCGGTCGCTGGACCGCGGCGGCGGCGGCCCAGGCCAGGGTCGTCGCGCGGATGCGCGAGCGGGGCCACTCGCTCGCCGACCTGAAGCGCGCCGGGCAGGAGGGCCGTCTCGCCTTCGGCTTCACCGAGGACCTCTTCCCCAAACCCGAGGAGCAGGTGACGGTGGAGCAGGTGGCGAGGGAGACCGGGCTCGAGCCGGAGCTGGTCGAGCGCATCCTCGTCATCCTCGGCACCCCGCTGGAGCGCGAGCGCGTGCTCAACCCCCACGACGCGCAGGCGATGCGGCACTGCGCCCGCGTGCTCGCCGCCGGCTTCCCGCTGGTCGCCTTTCTCCAGCTCGTCCGGGTATACGCCCAGTCGCTGCGGCGCATCGCCGACGCCGAGGTGCGCCTCTTTCACCTCTACGTCCACGAACCGCTGATCCGCGACGGCGTCCCCGAGTTGGAAATGGCCGAGGAGATGGGCGAGCTCGCCGGCGACATCCTGCCGCTGGCGTCGCCCCTGATCGACTACCTGCACACCCGCTATCTGCGTTTCTTCCTCGAGCAGGACGTGATCGGCCACATGGAGAGCGAGCTCGACACGACCTCCGACCTCGGCCAGGTCCCGGTCACCCTCTGCTTCATCGACCTCACCGGCTTCACCCGCTTCACCGAGGAGGAGGGGGATTTGGAGGCACTCGACGTGGTCGAGAGGTTCGTCGAGACGGTGGAGGCGACCCTGCCGCCAGAGGCAACTCTGGTGAAGACGATCGGCGACGAGGTGATGGTCGTCTCGCCGGAACCGGCCTCGCTCACCGAGTGGGCCGTCGGCCTGCTCGCCCACTTCCCCGAGCGGCCGCGGCCCAGGGTCGGCATCCACTACGCCAACGCCGTCTACCGCGACGGCGACTACTTCGGCACCCATGTCAACCTCGCCCACCGCGTCGTCAGCAGCGCCCAGGCGGGTGAGGTGATGGTCACCGACCGGGTCACCGAGGCGATCGAGGGGCGCGAGGACTTGGTCTTCGAGCCGATTGGTGAGGTCGGCCTCAAGGGGTTTCCGGTGCCTACGCCGCTGTTTGTTGTTCGTCGTGCGGGCGGTTAGGGCACTCCCGGCAGGGGGTTCCGCTTAACTTTTTCGGTGTGGTGGGGTTGGGCTTGGCGCCTCGGGAGCGGTTGACGAAAAAGTACAAGACGCTTCACCCCCTGCCGGGAGTGCCCGTGGACGTTCGCGCAACACTTATTGACGTGGACGGCGAGGCGATGCTTGAGGCGGTGCGTAGGGGGGAGCTGTTGCCCGCTGGAAAGACCGTCGTCGCGATGCTCTCCGGCGGCCGCGATTCCGTCTGCCTGCTGGACCTCGCCGCGCGTTTGCTTGGTTCCGATGCGGTCACCGCGCTGCACGTCAACTACGGGTTGCGTGACGACTCGGACGCCGACGAGGCTCATTGCGTGCAGCTGTGCGAGCGGCTCGGGGTGCGGTTCGAGGTCGAGCGGCCGCGACGTCCGGAGGGGCCCGGCAACCTGCAGGCCTGGGCGCGGGATGCGCGTTACGCGGCGGCGGCGAAGTTGGCGCTGCCGCACGATGCCCTGATCGCGACTGGCCACACGGCTGACGACCAGGTCGAGACGATTCTCTACCGACTCGCCTCCTCGCCCAGCCGCCGTGCTCTGTTGGGTATGCGTCCGCGCGACGGCAGCCTGGTGCGGCCGCTGCTCGGCTTCACCAGGGAGCAGACCACCGGGTACTGCGAAGAGCGTGGGCTGCGGTGGCGTGACGACCCCACCAACGCGGAGAGCGACTACGCGCGCAACCGCGTCCGGCACCGGCTTGCGCCGGCGCTGGCGGAGATCCACCCCGCGGCGGCCCGCAACGTCTTGCGCACCGCCGAGTTGCTGCGGGACGAGGCCGAGGTGCTCGATTCCCTCGTCGACGCCGAGCTGGGCGGCCCCAACGGGTCCGACAGGTCGACGATCGAGCTCGACCGGCTCGCCGAGTTGCCGCCGGCTCTGCGCCGCCTGGTCGTGCAGCGGCTGGCCGACCGCGCGGCGGGACGGCCAGTCCCCGGCGCCGCCAACCACGCCGACGAGGTCGCGGCTCTGCGCCGCACCGGCA
>DASSMU010000108.1:0-13046 GCA_035701465.1 Solirubrobacterales bacterium
CGGCGACGAGGCGGTTGTCGACGCCGGCGTCGGGTCCGGCCGGGTCGCGGAGAAGCTGCTCGACCGCCAGCCGTCGGGCTCGCTGCTCGCGGTCGACGCCTCCGAGGCGATGATCGCCAAGGCACGGGAGCGCCTCGGCGATCGGGCGTCCTACCTGGTCGCCGACCTCTCCGAGCTGGCCGTCGACGAGCCGGTTGACCTGATCTTCTCGACCGCCACCTTTCACTGGATCCTCGACCACGACCGGCTCTTCGCTCGCCTGCGCGGGGCGTTGCGTCCCGGGGGGCGCCTGGTCGCGCAGTGCGGCGGCCTCGGCAACGTCGCCGACCATGCCCGGGCGATCGCGTCTGTGGCGGTTCACCCCGAGTTCGCGCCGCATTTCGGCGGCATGACCGTGATGTGGAACTTTGCCGGCCCCGAGGAGACGGAGGCGAGACTCAGGGCTGCCGGCTTTGCCGAGGCACATTGCTGGCTCGAGCCGAAGCCCGTCACCCCGGCCGAACCGCTCCGTTTCACGATGACCGTGACGCTCGGCCCGCACCTGGCGCGCCTGCCCGAGGATCTGCGCCAACCCTTTGCCGAAGCCATCCTCGCGGAGTCGCCCCAGCCGCTCACGCTCGACTACGTCCGCCTCAACATCGAAGCCGAGGCGGGCTGAGGTCAGCTGCCCGGAGCTACGAGTTGCGCGTGCTTTCAGTCCGGAAAATGAGCGCGATCGTAAGTTTCGATGATTAGATCCGCGAGAGGGCTCTCGCGGGACAGCCCGTGAATCACCAGCCTCCGGCCAGCCATCTCGTCTTCGACGACTCCGAGGAAGTTGAACCAGTCGCTATAGCTCCACACGTTCGGCACATAGACGTGAACCTCAGGACAATTGGCAAGCACGCGGATCTGGGTGTAGGCCTGCCTCGCAATTTGGTGGTTTTCGACGTCGACCGCCATGCTGCACGGGGTGTTCGCACCATTCGAAGCGATCTCGTCTACGACCGTCCACTGGTTTAGGTCATCCTGTCGTCGCGACCTCACAGAAAACGTTCCCGTGGCAACCACTTCGAGGTCGCTGACAGCGCGGTTGCCGCCCCGCCCTCCAGCCTTCAGTTTGTCGATTCCGAAAGGCTGACCGTCGTCACGAACCGTGACCGACGTGCCATTCGATTCGATCTCCAGGTGTTGGGCCTTGCCGTGCTGGATCGCGTTGAGGCTGATCTCATACAGCACCATCCGAACGCTTTCGTAGTGCCTGCCCCACGTGAGTGGTGCGCCAACATCCCAGAGGAAATCGCAGAGATCCTGGTGTAGGTCGCTAGACCGGCGTCCGAAGGCGCGCTGACAAGGCGCCAATAACCGATGCGATTGGGTTACTAGGGAGGCGGTGACCCCTTGCTCCAGTCGCGCACGATCCTCCGCCAAGGTGCGCCAGGCCACGAGCAGCTCCTTGGTGTAGTTGATCTTGTCGTCATCGATCTTCTTTGCGTCGCTTTGGCAAAGCCATATTCCGTTCTCCTGAGCGCATCTCTGCTCCGGTGTCTGCGTCGGATCGTGCCGTGGCCCGTCTGGAGCCGCGGCGGCTATGTGCGCCGCAACGCCTACGGTTGAGGTGGCTGACGCGCTGCTGTCCGATGGCCCGCTGGTATGCGCACGGCAGGATGGCATCGAGCACCGATGCCCCGCCCGGCTAGCCAGCTGCCGTTTCACTTTTGACGAAAATTCGTCCCGCGTGGCCATTGGCCTCACCCCATGGAGCGATTGGTGGTTCGCGCCGATTGGGCTAGGAACCCCAATCTATACAGCGGCGGCGATTGTTCCTAAGCGATTGCCAAGGCATCGGCCCCTGCCTCTGCACCGTCTGCCCCGGCCAGCAATAGAGTCCCGCCATGGTCAGCGCCCCGCACATAGTCCTCTTGCCCGGCGACGGGATCGGCCCCGAGATCGTCGGTGCCGCCCGCCGCCTGCTCGAAGCGCTGGGCGAGTTCGAGTTCAGCGAGGAGCTGATGGGCGGCTGCTCGATCGACGCGCACGGTACGGCGCTCACCGACGATGTCCTCGACGCCTGCCGTGGTGCCGACGCCGTCCTGCTCGGCGCCGTCGGCGGGCCCAAATGGGACACGACCGACCCCGACGCGCCCCGTCCCGAGCAGGGGCTGCTCGGTCTGCGCAAGGGTATGGGCCTCTACGCCAACCTGCGCCCGGTGCGGCCCAGCCCGGCCCTGGTCGGCGCCAGCCCGCTGCGCCCCGAGGTGATCGCCGGCACCGACCTGCTCGTCGTCCGCGAGCTGACCGGCGGCATTTACTTCGGCGAGAGCGGCCGCGACGGCGACTCGGCCCACGACACCTGCGAGTACTCGGCCGCGGAAGTCGAGCGGATCTCCCGGGTCGGCTTCGAGGCCGCGCAGCGGCGCGCCGAGGGCTCCGGCCGCACCCCTCGCGTCACCTCGGTCGACAAGGCCAACGTGCTCGAGACCTCGCGCCTCTGGCGTGAGGTGGTCGGCCGCGTTGCTCCCGACTATCCCGAGGTGGAGCTCGACCACCTGCTGGTCGACAACGCCGCGATGCAACTGGTCTCGCGCCCGGCCGACTTCGACGTGATCGTCACCGAGAACCTCTTCGGCGACATCCTCAGCGACGAGTCGGCGATGCTCACCGGCTCGCTGGGGATGCTGCCCTCCGCCAGCCTTGGCGCCGAGGGCGAGCCCGGACTCTTCGAGCCGGTCCACGGCTCCGCCCCCGACATCGCCGGCCAGGGCATCGCCAACCCGCTTGCCACCTTCCTCTCGGCAGCGATGATGCTGCGCCACGGCCTCGACCGCCCCGAGGACGCAACCCGCATCGAGTCCGCCGTCGATGCCGTCCTCGACCAGGGTCTGCGCACCCCAGATCTGGCCGGATCCGGAGAAGCTTCCGTCGGCACGGCCGAGATCACCGACGCAGTTCTGAGAGAGCTCTCTGCCTGAGGCCGCCCCGGCAGGGGTTCCACTTAACTTTTTCGGTTGGACGGGGACTGCTTGGCGCTCGAACGCGGTCGACGAAAAAGTACAAGACGTTCCACCCCTGCCGGGGCGGCCTCAATCGGGCATACTTTCTCGTCATGGAGACTGCGGAGCTGATCTGGCACAACGGTGAGTTCGTGCCCTGGGAGGACGCCAAGGTCCATGTGCTCAGCCATGCGCTGCACTACGGCACCGGCGTGTTCGAGGGTGTCCGCTGCTATGAGACCGAGCGCGGCCCGGCCGTGTTCAGGCACACCGACCATCTCGATCGGCTCGCCAAGTCGGCCGAGCTCTACTACCTCGGCTTGCCTTACTCGACCGAGGAGATCGCCGCGGCGACGCGCGAGCTGATCAGCCGCAACGGCCTTGGCTCCTGCTATATCCGGCCGCTCGCCTTCCGCGGCTACGGAAACCTCGGCCTCTACGCTACCGACGCGCCGATCGACGTGATCATCGCCGCCTTTCCCTGGGGCGCCTACCTCGGCGAGGAGGGGCAGAAGCACGGTATCCGTGCCAAGGTCTCGAGCTGGCGCCGGATCGGCCCCGGCGGGCTGATCCCGCACGCCAAGGCCTCGGGCCAGTATCTCAACTCGATCCTCGCTAAGCACGAGTCGACCAACTCCGGCTACGAGGAGGCGATCCTGCTCGACGAGCGTGGCTTCGTCTGCGAGGGCTCCGGCGAGAACATATTCCTTGTCCGTGACGGCCAGATCGTCACCCCGCCTCACGTCGCCTCGATTCTGGACGGGATCAACCGCAAGTCGGTGATCCAGATCGCCCGCGACCTCGGCTACACCGTTGTCGAGCGCGACGTCGCCCGCTCGGAGCTCTACCTGGCGGAGGAGGTCTTCCTCACCGGGACGGCGGCCGAGCTGGTGCCGGTGCGCGAGATCGACGATCACCCCCTGGGCGAGCCGGGCGAGATCACACGCCATGTACAGGCCAAGTTCGTCGATGCCCTGCACGGCCGCGCCGAGGAGTACCTGGAGTGGCTCGACTTCGTCGAGGTCCAGGCCGGAGCGGACGAACCGAGTAAGGTCAGTTCCTGATGCAGCACCGTTTCGAGGCATTCGGGCGAATTACCGCAGCCGCCTAGCGGCTGGCGCGGCAATGCCGTGTGCGCGGGCCGGCAGGCCCTCACCCCGATCTCTCGAATCGAAAGGCATCAGATGGACCAGGTAAAGCTCTACGACACCACCTTGCGGGACGGCATGGGCGGCCAGGGCATGTCGCTCTCGGTGGGCGAGAAGCTGAAGGTAGTCCACGCCCTCGACGCGCTCGGCGTCCACTTCGTCGAGGCCGGCTTCCCCAGCTCCAACCCGAAGGAGGCGGAGCTGTTCGAGCTCCTCGCCGAGCAGGAGCTGGAGCAGGCGACGATCGCCGCCTTCGGCATGACCCGGCGCCGGGGGATGGCGGCCTCCGACGACGAGGCCCTCGTCGTCCTCACCGGCTGCTTCGCCCCGGTCGTCTGCCTGGTCGGCAAGAGCTGGCGGCTGCACCTGGAGAAGGTGACGAAGGTCTCCGACGAGGAGAACCTGGCGATGATCGCTGACTCGATCGCCTTCTGCCGCGAGCAGGGCAAGCGGCCCTTCTTCGACGCCGAGCATTTCTTCGACGGCTACCGGGAAGACAGCGCCTACGCGCTCGAATGCGTCCGCGCCGCCGCCGAGGCCGGGGCTGAGAACGTCACCCTCTGCGACACCAACGGCGGCAGCCTGCCGGAGTTCGTCGCCGAGGCCACCGCGGCCGTGGTCGCCGACGCCGCCGGCGCGGTCGAGATCGGCATCCACACCCACGACGACGCGGAGTGCGCGGTCGCCAACTCGCTCGCCGCCGTGGGCGCCGGGGCGCGCCTGGTGCAGGGCTGCGTCAACGGCTACGGCGAGCGCTGCGGCAACGCCAACCTCGCCTCGATCCTGCCGGCGCTGCAGCTGAAGATGGGCTTCGAGGTCGTCTCCGACGAGCAGCTGGCGAGCCTGACGCCGACCTCGCACTACCTCGACGAGCTCTGCAACATGACCCCGAACCCCGACCGCGCCTACGTCGGCCGCAACGCCTTCGCCCACAAGGCCGGGATGCATGCCGCCGGGGTGGCCGCCGACGCCAGCACCTTCGAGCACCTCGACCCGGCGCTGGTCGGCAACGAGCGCGACATCCTCGCCTCCGAGCTCTCCGGCAAGGCGACGATCCGCAGCCAGGCCGAGCGCGCCGGGCTGGAGATGGACGACGAAGCGGCGGCGGCAGCCGTCGAGCGGTTGAAGGAGCGCGAGCACTGCGGCTACCACTACGAGGCCGCGCAGGCCTCCTTCGAGCTGCTGCTGCGGCGCGAGGCCGGGGTCTACGAGCCGCTCTTTGAGCTGGAGAGCTTCCGGGTCACCACCGAAAAGCGCCACGGGGGGCGGGTCGAAACGGAGGCCACGATCAAGGTCATGGTCGACGGCAAGCGCTACGTCGAGGTGGCCGAGGGAAACGGGCCCGTCAACGCCCTGGACAAGGCACTGCGCGCCGCGATCGGCAGCCGCCACCCGCATCTGGCCGACATCGAGCTGACCAACTACAAGGTGCGGATCCTCGACGAGGCCCACGGCACCGGCGCCGTCACCCGGGTGCTGCTTGACTCGACCGACGGCCGGCGCGAGTGGGGGACGATCGGCGTCTCCGAGAACATCATCGAGGCCTCCTGGGAGGCGCTGGTCGACTCGCTCGCCTACGCCTTCCAGCCGGACGGCGACGACACATCGGCCAAGTAGGGTGCGGCCCGCTATGGCTGGCACGCCTGACACCGCGGCGATCCCGCTCGCTCGGCCCGAGATCGGCGCTCGCGAGGAGGAGTTGGTCCTCGAGGTACTCCGCTCCGGTCAGCTTTCCCTGGGGCCGATGATGGAGCGCTTCGAGCGCGCTTTCGCCGAGTGGCTCGGGGTCGGGGACGCAGTCGCCGTCTCCAGCGGCACCGCGGCGCTGCACCTCGGCGTCCGCGCGCTCGGCTGGGGCCCGGGCGACGAGGTCCTGACCAGCCCCTTCAGCTTCGTCGCCTCGGCCAACTGCCTGCTCTACGAGGGCGCCCGCCCGGTCTTCTGCGACGTTGATCCCGAGACGCTCAACCTCGACTCGGCGGCTGCCGCCGATGCCGTGGGGGAGCGCACGGTCGGCGTCCTGCCGGTCCACATCTTCGGCTACCCGGCGGCGATTCCCGAGCTGGAGGCGCTCGCCGCCGGGCGCGGCCTCGGCATGCTCGAGGACGCCTGCGAGAGCCTCGGCGCCGTCGACTCGGAGGGCCGCCGGGTCGGCACCCGCGGCAACCTCGCGACCTTTGCCTTCTACGCCAACAAGCAGCTGACCACGGGCGAGGGGGGGATTGTCATCCCATCCGACCCCGAGGCCGCCGCGCGGCTACGCAGCGAGCGTAACCAGGGCCGGGCCGCCGACATGGGCTGGCTTGACCACGGCCGCCTCGGCTTCAACTACCGCCTTGCCGACGTCGCGGCCGCGCTCGGCGTCGCCCAGCTGGAGAAGCTCGATGCGCTGATTGCCGGACGCACCAGGGTTGCCTCCCTCTACGAGGAGGGACTGGCGGGTATCGACGGCCTGCGCGTGCCGATTGCCGGACGCGGCGAGGAGGTGCGCAGCTGGTTCGTTTACACCGTCGGGCTTCCCGAGGGCGCTGACCGAAACGCTGCGATCGCGCTGCTCGCCGAGCGGGGCGTTGCCAGCAAGGCCTACTTGCCCTGCATCCACCTCTTCCCGCACCTGCGCGAGCTGGGTTACCGCGAGGGTCAGTTCCCGGTGGCCGAAGCGGCCTCGGCCCGTTCGCTGGCGCTGCCCTTCTATCCCTCGATGACCGAGTCTCAGGTGGCGCGTGTGTGCGAGGCTCTGGCCCAATCCCTGCGCTGATGTCTCGCTTCCGCAAAGACCCCGATCCCCGCTTCTGGCGGCTCAATCGCTCGATCGAGTTCGACTGGCGGCTGGCGCCCTACGACATCGACCAGTCGCAGGCGCATGCCCGCGGCCTGCACGGGATCGGCGTCCTCGACGCCGACGAGCTGGCCCAGATCGACGCCGGCCTCGAGCGCGTGCGGGCGCGCATGGGCGAGCACGGCTTTGAGTTCGCCGACGCCGACGAGGACATCCACATGGCGGTCGAGCGCCTGCTCGGCGAGGAGATCGGCCCGCTCGCCGGCAAGCTGCACACCGGGCGCTCGCGCAACGACCAGGTCGCCACCGACGTGGCGATGGTGGTCCAGGCGCACTCGCTGCGCGCGATCGAGCTGGCCGGCGACGCGATGGAGCGGCTGCTGGAGCTGGCCGAGCGCCACCGCGACTGGCCGATGCCCGGCTACACCCACCTGCAGCGCGCCCAGCCGGTCTACCTCGGCCACCACCTGCTCGCCTACTTCTGGATGCTCGCCCGCGACGTGCTGCGCTTCCAGTTCGCCCTCGACAGCGCCTCGGTGATGCCGCTCGGCTCCGGCGCCCTGGCGGGCGTCAACTGGGAGATCGACCGCAACGCCGTCGCCGACGACCTCGGCTTCGAGCACGTCAGCCACAACTCGATCGACGGCGCTTCCAACCGCGACTTCGTCCTCGATTACCTGGCCGCCGCTTCGACCTGCGCGATGCACCTCTCCCGCCTCGGCTCGGAGATCGTCATCTGGAGCTCCACGGAGTTCGGCTTCTGCGAGCTCGACGAGTCCTTCTCCTCGGGCTCCTCGATCATGCCGCAGAAGGTGAACCCCGACTCGGCGGAGCTGCTGCGGGCGAAGAGCCCCCGGGTGGCCGCGAGCTACGCCTCGCTGCTGGGGACGATGCACGCCCTGCCGCTCACCTACGGCAAGGACATGCAGGAGGACAAGGAGCCGCTCTTCGACGCGATCGACACGATCGAGTCGTGCCTGGAGGCGCTCGAGGGGATGCTGGCCGGGATCGAGTTCGACCGCGAGCGGCTCGAGGCAGCCTCCGGCGACGAGATGCTCGCCGCGACCGAGGTCGCCGACCTGTTGGTCCGGCGCGGCGTCCCCTTCCGCGAGGCGCACGGCATCGTCGGCGGCCTGGTCCGCGACGCGGTCGAGCAGGGCAAGAAGCTCTCGGAGCTGACGCCGGAGGAGCTGGCCCAGCGCTCCGAGCACCTCGACGAGTCCTTCTACGAGGTGCTGCAGCGCAGCAGCTGGCTGGAGTCGAAGCGGATCGAGGGCGGCACCGGCTCCAAGGCCCTCGCCGTCCAGATCGGCCAGGCCGGCGAGACCCTCGCCGCGGTCAAGGCAAGAGCGCTCGAAGAGCGCTCTTGACCGTCTCTGCCGCAGAGACGGGCGAGCGCCTTGGCGTTGACTTCTTCGATCGCTCAGTCCACGTCGTTGCCCGCGAGCTGATCGGCTGCCGGCTCTTCTACGAGGGCTGCGGCGGCGTCATCGTCGAGACCGAGAGCTACGACCGCGACGATCCCGCCTGCCACGCCTACGTAGGCCTGACCCCGCGCACGGAGGTCCTCTTCGGCCCACCCGGCCGCGCCTACGTCTACCTGTCCTACGGGATCCACGCCCTTCTCAACGCGGTGGCCGAAGCGGAGGGCGAGGCGGCAGCCGTATTGATCAGAGCCCTGGAACCAACGACCGGGATCGAAGCTATGCGAACGAGGCGCGGCCCCCGCCCCGACCACGACCTCTGCTCCGGCCCCGGCAAGCTGACCGAGGCTCTAGGCATCGGGCTCCCCGACAACCGCGCCGACCTGGCAAGCGAGCCATTCCACCTATTGCCTCCAAGTAAGAACTGGAAAAGCAAGATCGTCACTGGCCCACGCATCGGCATCACCAAGGCAACCGAGCGCCCGTGGCGCTTCTGCGCCGCCGGCAACCCGCACGTCTCGCGGCCGATTCGCGCGCAGGACCCATCCCGGTAGGGGTGAAGCGTCTTGTACTTTTTCGTCAAGAGCGTCCGGGCGCCAAGCCCAACCCCGTCCCACCGAAAAAGTTAAGCGAAACCCCTACCGGGATGGGTCCTACCCCGCGGTAACGCCGCCCCCAGTAGCCGGCGCAGCCGGTTCGCTAGGCGCCGCCGGTTCTGCAGCTTCGGGTTCGGCCGATTCGGGTTCCACGGGTTCGGACGGTTCTGCAGCTTCCGGTTCGGACGATTCGACTTCGGGTTCGGAGGTTGACGGCGGCACATAGGTTGAGCCGGACCCACCGGACGCCCCGCCGTGCTTGCCTTCCTTCGCTTCCGCTTCGCGTTCGGCCTTGATTTCCTCCCAGGCCGAGATCACGCTGGCCCAGATCAGCGCCGGGAAGGTGCCGCCCATCACCGGGCCGCCGTTGTAGAGGGTCGTCATCGGCGTCGTCGTGTCGGCGTAGCCAACCCAGACGCAGGCGGTCACTTCGTCTTCGATTCCGCCGCAGAACCAGGCGTCGCCGTTGTTCTCGGTCGTCCCCGTCTTGCCCCATTGGCCGGAGGCGCCGATGTTGGCGTGGGTGCCGGTGCCGCTGGAGACGACGGTTTCGAGGATGTTCTTCGCTTCTTCGGCCACGCCTTCGGGGATGACCGGGGTGTGGATCGGGTCGTTGTCGCCGCCCTTGATCGTGTGTCCGTTTTGGTCGGTGACCCGGGTGTAGGCGACTGGGCTGTCGCCCGGCCGCGGCGCCAGCGTGCCGCTGACCCGGTCGCCGTTGTTGCCGATCGTCGAGTACGCGTAGGTCCAGCCCAGGGGCGTGACGCCCACTTCGAGCCCGCCGAGCACCATCGAGGGGTTGGTCGAGATCGGGTCCTGGTAGCCCGCCTTGTGGATCGTCGCCGCGATCGAGTGCGTGCGGTCCTGGATCGTCTTGCCTTTCAGCGCCTCGAGGCCGAGCTGGGCGTAGATCGAGTTGTCCGAATAGGTGGTCGCGCAGACGATGTCGCAGGAGCCGAGGTAGGAGTCCTCGTCGTTTTTGACTTCGAAGACTTCCTGGTCGTGCTTTCCGAAGTGGATGTACTGCGGTGCGGATTCGAACGTCGTGTATGGCGAGATTCCCTCTTCCAGCGCGGTGATCAAGGTGAACGGCTTGATCGAGGAGCCGGGCTGGCGGTGGCCCTGAGTGGCGAGGTTGAATGGCTTGGTTTCGAAGTTTGGCCCCCCGACCATCGCCTTGACGCCGGCGTTGTGGTTGTCGAGAACGACCACTGAGGCGGTTGCCGGGGAGTAGCCGAGGTATGAGTTGACCGCTTCTTCGGCCGCTTCCTGCAGGCGCAGGTCCAGAGTCGACTTGACCTTCAAGCCGCCGAAGAAGGCCTTGGCGGCGCCATAGCGGTCGACCAGCTGCTGGCGCAGCCAGGCGGTGAAGTAGGGGGCCTGCGAGTCGAGCTTGGGTGGCTCGATGTCGGCCGGGGCGGGCAGTGCCTGCTGGCGGCCTTCTTCGAACTGTTCCTGCGTTATGTAGTCCTGTTCGTACATCTTTTCAAGCACGATGTTGCGCCGCATCAGCGAGTTTTCGGGATAGACCTTGGGGTCGTAGGCGGAAGGCGAGGCGATCAGCGCCGCCAGTGTCGCCGCCTCCCAGGGCTCTAGCACCGAGGCGCAGGGCTCGGTCGGGGTGCCGCAGCCGGGGTGTGCATTGCCGAAGTAGGTGCGCGCCGCCGCCTCGATCCCGTAGGCGCCCTCGCCGAAGTAGATCGTGTTGAGGTACTCGGTGAGGATTTTGTCCTTGGTCCAGTGGCGCTCGAGCCGGTAGGCCAGCGCCGCCTCACGGAACTTCTCGAAGACCGTGCGGCTGCCTTCTGCTTCGAGCGCGTTCTTGACGAACTGCTCGGTGATCGTCGAGGCGCCCTGCGCGGCGCTCTGGCTGAGCACGTCCTTGACCAGGGCGCGGGCGATCCCCTGGAAGTCGACGCCGTTGTGTTCGTAGAAGCGCGAGTCCTCGATCGAGACCACGGCGTTCTTGATGTTCGGGGAGATTTGGCCCGAGGTGAGCAGGATCTTGTTCTGGTCGCTGGTCAGCGTCCCGATCGGTTCGCCCGAGGCGCCGTAGATCTCGCTGTTCTTCGCCGCCTTGTACTGGGCGAAGTTGTAGATCGCCGGCAGGTCCTGGGAGACAGCGGCCATCATCCCGAAGACCATCGAGACCAGCCCCAGCACGCCGAGCCCCATTACAACGAAGAGGATGCGTAGCTTCTTGAGGCGCGGCTTGCTGCGTTCGCCCGCCAAGAGAGTGCGGCAGTCTAGCATTGCCGCCATGGCGGATCTGACACGCAACGCTGTCGACGTGCTGCCGGCGGGAAGGCTCGAGGAGCAGCTCGCTGCCGGGCGGCCGCTGCGGGTCAAGCTGGGGATCGACCCGACCACGCCCGACATCCACCTCGGCCACACGGTCGTGCTGGAGAAGCTGCGCGAGTTCCAGGAGGCCGGCCATCAGGTGGTCCTGATCGTCGGCGACTTCACCGCCCGGGTCGGCGATCCGAGCGGGCGCTCGGCTCAGCGGCCCCTTCCCTCGCCGGAGGAGATCGAGGCCAACGCCGCGACCTACCAGGAGCAGGCGTTCAAGCTGCTCGACCGCGAGCGCACCGAGGTCCGCTTCAACAGCGAGTGGCTGCGGATGGCGCCGGAGGAGCTGCTCGGCCTGTTGGCGCAGACGACGGTCGCCCGCCTGATCGAGCGCGACGACTTCCAGAAGCGCCTCGCCGCCGGCGCCCCGATCGCGGCGCTGGAGCTGCTCTACCCGCTGCTGCAGGGCTACGACTCGGTCGCGGTCGAGGCCGACGTCGAGCTGGGGGGGACCGACCAGAAGTTCAACCTGCTCTTCGGCCGCGACATCCAGGCCGCCTATGGCCAGAAGCCCCAGTCGATCCTGACGATGCCGATCCTGGTCGGGACCGACGGAGTCCAGAAGATGAGCAAGTCGCTGGGCAACTACATCGGCGTCACCGAGGCGCCGGAGGAGATCTTCGGCAAGACGATGAGGATCCCCGACGAGGCGATGCCCGAGTATTACCGGCTCGTGCTGGGTAGCGAGCCCGGCACGGCGTTGCCGCCCAACGAGGCCAAGCGGGCGCTGGCCCGTGGGATCGTCGAGCGCTTCCACGACGCGGCGGCCGCTGCGTCGGCAGAAGAGCATTTCAACCGCCTCTTCGTCGAGCGTCAGGCGCCCGACGAGGTCGAGGATCTCGACCTGACGCCCTTCCTCGGCGACAACGGCGATCAGGTCCACCTGCCGGCGCTGATGGCGAGCGCCTTCGAGATCAGCTCCAGCGAGGCCCGCCGCCTGATCGGCCAGGGGGGCGCAAAGCTCGACGGGGAGCCGATTCCGTCCGGTACGCTGGACCTCGAGCCGGGGGCCCTGGACGGGCGCGTGCTGCAGGTCGGCAAGCGCCGCTTCCGCCGTCTCCGTGCTTCCGCCTGAGGGCGGCTAGGCAAACCGGCGTCGCAGCGCTATACTCCTTCGTCCTTCTGGGCAAGGCCCTGTGCCTGGCCCATGCGTGAAGAGCGACGAGTCCCGTCGACAAGGCGCAGCGGTCTTTGAAAACTGAGCAGCGTGCACCCCGCGGACATTCGTGTCCGTGGGATGTTTGAGCCCGATCCACTCGGTGCGCCAGCGCGCCGGGTGGTCTGATTTACCCGTCATGCCGGTCGCCGAGTATGTGTACCCGGCGATTTGCAATTTGCCAGGCATGACAGCTCTCTGTAAGAAGTACCTTTCACGGAGAGTTTGATCCTGGCTCAGGACGAACGCTGGCGGCGTGCTTAACACATGCAAGTGGTGCGACGAACCAGGGCTTGCCCTGGGGCAAAGCCGCGAACGGGTGAGTAACACGTGAGTAACCTGCCCCGATGACCGGGACAACCCGAGGAAACTCGGGCTAATACCGGATGTGGCGCACAGGCGCAAGCCTGTTCGCTAAAGGAAGCTTCGGCCTCCGCATTGGGAGGGGCTCGCGGCCCATTAGCTTGTTGGTGGGGTAACGGCCTACCAAGGCTGCGATGGGTAGCTGGTCTGAGAGGACGATCAGCCACACTGGGACTGAGACACGGCCCAGACTCCTACGGGAGGCAGCAGTGGGGAATCTTGCGCAATGCGCGAAAGCGTGACGCAGCAACGCCGCGTG